>NZ_CP071612.1:2285909-2603181 GCF_017357245.1 Rhizobium bangladeshense | reverse complement strand
GAGCCGATGAAATCGGCGACATACATGGTCGCCGGCTTGGCGTAGATTTCCTGCGGCGTGCCGAACTGCTCGATGACGCCGTGGTTCATCACGGCGATCTTGTCGGCCATCGCCATCGCCTCGTGCTGGTCGTGGGTGACGTAGACGGTGGTGGCATGGATACGGTTGTGCAGTTCGCGCAACTCGTGGACCATGATCTCGCGAAACTCGGCGTCGAGCGTACCAAGCGGCTCGTCCATCAGGAAGCATTTCGGGCGGCGGACGATGGCGCGGCCGAGCGCCACGCGCTGCCGGTCGCCGCCGGCAAGGCCCGAGACCGAGCGGTTGAGAATATGATCGATCTGCAGCAGACGGGCGGTCTCTTCGACGCGCTGACGGATCTCGGCCTTGGGCATGCCCTGCGACAGCAGCGGGAAGCCGATGTTTTTGCGCACATTCATATGCGGGTAGAGCGCAAAGAGCTGGAAGACGAAGGCGATGTCGCGGGCGCTGGCGCGATTGAAGGTGACGTCCTCACCGTCGAGATGGATCTTGCCGCTGCTGGGCAACTCCAGGCCGGCGATCATGCGAAGCGTCGTTGTCTTGCCGCAGCCGGAAGGTCCGAGCAACGCCAGGAACTCGCCATCATGAACGGTGAAGCTCGAATCCTGAACGGCCACGAAGCTGCCGAATTCCTTGCGAAGATTTTCGATCCGGATGTCCGCCATGGTTCACTCCGGGAATTTCGAGACGATGATGAACATGAAGGTGCCCACGAGCAGGATCACCAGCGAATAGGTGTAGAGCACCAGCAGGAAGGGCTGGAACAGCATCAGAAAACCGAGCCCGATCAGCACCGTGGCGATGTTTTCCATCGGACCGCGGCGCAGGAAGAACGGCCGTTTCGGGCGGGCAGGGGTGCGGGTGCGTGTTTCGATCAGGTGGCTCATTTGCGGACGGCTCCGAAGGTGATGCCGCGCAGCAGTTGCTTGCGCAGGAGAATGGTGAAAACGAGGATCGGGATCAGGAAGATCGTCGTGCCGGCGGCGACGGCGGGCCAATCCTGCCCGCCTTCACCGATGATTGTCGGAATGAAGGGTGGCGCGGTCTGGGCCTCGCCCGACGTCAGAAGGGCGGCGAAGGCATATTCGTTCCACGCGAAGATCAAGCAAAAGATCGAGGTAGCGGCGATACCGGTGGTCGCCTGCGGCAGCACGACCTTGCGGAAGGCCTGCAGCCTCGAATAGCCGTCGATCATCGCCGCTTCCTCGTATTCGCGCGGGATCTCGTCGATGAAGCCCTTGAGCAGCCAGACGGCGAGCGAGACGTTAACGGCGGTATAGAGCAGGATCATGCCGAGCGCCGTGTCCGACAGACCGAGCTCGCGATACATCAAATAGATCGGGATGGCGACGGCGATGGGCGGCATCATCCGCGTCGACAGGATGAAGAACAGCAGGTCGTCGGCGAGCGGCACCCTGAAGCGGGAGAAGCCGTAGGCGGCGAGCGTGCCCAGGAAGACAGCCAGGAAAGTGGAGCCGAAAGCAATGACCAGCGAGTTGACGAACCGCGGCAGGAAGTTCGACGGACCCGCGATCACCATGTTGCGTTTGCGGGTCACCTCATCGCAGGTGCCGACCGGCGCCGGCAGCGCGGCGATATAGTCGGATGTCTGCCGCGTGCGCGTGGTGAAGAGGTTGCAGTAGCCTTCGAGCGACGGCGTGAAGACGATCTTCGGGGGATAGCTGATCGAATCCGGCGGCGATTTGATGCTGGTCAGGAAGATCCAGACGAGCGGGATGAGGGTGATCAGCGCATAGAGCACGACGATCGTGCCGGCGATGCGCTTGCTGTTGAGGCTCGGCTCGACGACCGAATGGGCGGAGTTGGCGGCGCTCATCTTTGCTTCACCTTGTTCAATGCCTTGACGTAGATGTTGGCGAGCCCGAACACCGCGACGAAGAGAACGATGGCGAAGGCCGAGGCCCGGCCGGTCGCCCAGCTTTCGAAGGCGGCGCGCTTCAACGTGATCGAGGCGACCTCGGTGACCGAGCCCGGCCCCCCGCCGGTCAGCAGCGTCACCATGTCGAACATCTTGAAATTCTCAATGCCGCGGAAAAGCACCGCGAGCATGATGAAGGGCAGGGCCATCGGCACGGTGATCGACCAGAACTGGCGCCAGGGCGATGCACGATCGACCTCGGCCGCCTCGTAGATATAGTCGGGAATCGAGCGCAGCCCGGCGAGGCAGATCAGCATCACATAGGGCGTCCACATCCAGGTATCGACGATGATGATCGCCCAAGGCGCCAGCGAGACATTGCCGAGCATCTGCACTTCGGATGTCGGAATGCCCGACACCAGCGAGACGGCATAGGCGAAGAGGCCGATCTGCGGCTCGTAGAGAAAGCGCCAGAAGTTACCGACCACGGCCGGCGACAGCATCATCGGGATCAGGATGATCGTCGTCCAGAAGGCATGGCCGCGAAACTTGCGGTCGATCAGGTAAGCGAGCGCAAAACCGATCACCGTCTGCAGCAGGATCGTCCAGAAGACGAAATGGGCGGTGGTCTGCATCGCCTGCCATATATCGGGATCGTTGAGAACGCGTTCGTAATTTCCTAGGCCGACGCCCTGGACTGGCGCATTCGGCCGGTTGGCGCGGTAATTGGTGAAGGAGAGATAGACCGCCCAGATGAGCGGGAAGATGTTGATCGCCAGGAGCAGGGTGATGGCAGGCGTTATGAACAGCCAGGCAATCGCCCTGTCGGAGAGGCCGCGGACGCGCCGGGCGAGCGAGGCGGGCGTTGCCCTTGCTGTCGCGTCGGCCGCTTTCTCCACGATGGAGGAATGGGAAATGGTCAAGTTTTCACCCGATCTTTTGGAATATGAAAGATCCGGCGGCCCGGTTCGTCTGCCGATCCGGGCCGCCATCCTGGTTAGGATGGCGCGCAGAGGGATGCCAGTCCCTTCGGGCACTAGATTTTGCCGTCGTCCTTGAAGACGTCGCTCCAGTCCTTCACCAGGCCGTCGAGCGCTTCCTTGGCAGTGCCATTGCCGGCCACGACGTAGTTATGGACGCGCTTCTGCATGGCCTGCAGCAGCGAGGCGTAGCTTGGCTCGGCCCAGAAGTCCTTGACGATTGCCATCGAGTCCAGGAAGGCCTGGGCATAGGGCTGGCTCTTGGCGAAATCAGGCGCGTTGACGACCGAATTCAGGCAGGAGAAGCCGCCGAGTTCCCACCACTTGGCCTGTACGTCGGGCTGTGCGAACCACTTGATGTACTGCAGGGCGGCGTCGCGCTTGTCGGAATAGGAGACCACTGAGATGCCTTGTCCGCCGAGCTGGGCGAAATGCGCCTTCTCCGCCGGATTGGGGAAGAAGCCGATCCTGTCGCCGCCGACCTTCTCATCCTTGTGGAGGCCGGGCCAGGTGAAGGCGAAGTTCATCTGCATGGCAACCTGGCCGGATTTGAAGGCGTCGGCGGATTCGACCATGTAGACGTTGGAACTGCCGGGCGGCGTGCAGCAGTCATAGAGCGACTTGTAGAATTCGAGGCCCTTGACCGCGTCGTCCGAATTGACGAAGCCTTCCATCTCGTAGGGCTTCTTCGGATTGTCGTACTGGAAGCCCCAGTCGTAGAGAACGTTGGTGACGCCCATGGTGATGCCTTCGGAGCCGCGCTCGGTATAGATCGAGGCGCCGTAGACAGTCTTGCCGTCGATCTCACGCTTCTGGAAGAACTCGGCGATCTGCTTCAGTTCGTCATAGGTCTTCGGGGCTGCGAGGTCGTGGCCGTATTTCGCCTTGAATTCCTTCTGCAGTTCGGGCTTTTCGAACCAATCCTTGCGATAGGTCCAGCCGACGACATCGCCCATGGCGGGCAGCGCCCAGTAGTTCGGGGTATTCTTCGGCCACTCCGAGTAGCCGACGACCGTTGCCGGCACGAAGTCATCCATCTTGATGCCTTCCTTGTCGAAGAAGTCGTTCAGCTTGACGTAATGGCCGTTCTCGGCCGCGCCGCCGATCCACTGGCTGTCGCCGATGATGAGGTCGCAGAGCTTGCCGTGGGAATTCAGCTCGTTGAGGAAGCGGTCGGCATAACTCGTCCAGGGAACGAATTCGAACTTCATCTGCGTGCCAGTCTTGGCCGTGAAGTCCTTCGACAGCTCGACGAGCGCATTGGCAGGGTCCCATGCGGCCCAGCAGAGCGTCAGTTCATCGGCTTTGGCGAGATTGGGCAATGCCGACGACATGACGAATGCCGCGGCTAGCCCCAAAAGGGCTTTCGATGTTTTCTGCATGAGTTCCTCCCAGAACCAAGCCGGCTCCCCACCGGCGTCGCATGTTCACCCGTTTCAGAAAATGCTCACATGAACTCCTCAATCATCATGTTTAGCAATATGTTTAGTGATAGACGGTTTTATAAACAATGCAAGCGGCAATCGTTGCTGCATTGCACAGGTTGCAGCGCAAAGTCGGAGCGAGAGGGCCGGCTGTTTAGGGGAATTTCCGCACGTTTCAGAAAATTTTTTCCTGACCGTACCGATGCAGCGATATCAGGCCTCGCTGCAATATGGATGGCGCGATATGGACCGTTCGCCGCTCCCGTATTTTCCCCGGAGCGGTGCAAACTCGGCCTCGCTCCGGCGGGGCCTTTTTCTTTGCGTCTGCCCCTGTCGGGCGTATTGGAATATTCCAGCATAGTGCGAGATTTAGCCTTTCCGCCCCGATGCAACGGGCGTATTCAGCCAGGGCGCGGTTTTATGTCCGCGCGTCCCTCGCGCGGCAGATCACTGATCGGCTTCCTCCCGTTCCCTGTCGCGACACCGGATTTCCATTGGCAGATCGATGACCACAGCAGAGATGAGCAAGAACGAGCAAGAGGCCGCAGGCGGCCGTCAGGCGAAGATCGTGGCTTTGGTCGTCGCGGTTTCCTTCTTCATGCAGATCCTCGACGGCACTATCGTCGCCACCTCGTTGCCGCAGATGGCGGCAAGCTTCGGCGTGCAGCCGGTGTCGATGAGCATCGGCATCACCGTCTATATGCTGACGATGGCGGCCTTCATTCCGCTGTCAGGCTGGCTCGGTGACCGCTTCGGCGCCCGTCGCGTCTTTCTGATGTCGATCGGCGTCTTCACTGGCGCCTCGCTATTCTGCGGGCTCTCCGGCAGCCTTATGGAATTCGTGTTGTGGCGTGCGCTGCAGGGGGCGGGCAGTGCGCTGATGACGCCGGTGGGGCGTATCATCGTGCTGAAGAACGCCCGCAAGTCCGAACTCGTCCAGGCCATCGCGCTGATCACCTGGCCCGCGCTGACGGCGCCCGTGGTCGGCCCAGTGCTCGGCGGCTTTATCACCACCTATGCCAGCTGGCATTGGAATTTCCTGATCAACATCCCGATCGGTATTGTCGGCATGGGGCTCGTGCTGCGCTTTGTGCCGGAACAGCGCGAGGCAGATCCCGGCCGGCTCGATATGCCAGGCTTCATCCTGAGCGCGACGGGCCTGACTTTCCTGCTCGCCGCGCTTGAGCTTTCGGTCACATGGGAAGGCGGGCTGTGGCTCGTCATCTCGATGCTGGCGGCCGGCATCGTACTATCCGCCATGGCGACACGGCATTTCCTTGCCGTCGACAATCCGCTGCTTGATCTCTCGGCCTTTCGAGTCCAGACCTTTTCAATGTCGACGCTCTCGGCGGGCACGGCCTGCCGGACGGCGATCAACGCGACGCCGTTCCTGCTGCCTCTGTTGTTCCAGCTCGGCTTCGGGCTGAGCTCGATTTCCGCCGGCGCCTATCTGCTCGTCTATTTTCTCGGCAACTTCAGCATGAAGGCAGTGACGACGCCGCTGCTGCGCTTCTTCGGCTTCCGCACCGTTCTGGGACTCAATGGGTTGATTGCGGCGCTTTCGATCGTCGCCTGCGGCTTCCTGACGCGTGACACGCCGCCGTTTTTCATCCATGCGCTGCTTTTTCTCGCCGGCCTGTCGCGGTCGATGGAGTTCACGGCGCTGAACACGCTCGCCTTTGCCGATATCGGCCCGGCGCAGCGAAGCTCGGCCTCGACGCTGTCGAGTATGCTGCAGCAGGTGTCTATGCTGCTCGGCGTCGCAGTGGCCGCCGCCGTGCTCAATATTTCCTCTGCTCTGAGAGGTGCCGGCAATCCCGCGCTGGCCGATTTCCGCTGGGCCTTCGTCGTGATCGGTGCGATCGGCATCGTTTCGTCGCTGCGCTTCCTGCAATTGCCGAAAGAGGCGGGCGCCGAAGTTTCCGGCCATCGGAAATTCCAGAAAACTTAACGCCGCGGGAGCTAAGCGGGCGGCTCGCGGTTGATAGCGCTCATTTTCGCATTTCCGACTCCCCGCAATGCCGTTTTCGACTCCTGCATTCCGCCGCCTGCGACAAGAGCGAGGGCTGAGCGCTGTTTACCTCAGGCGGTCAATGCAATACGACATTGCATGCCGACGACTCGGACGCTTGCGAGCAGTCGTTGCTTAGAGAAAACGCTGGGAGACGGAATGAGCAGTTCTAGCGGCGATGCGGATGCCCTGATCCACATCCTCTGTATCGACGACGACGAGGGGCTCGCCCTCCTGATGCAGAAGAACCTCGCGCGGCGCGGCTTTTCCGTCGAGTGGGCGCAGAGTGGTGCTGCCGGCCTTGCGCGGCTTGGCAAAGGCGGTATCGACGCCGTAGTGCTCGATCATCTGCTGGGCGGCGAGACCGGGCTCGATATCCTGACCTCCATCACGGCACTGGGGGATCATCCTCCAGTCATCTACGCAACCGGGTCGGACGACACCAGCATCGCCGTCGCGGCGCTGAAGGCGGGTGCCGATGATTACATGCTGAAGGGAGTTTCGGCCGACTATTTCGATCTGCTCGCCGCCACGCTCGAACAGGCATTGGAGCGGGCGCGGTTTCGTCGGGAGACGGCGCATGCGCAGGAGGTAATCCGCCAGCAGCGCGATCTTGCGGAGATGCTGCTTGCCGAAGTCAATCACCGCATTGCCAACAGCCTGGGCCTCGTCGGCGCGCTGATCCGCATGCAATCCTCCATGACCAAGGATCAGGTGGCGATCGACGCCCTGCACGAAACTCAGATGCGCATTAACGCCATCGCCAGCGTGCATCGCCGCCTGTATACCAAGCGGCAGGTCGGCTCCGTGCAGGTCGATGAATATCTGAACAGTCTCCTGACCGAGCTTGAAGCTTCGATGCGCGATGACAAGCGGCCGCACCGTATCATGCTGACTGCAAAACCGGTCAATCTGGCGACTGATAAGGTGATCACGCTTGGGTTGATCGTCAGTGAGCTCGTCACCAATGCTTTCAAATATGCCTATCCGGACAGCGTCTCGGGCGAGATCCGCGTCCTGGTCGACCAAACGGAAGAGGCGGTGCGTGTCATCGTCGAGGATGATGGTTCCGGCTTCGATCCGTCAGGCCCGGCCCGCGGAACCGGCCTCGGCACGCGCATCCTGACGGCCATGGCCGCGAGTTTGCAATCGGATTTCGCTTATGATCCCGAGCATGACGGAACGAGGGCGACGCTGGTATTTTCGTTGCATGAGGGGAAGTAGGCGGGAAGAGTAACGATGAAGGTCGTGCCTCACAGTCCTTATCCGCCTTACCATGACCTCCCGCCAGGAAAGAAGGTGGCGGCAGCCGGATGAACCGCTATCGGTGCCAGCTGTCTCTTATTCGACAACATCTTGCAGAAATCGCATCATCAATCCTAACGCTACGGGAGGCAAAAAAATGACGGCCATCCGCACACCTCGGGAAGTCTATGATTTCTGGTTCGTCCGATGCGGTCGGGACCTGTGGTTTCGCGCAACCCCGGAACTCGATGTCGAGATCCGCGATGTTTTCCGCGACACGCATCTGGCGCTTGCCGCAGGCGTCGGTGACGAATGGCGGGCCGACCCGGTGAGCCGGCTGGCGGCTGTCATCGTGCTCGATCAGTTCCCCCGCAACATCTATCGCGGCACCGGACTAGCCGTTGCTACCGACGGGCTGGCGCTTCGAGAAGCCAAGCTCGCGCTAGCCGCAGGCGCCGACCAGGCGGTGGAACTTGCGTGCCGGACTTTCTTCTATCTGCCGTTCGAACATGCCGAGAACCTCGACGAGCAGGAGCGTTCGGTGGCCCTGTTCACTGCGCTCGGCGACGAGGAATATCTGGACTATGCGGTCCGCCACCGCGACGTGATCGCCGCCTATGGGCGTTTTCCTCACCGCAACGCCATGCTCGGGCGGGAATCGACGGCCGCTGAGCTCGATTATCTCTCAAAGCCCGGCGCCGGCTTCTGAGTGCGTCGCTCGAGGGCGCAGCGGTTTCGGGGACGTGACCTCAGCGCCGGAACAAGCGCGGCGCAAGGCGCCTTAGGCATCTTCCGCCTTTGTGTCGCCTTTCTTTGCGATGAAAAGCGAGCATTCAATTTCGACGACAACCTTTTCCGGAGGCCTTTTTGCGGCTGAGATCAATCCTCCTTTGCACCGTTCTTTTCGTGACGCTGACGCTCGCCGGCGCGCATTTCGAGAGCGCAGCAGCCCTCGCGCAGGAACCGCAGCCGCAGGCGGCAACGGCAGAGGCGCCGCTTGCCGATACGCCATCGGCGCAGGCGGCGAAGGAGATTGAGAAGGCGAAGACCCAGCTTGCCTCGCTTCAGGAAAGCGTCAAGCAGAATGCCGATAATGACGATGCGCTGGTCGGGCTTGCGGCCAAGGCCGACGAGCTCAGCCGCGCCGTCATCACCATCTCGGTCAACCTGAGGCCGCGTTTCGACCAGATCAGGAACCGGCTGACCGAAATCGGCGAGCCGCCGAAGGAGGGACAACCGCCCGAGGCGCAGATTGTCACGGACGAGCGCAACGCGCTTGCCGCCGAGCGCGCGCAGATCAACGCGGTGACCGAAGACGCCGAAAACCTGTCGATCGCGGTGACTAAGCTCATGAACGAGATCATCGCGATGCGGCGGCAGCTGTTCGCCGATACGCTTTTCAGGCGCACGGAAATTTCTGTCTCGGTACTCGACGATGCCGCAAGCGCCTTCGTGCACGAGATCAGCGAATTTTCGCAGGCTCTAGCGAGCTGGGCCTCCTTCGTCTGGAAGTTCAAGCGCTTCCCTCTATTTGCGGCGATTTTCCTTTCGCTCGCCTCCGCGCTTATCCTGCTTTCCGGCAGCTACCGGCTGTTCGGCTCCTATCTGCGCCGCGACGAGACAGTCGAGAATCCATCCTATATCGGTCGGCTGTCGATCGCCTTCTGGTCGACCTTGATCCGCACGCTGGCGCTTGCGGTGCTGCTCGTCACCTCCTTCTTCTTCCTCAATAGTTTCAATGTTTTGCGGCCGGACATTGCGCCTGTCATCGGCGCGCTGTTCGGAACGATCGGCCTCGTCTATTTCGTCGGCCGCTTCGTCAACGCCATCTTCGCGCCGCAGGAACCGCGCTGGCGGCTCGTCAAGCTTTCCAATCTCGGCGCCCGCTCGATCGGCTACTGCCTATCGGCAATGGCTGTCGTCAACGGTCTCGACTATCTCTTCGGCACCGTCAGCGAGGCGATGGGCTCGCCGCTGGTACTGACCGTAGTCCGGAGCCTGATTGCTGCGCTGATCATCGGCATCATTCTGATTGCCGTCTCCTTCAGCAAGCCGATGCTGGCGAGAAGCGGTGATCCCGACGCGCCGGGCAGACATTGGCCACGCGGCATGGCGATCATCCTACGTGTCGTCGGCGCCGCTTTGATCGTCACGGCGCTTGCCGGCTACGTCGGGCTTGCCCGTTTCGTCGCCACGCAGCTCATCATCACCGGGGCTGTTGTCGCCACCATGTATGTCGGCCTGCTCTCCGGCAAAGCGATCTCGCGGCAGGAAAGCTTTGGCGACACTTTCTTCGCTCGCTTCCTGACGAGGCGCTTCAACCTCGGTCCGGTGGCGATCGATCAGGTCGGCCTGCTCGTCGGCCTGGCCATCTATGCGGTGGCGCTGCTCGTCGGTATTCCGCTGATCCTGCTGCTCTGGGGCTTTCATGTGCAGGATCTGCAGCTTATCGCCTTCCGACTGTTTACCGAGGTCAAGCTCGGCGGCATCAGCATCTCGCTGCTCGGCATCTGCACCGGCATCTTGCTGTTTGCTGGCGTCTACCTCTTGACGCGCTGGCTGCAGCGCTGGCTCGATGGCAACGTGATGGCACGAAGCCATGTCGATCTCGGCGTGCGCAATTCGGTAAAAACAGGCATCGGCTATCTCGGCGTCGGCATTGCCGCGATCATTGGCGTCTCCGCCGCTGGCATCGATTTGTCGAGCTTCGCGCTGGTCGCCTCGGCACTGTCGGTCGGTATCGGTTTCGGCCTGCAGAACATCGTCTCCAACTTCGTCTCGGGCCTGATCCTCCTGGTCGAGCGGCCTTTCAAGGTCGGCGATCATGTCGTGTCAGGCACTGCCGAAGGCATTGTCAAGCGGATCTCGGTTCGCGCCACCGAGATCGAGACTTTTCGTAAACAGGCGATCATCGTGCCGAATTCGGAACTGATCAACGGCCTCGTCGGCAACTGGACGCATCGCAACAAGATCGGTCGCTCGGAAATCCCGGTTTCGGTCAGCTACAACGCCGATCCGCAGCAGGTGATGGATATACTGCTGGAGTTGACGGCCAAGGTGCCGCTCATCATGCGCAATCCGGAGCCTCACGTCGAATTCCTCCGTTTTGGCCCGTATTCGTTGGATTTCGAGCTGCGCTTCTTTCTCGCCGACATGGGCGACGGCATGGCGGTTCGAAACAATTTGAGGATCGAAATCCTCAAGCGCTTCAAAGCTGAAGGTATCGAGATCCCGCTGCCGCAGAGCGACCTTACCATCCATCGTGACGCCGCGCCCAGCCTTCCCAATGCACGCAAGGAGCGGAAGGAGGGCCAGGAGGCTCCTAGGGATAGGCCGATGGAGGAAGAGGATCGGCCGGTGCGGCAACTTCGCGGGCGGACGGCGGAGAGCTGAACGGCTCGTTCAGCCATCATTCACAGGTCTATGTGCATGATCCCTTACATCGGGATTGCTGCCGAGGGCAGCACCGATCGTTTGAGGGGAGGGCGCACCCGCGCCGCCGCACATGATGGCAAGATTTGCTGCCGTTCTGCTTGTCCCGCTGCTTGCCGCGCCCGCGGTCGATGCGGCATCCGTCACCAACACCGACGCTGCCGCCGTGGTCCTCGTCATCACCGAGGGCGGACAGCGCGTCGAAGTCGTGGTTGATGCCGGCGCTTCCGAAAATCTCTGCTCTTCCGGCTGTTTCATGACGACTCCGGACGGCGACCGCATCGGGCTCGATGGCGGGGAGACCATCGATATCGTCAAAGGCTCGGCGGTGGTCAAATAGGATAGGGGCTTGTCAGGCTACGGCTCTCCGCGTGCCAGAGCCACTTCCGCCGGCGCCGATGTCCGCATCAGTCGCCGGATGGCGAGGAATGCCGCTACGGCCACGGTGCCAAGCATCGCAGTGATCGTCAACGACCAGGATATGCCGACATTTCCTATCAGGAAGGCGAGCGCGAACGGCGCCGTCGAGGAAACCACGAGGCGAGCCGATATCACCTTTCCCTGCCGCTGCCCATAGCCGTCGCTTCCGAAGAGCGCCAACGGCAGCACTCCCTGCACGATGCTGCTGAGGCCGGAGCCGAGACCGAATATTACGGCGAAGACCAATGCACCGGCAACCGATGGCGCCGTGACGAGGAGAATGACAAGGGCCGTCGGCAGCAGCATTGCGGAAATGATGGCTAGCGTCAGCTGCGGCAGGCCGCCGCCGAGGACCATGTTAATGAAGCGGCTCAGCACCTGCGACGGGCCAAAAAGCGTGCCGACCATGACGGCCATGGCGCCGAGCCCAAGCGCCGACATGACAGGCACCATGTGAACAAGAAGGGCAGCATTGACGAAACTTTCCAGTGCAAAGCCGGTCACCATCAGAACGAAGGCCGGCGTGCGTGCCGCGGCGGGAAGGCCCGGTTCGACACGCCTCGTTGCGCCGGCCTTCTCGCGCGTGCCGGTATCGCCGGCGCTGTGCGCCAACCAGGCATGAATGGGAAGACAGACCAGGAGATTGAGCGCGGCAAAGATGAAGTAGACGTTCTGCCATGAGAGATGGGCGTGCAGCGTCGTGGTAATCGGCCAGAAGATGGTCGAGGCGAAACCGCCGATCAGCGTGAGATAGGTGATGCTGCGCTGGGCCAATTGCGGCTGGATCTGAACGAGCAGGGCGAAGGCTGCGGCGTATTGCACCAGGTTCGAAGCTGTTTCGATGGCGATCAAGGCTATCACGAAAGCGATTTTGCCGGGAGCGAGGGCGCAGGCGGCAAGCGCGGCTGCTGCGATGGCCGAACCTGAGGTCATGACTCTGCCCGCGCCGAAGCGATCGATCCATTTGCCCATGGTCGGCGCAACCAGGCCGCCGATCAGCAATGCCGCAGAAAGTGCCCCGAAGATCCATTCCTGTGACCAGTCGAGGCCGCGCGCCATGTCCGGTGCGAGGATGCTGAAGCTGTAATAGAGGGTGCCGTAGCCGATGATCTGTGTGAGGCCGAGGGCGAGGATGGCGGCAACGGGCGGATGTTCGAAAGCGGCGGGCGTCATATGGACTTGAGGCCCACGCGCCGCTCGAGCTTGTCGGCCTCTTCCCTGCGCTCGCTGTAGCGGTCGGTGAGATAAGCCGAGGCGTCACGTGTCAGCCATGTGAATTTCACCAGTTCCTCGCAGACGTCCACGACGCGGTCGTAAAAGGATGAGGGTTTCATGCGCCCATCGCTGTCGAACTCCTGAAAAGCCTTCGCCACCGATGACTGGTTGGGGATGGTGATCATCCGCATCCATCGGCCGAGGACTCGCATCTGGTTCACTGCATTAAACGACTGCGACCCGCCGGATACCTGCATGACGGCAAGCGTCTTGCCTTGTGTCGGCCGGACCGAACCCACCGACAGCGGTATCCAGTCAATTTGCGCCTTCATGATTCCACTCATCGCCCCATGTCTCTCAGGGCTGACCCAGATCTGGCCCTCTGACCAGGCTGAGAGCTCGCGCAGTTCCTGCACCTTCGGATGGGTGACCGGAGCTCCGTCGGGAAGGGGAAGGCCCTCGGGATCGAAGATCCGCACCTCACAGCCCAAGTGCTCGAGCAGCCGTGATGCCTCATACGCCAGGAGGCGGCTGTAGGACACGGCCCTGAGTGAGCCGTAGAGGATGAGGATGCGCGGCTTGTGGGTGGAGAAGGGCGGCCGCAGAGCCGCCAAATCCGGCTGGCGAAGATGCGCCGGCGAGGCGGCCGGGAGGTCAGACAACGCGCTTGCCTTCGGCATCGAGCACCTTTTCGCCGTCTTCCTTTGTGAATGGTCCCTTGTGCGTCTCCGGCAGGATTTCCAGGACCACCTCGGACGGTCGCGAAAGGCGTGTGCCGAGCGGCGTGACGACGAAGGGCCGGTTGATCAGGATTGGCTGCGCCAGCATGGCGTCGAGAAGCTGATCGTCGGTCAGATCAGGATTGTCGAGGCCGAGTTCGGCATAGGGCGTATCTTTCTCGCGGATGGCCTGGCGCACCGTGAGGCCGGCATCGACTATCATTTTCGCCAATTCCTCGCGCGATGGCGGGTTCTTAACATATTCGATGATATCAGGCTCGATGCCGGCATTGCGGATCATCGCCAGAGTGTTGCGCGACGTGCCGCAGCCGGGATTGTGATAGATGGTGACGTTCATAGCTTCGCCTCTGATGGCAGGGTTGATGAGGATGTTTCGGCTGGCTGCAGCAGCCAGGTGAACAGCAAGAGAGCAGCAACCGCGCCGATGATTTCGGCGATCCAGAAACCCGGGAGATCGACCGGGCGGATGCCGGAGAAGGTGTCGGTCAGGGAGCGGGCGAGAGCAACCGCCGGATTGGCGAAGGAGGTCGAGGCGGTGAACCAGTAGGCGGCGGTAATGTAAAGCCCGACCAGCCATGGAACTGCCTTCTGCTCGAAGCGGATACCGGCGAGAATGACCGAGACGAGGCCGAAGGTCGCGATACCCTCGGAAAACCATTGCGGGCCGCCGGTGCGGACCTTGCTCGACATCTCCAGAAGCGGGAGTGCAAACATCAGGTGAGCGGCGATCGTCCCTGCCACGCCTCCGGCGATCTGCGCCAGCACATAGCCGCCGAGCTCGCGTTTCGGCAGGGAACGCGACATGGCGAAGATCAGTGAGACGGCCGGATTGAAATGGGCGCCGGAGATCGGTCCAAGGACGGTGATCAGCACAACCAGGATCGCTCCGGTCGCAAGCGTATTTCCGAGGAGGGCGAGGCCGACATCCTCGGTCAATGATGTCGCCATGATGCCCGATCCGACGACCGTTGCGACCAGCATGGCGGTGCCGAAGGCCTCTGCGACCAGCCGGCGCGGCAGATCGAACGACGCCATCAGCCAGCCCCTGCCGGTTTTGCGGTTGTGCCTTCCATCGCGCCGATCTGGTGCAAATGCTGCTCCAGCGCCAGCTTGTCGATCGACGACAAGGGCAGGCTGAGGAAGGCCATGATCCGGTTCTTGAGGAAGCGGGCGGCCTGGGCGAAGGCGCGGCCCTTCTCGACGTCGCTGCCCTCGACGGCGGCCGGATCCTCGACGCCCCAGTGAGCGGTCATCGGATGGCCGATCCAGACGGGACAGGCTTCGCCGTGGGCGGTGTCGCAGACGGTGAAGATGAAGTCCATCTGTGGTGCGCCGGGCTTGGCGAACTCGTCCCAACTCTTAGATCGGAAGCCGGTCGCGGGGTAACCCAATGCCTGCAGCTCCTTCAGGGCCAGAGGATTGACCTCGCCTTTCGGCTGGCTGCCGGCTGAATGGGCCTTGAACCGGCCCTTGCCTTCCGCCTCCAGGATGGATTCGGCCATAATCGAGCGGGAAGAATTGGCGGTGCAAAGAAAGAGCACGTTATAAGCGCGGTCAGTGGTCATTGCAGTCCCTCCTTGGTTGCAGGTGCACAGCATGCAACAACTACGGCGGCGGGCGCGCAGATTTCCGCGTTTCCGCCGCAACAATCCTCCATCAGGAAACGGATCAGGCTGCCGAGCGCATCGTAGTTGGCGGTGTAGATGATCGAGCGCGATTCACGCTGCTGGGTAATCAGCCCGGATCGCTCCAGCTCCTTCAGGTGGAAGGAGACGTTGGACGGCGAAACCTCCGCCTTTTCGGCGATGGAGCCCGCCGCCATTCCGTCAGGGCCCGAGACGACGAGCATGCGGATGATGTGAAGGCGCGTTTCCTGCGACAGGGCGCCGAATGCGGCGAGGGCTTGACGTTGATCCATATTTCAATAATCCTTGAATCGTTGAAACGAGGATTAGCGCAGATGAGTGCAATCGACAACAATAAAAGTCAGGCGGACGAAATCAGCCTCGGTCTGCTGCTTAATGCGCTCTCCCACGACAAGGAGGCGCCGCTGGTTTTCCATTACGAAGGCCGGGCGGTGAAGCCTGGCTATCATGTCACCGAGGTGAAGGCGGGCCAATTCGCGGCGCTGGATTGCGGCGCCAATCCAGAAGCATGGATGGAAATTTTCATTCAGCTTTGGGATATCGATGAAGACCAGCGCACGCATATGTCGGCCGGCAAAGTTCACACGATCATCCGAAAGGTCACTGAACATGTGGAGTTGGACGGCAACGCCAAGCTCACTTTCGAAGTCAGCGACGGCATCCGGCCGATACAGCTCTATCGTGCGGGGATGCCAATCTTGCGTTCCGGCGCCATCCATGTTTCGCTTTCGCCGCGGCCGGCAAGCTGCAAGCCGCGCGATCGCTGGCTCGCCCAGGAGGACAGGAAGGCCGTCGGCTGCTGCAGCCCGTCGGCGGCGGGGAGCCGTTGCTGCGCCTAGGATCGCATATGCCTGGGCTTGGGTTTCTATTCAATGATCTGCACGGTGTCGTCAATTAGCCCGATATCGGCGAGACGCCATGGGCCATTTTCTGCCGTCGCCGGATTTGCGGTCAGGCTCTGATTGATGCCTGAGTATCCCACCATCTGAGCACCCGCATCGCCCGCAGCGTTATCCAGCGCGAAGGCTGACCTTGCTCCTCGTCTACATGGAACCAGACGCGTCCCGGCAGGCGCCAGTCGATCGGCCATCGGCCGTCCTGTAAACGCCTTGAACGGAGATGGTCTATCGCCTCGCCGAGGCGAGGATCGGGGTCGGCGCCGGTCAGTATGGCGCTTGACCTGAAGTAGTCGAGCGCACGCAGGATGTCGTAGCGCCAGCGATTGGGGTGGAGGAAGTGCAGGAAGCGTTCGTCTGCCGGTTCGCCGGTGCCGAGGCGTCGAAATAGGTTGCGTTCAAGCAGGAAGTTCTCACCCGTGCTGCGCGCCTCGCGGGACAGTGGCGTGCCGCCCGTCGATCTTTCGAATTCCAGTAAGCCTTCCAGCACGTTGATAGTGCTGGCGAAGGAGGAGCGAAGAGAACCGCGGGCTCGTTCGCAGTTCCAGCCGCCGTCGTCGAGGCGCTCGCCGGTAAGCCTCTCGACGATGGAGGAGACGTCGATGCCAAAATAGGCGCCGTCTGCCACGGTCCGGCCGTTGATGCATTCCTCGACCTCCCCCTCCCAATAGGGTTGGCCACCTTCTTCCCAACGGGCGTTGGCGCCGATCAACGCGACGGTGCGCCCGGCGCGTTCCGATGACGGGTCGAGACCGAACTCTCGCAGTTGCGACAGCGAAAATGTCGTGGCCGTCCAAGGCTGGCCGTGCTCGCGCCATTCATGGGGATCGAATTCGGCGGGCAGAAAGGCGCCACCCGCCCATTGCCCGTCTTCGTCCTGAAAGGAGAGGAGCTTCGCGCCCCAGCCTTCGGTTTCAACTTTGGCCCGCTCGGCCATCCATTCCCGCGCCGGAGCGTCGATGAGGTCGCGCATCACCTGCCAGCGGATCGCCGGATCGGAATCAAGAAGCCATTCGATCACCCAATCCAATCCGATCATGGCGGACCTCTGCTGCTGGGGCGGCGGATGGCTCCTTATAACCTCTTGGAGGAGTCTGCCGCCGGTTGTCGGCGAAAGCTTCGTCTACGTCCCTTTTCTTAAGCATATCCGCAAGAAATCGAAAGCGGTTCCCGTCTGGCAGCTTCTTCTTTTCCTGTCCCGGCTCTGATTAATCATTAGTCAAAGCAATTGACGTATCGGTTTGAGCGGTGATGGATTTTTTATTGAAGGCTTAGCGATGGCATTTTTAGGTATTTCGGGGATGCAATATTCCGGAGAGATGTTTGCCGGCGCGCGCATTATTGTCGCGGAAGATTCAAACGTATTCACCTCGATGATCAGCAAACGCCTCAAGGAGTTGTTCGACATAGAGGTCGAGATCTGCCGCAACTTCGAGGACCTGCAGTTCTCTTACGACAAATCGTCCGATCCGATCACGCTGGCGATCTCGAATATCAATCTGCCCGGCGCCGAAAACGGCGAAGCGCTCGAATATCTGGTCGACCTCTCGATCCCGACGATCGTCTTCACCGGCACCTTCCATGAAGGCATGCGGGACAAGCTGATCGCCAAGGACATCGTCGACTATATCCTCAAGGACAATATCTTCGCCGTCGACCTTCTGGCGGAGTCGATCTGCCGGTTCCTGACCAATCATCGCCATCACGTGCTGATCGTCGACGACAGCGCGACGGCGCGCGCGCTGCTGTCGAGTCGGCTGAAGCGCTATAATTTCCGAGTCAGCACCGCCGAAAATGGCGCCAAGGCGCTGGAGATCCTGAAGGCCAATCGCGACATCGGCCTGATGATCACCGATTACAATATGCCCGATATAGATGGCTTCGAACTGACGCGGCGGATCCGGGCCCATATCGGCTCGCACGAATTGCGCATTATCGGTGTTTCCTCCTCATCGAACAGGCTGCTTTCGGCCCGGTTCCTGAAGGCGGGCGGCAATGACTTCATGCTACGCCCGTTCATCGACGAGGAGTTCTACTGCCGCGTCAACCAGAACCTCGACACGCTGCTGCAGATCCAGTCAATGCGCAAGGAGCGGGCGGTTGCCTGACGGCTCTTCCAGGATTGCGATGAAGCCTGGGGCGATCGTCGCTGCCGGAGGCCGGATTTTTGCAATTACAGGTAATCAGAATATTTGTCCCCTTCACGCGGACGGGCCTCTCGGCTATCGTCCGCCGCGCCGGGAGGAGGGCCGAGTCGAGCCCGTCAGGCGCATGGGGGAGTAGCGGCTGTGGCTTTTCAGGCGGATTTTCAGCGGGATGGGCTTGGGCTGCGCTCCAGCGGCCTCAAAATACTTCTGGTTGAAGATTCCCGAATGTTTTCCGCCGTGCTCTGCCACCGGTTCCAGACGGAGCTTGGTCTTGCCGTCAAATCCTGCTCGTCGCTGAAGGCGCTTCGCAGGGAGCTCGCCGAGGACAGCCACGGCTACACCATGGCGGTCGTCGATCTCAACCTTCCGGATTCGCCCTATGGCGAAGCGCTCGACTGCACGATCGAACACGATATTCCGGCAATCGTGTTCACCGCCACGTTCGATCTCAATACGCGCAACAAGATCTTGGAGCGCAATGTTATCGATTACGTGTTGAAGGACAATGAGTTCGCGCTCGACAACCTCGTCGCCACGGTACGCCGCGCGATCTCCAACCGGAAAACGCGGGTCCTCGTCGTCGACGATGTCGTCTCGGCACGCCAGGTTCTTGTCGACCTCTTGAAGGCGCAGCAATATCTCGTCGTCGAGGCAAGCTCAGGGCTCGAGGCGCTGGCTGCGCTCGAAGCCTATAGCGATATCGAACTCGTCGTCACTGATCATCACATGCCCGATATGAGCGGTTACGAGCTCACGCGGCGCATCCGACACCGCTTCGGATCGGACCGGCTGCGCGTCATCGGCGTTTCCTCATCCAACGATCGCATGCTGTCCGCGAGTTTCCTCAAGGCCGGCGCCAGCGACTTCGTCTACCGGCCCTTCGTGGCCGAGGAGCTGCAATGCCGCATCGCCAACAATGCGGAAACACTGGCGCAGATGCGCCAGTTGAGGGCTGCTGCCGCCTGCGACTATCTCACCGGCCTCTATAACCGCCGCTATTTCTACGATAACGGTCCAAAGCTGGTGAACGAGTGCCTGCGGCTGAAAGTGCCGAGTTCGGTTGCCATTCTCGATATCGACCATTTCAAGCGGCTGAACGACACATACGGGCATGAGATCGGCGACAAGGTGCTGAAGGCAGTCGCAAACAGGCTGTTCACGATCTTCGATGGCAGCGACAACCTGCTCTCGCGCCTCGGCGGCGAGGAGTTCGCCATCCTCTTTCCGCAGATGGATTCGGCCGCCGCCACCAAGCTCTGCGACGAGATCCGCTCGGATATTTCGCGGCTGAAGGTAACGGCCGACGACGAGGAACTCGGCGTCACAATCTCGATTGGCATCGCCGAGATCGGCAGCTACGAAACTTTCGAAAACTACCTGAATGCCGCTGACCAATTCCTCTATATGGCCAAGCATCGCGGCCGTAACCAGGTCTACTCCGACGCCAAGATGACGGAGGAGGCGGCGCAGTAGAGCTGCTTGCCGTGTTGCTTCGCCTTACGTCAAGGCTCCCTCGTTCGCACTGATGGCCGCCTCTCACCGTAGCGGCCTACGCCGCGACCGCCTGTCTTGACGTCGCCATCGTCAACTTGCGCTCGGCGCGTTCCTGCTGCGGCGAGCGGTGGTAGAGTTCGCGATAACACTTGGAAAAATGCGAGGCCGAGACGAAGCCGCAGGCGACGGCGACCTCGACGACGGGCATCGAGGACTGCACCAGCAGGTGGCGCGCGCGGTCAAGGCGAATTTCCAGATAGTAGCGCGCCGGCGAACGGCCCATCTCCTGGCGGAACAGCCGTTCGATCTGGCGGCGGGAGAGACCGGCGCCATCGGCGATCTCGATCAGCGACAGCGGCTCGGCGAGATTGCCTTCCATCAGCTCGATGATCGACAGCACCTTGGCGTTCTGAACGCCGAGGCGGGCGCGCAGCGGCAGGCGCTGGCGGTCGTGCGGGTTGCGCACGCGGTCGGTCAGGTGCTGTTCACAGATGCGGTTGACGAGGCTTTCACCGAAATCCTCGCCGATCAGGTTCAGCATCATGTCGAGCGAGGCGGTGCCGCCGGCACAGGTATAGAGATTGCCGTCGACCTCGTAGAGATCGGCATAGACCTCCGCCTGCGGAAAGGCTTCGGAAAAGCCGGGCAGGTTCTCCCAGTGGATGGCGCAACGCTTGCCGTTCAGAAGGCCGGCCTGTGCCAGCACATGCGCGCCCGTACAGAGGCTGCCGACGGCGACGCCGCGATTGTAGCATTCACGCAGCCAGGCATTGACGGATTTGTTGTTGAATTCCTCGATATCGATGCCGGAACAGACGAGCACCATGCCGGGACGGTTTTCGCCGCCAAGATGGCGGCGCTCCTCGGCAAGCGAGGAGTTCGCCTCGATGCCGATGCCGCAGGAGGAATAGACCTTCTCTCCGTCGACCGAGGCGAGCCGCCAGGTATAGGCCTGATAGCCGAGCATGCGGTTGGCGATGCGCAAGGTGTCCACCGCTGCCGAAAAGGGCAGCATGGTGAATTGCGGTACCATAAAGAAGACCAGTGAGCGCTTCTTGATCTGCATCCTGTTCATAGCGAAATCCATGCTCGAGGGGTGATGACATATTCGTTGCGCGGAATGCGTCGCGCCGATGTCCTAAAAGCGACAGTGGCATGGAAAAATGCGGCCGGGAAGAGCAAATATGCGACATTGACCGGAATTTGACCGGTCAAATCGCCGGCCTGGGAGGAGGACAGGCTTTTAGACGACTGAAATTCGGGATCGAAGACGGTTGGGAACGGCACAGCGGGGATGAAAAAGGCGGCGTTGCGCGAGGCAGACGCCGCCCTCATCTCGGGAGGAATGTCGCATTCATTACATGGTCCGGTGTTTGCTGTCGTCGGTGCTCGGCCAGCCGATGTCCTTGCGGACGTCAAAGGGCATGGCTTCAATTTCACGGGCGGTCCGCCAGCGCGTCCAGGCAAGCATCAACTTATGGGCGTAGTGGCCCAGATCGAAGCGGCCTTCGCCGGAGGTGAGGGTCTTGCCACCACCCCGATAGGTGAGCGTGGTCATTATCCAGTTCCTTTCCTGGGTCAGAGGCATGGTCGCCGATGGGAGGCTCGTCCATGTCCACGCTGTTAATATGGGCGTCGGGCACTCATCATTCAAACGAATAGAGCTTATGGATAGCATCAACGATATTGAATGATCTCAGCGCCGCCCGACCCTGGTCTCATGGCTGCACCTCTTGGGAAGCGACGGCAGCCCGGCAAGTCTTACGAACCAGCGCGCGAGCCCTGTAGCGCCAGTTCAAGGCCTCGGAGGACCAGGGGGCAGCGGGGCGAGTTCACGGATTTATGAACCAGACAGATGGGTTTAGCGACGAACGACATCTAATCTTCTTAAACGGATGCACTACGTCCTAGCCCGGCGCTGAGCGTTCGGGCCTTGCCCTCACTCCCGATAAACCCAAACGGAGCGGACATGCCGAACCATATCCATGTGGAACTAATGGGTACCGGGATCATTCCAGCTCTCCCTGTTGCCGTCGTCATCCTAGCGGCAGGGAGATCAAGTCGAATGGGCAAAGGAGAGAATCACAAGCTCCTTGCCACTTTCGACGGCGTCCCTCTGGTTCGAAAGTCCGTCCTTATCGTATTATCCTGCCAATGTTCCCGCGTTTACGTCGTCACCCGGCCACAGGCATGACGAAGTGCTGAAGGCGATCTGTGATCTGCCAGTCGAGGTGGTGCGCAACGAGGACTACGCATCGGGCATGGCGGCATCCTTACGGGTCGGAGTGGCACGTGCGCAAAAGGATCGGCCGGACGGCATCATGATAGCGCTCGCCGACATGCCTGCGATAACGGATCTGCATCTCAATCTGCTGATCGACGCTTTTCGCAAGAATGGCGGCAGTCATGTGGTGCGCGCCGTCGCGAATGGTTGCAGGATCTCATTCAGGATCTCAAGGGTGACGTTGGCGCGCGCCTTTTGATTGATGGTCATGATGTGCCCCGCGTCGAGGTGGAAATCGGAGAGGCGGCTCTGATCGACGTTGATACTCTCGAGGAGTTGCATGCCGCGGGAGGGGTTCTCCCGTTCGAGGGGTGACGGCATGACGGTTCATTTAAATCTTATCGACCGCTCATGACCGAGCTTCACAAAGGAAATTGTGCGGTCCGGGTCTGGGCCGTCTGCATCTAATGGGCTGCGGGCGGGGCGATGATTCCGAGGTTGCTGAGCCCGACGACGATCAGTTGGACTGCGACTGCGGTCAGCAGAATGCCGAAGACGACCTCCGAGACGATCATGCTGGCAGGCTTCATGTGCTTGGCAAGCTTATCGGTATTGGTGAATACCAGATAATCGAACGCACCGACGATCAGGATCAGGGCAATGACGAGCATGGCGCTGGCGACCGAGACGACTTCGCCAGAGGCGATGATGATGATGGTGATGCCGACAGGATTGAGCAGGTACGGGACCGCAAGCGGAAATACGGCCAGCTTGTCCGGGTCGAGCGGAGCTGCAACTTCGTCGTGCGGTCTTTCCGTTGGTCCCGATGCCATCTTGATCGCGATCAGCGCGAGGATGATGCCGCCGGCGACCGCGACCGCTCCGCCCGTAATGTGGAGGAGCCGCATCAGCAGTGCGCCGGTCGCGAACAGAATCAGGGCCGTGACCACGGCGATCAGAACCATACGGCGGCCAATGCGAGCTTTGGTCTCGGTGTCGAAGGCATGGGTCTTTTCCAGGAACGGCACGAGGGCGATCTTTGGTCCCAAACCGATCAGAAGGAGCAGAAGAAGTTTTCCGACAAGTGCGGCATCGATGACTGTGAAATCCATGAACCTACCCTCTGAAAATTTAACGCGAAATAGGGGCGGCTCCCCCTATAGGGGAAGGCCACAAGGCAGGGAGCAAAAAAGGGGCCTTTTGTGCTTCGTTCAGCGGGGGCATACGTCCCAGAACCCCGTGGTTTTGGCGGGTGTGGTGTAGTACCAGCATTGTCCGGATTGAGGTGGCGTACCTGCCAATGAAACGGCCGCAGCGCCCGTAACGAAACCGATGGCGGCGCCTGCGGCGATGGCAGTGCCGGGACGCCAGTAGCGACGAGGAGTGATGACCACGACGCCACGCCGCACGGGCGGTCGAACGACAGGACGATAGGCCGGACGGGTGCGTCCGACTGCAGCGCATCCGCGCGGTCCGCAGGCGGCCGCACCACAGCCTCTCGGACCGCATGCAGCCACGCCTCGACGAGCCTCGACAGTCGTCGGAATGAGAAGGGGCGCGCAAACCATCATCAACACCGCAAGTGTTGAAAGCATGTGTGTCAGGATGACCAGGATCTTCATCTCGTTTCCTCCTATTCTCCGTGTCTCAGGCCACGTCTGTTCAGGCCGGACCCGCGGCTATCGCTACATTGTGCGCCGCGATCGTCTGCTGGGCGGCGGCGCCGACGGCGTCGCCGTTTCCGCCGGAGACCTGGACAGTCGGCACGGCGAGCTTGATGCCGTTTTCATGGAACGCCTCATGGATCATTCGGAGTGCCCGCCGCTTCAGCGTGAACTGCTGGCCTGGAAGGGTCATGACCTTCATTCGCAGGAGCAGACCGGAGTCGCCGAGGCTATCAATCCCCTGCATTTTCAGGGGCTCGATGGTCGTTGCTTTGAACTCCGGATCCTCGAACAATTCCAGGCCTATCTTCTTGATTATCTTGCGTGCCTTCTCGATATCGGAATCGTAGGTGACAGTGATCGTCATCTTCTCGATCACCCAATCGCGGCTCATGTTCTGGATCGCTCCGAGCTCGCTAAAGGGGACGATGAAGACCGCTCCGCGGTGGTGCCTGAGCTTGACGGATCGCA
Organism: Rhizobium bangladeshense; assembly: GCF_017357245.1. Classification (NCBI taxonomy): domain Bacteria; kingdom Pseudomonadati; phylum Pseudomonadota; class Alphaproteobacteria; order Hyphomicrobiales; family Rhizobiaceae; genus Rhizobium; species Rhizobium bangladeshense. The sequence goes on along the minus strand of NZ_CP071612.1, from coordinate 2,579,251 downwards.
AACTGAACGACTCGACGGTGCCCTTGTAACTGCCGCTCTGGATGTATTCGCCCACGCGGAAGGCATCATCGAGCAGGTAGAACACTCCGCTAATGACGTCCTTGACCACGGTCTGCGCCCCGAAGCCGATTGCGACGCCAACTACTCCTGCACCTGCGATCAACGGGCCGATTTCGATACCGAGGGACGACAAGGCCATCATGATCGCGATTGCGACGAAGAGGATCATCAGGAAATTGCGAAGGATCGGCAGAAGGGTCCTGATGCGCAAGCGCCGCCGCTCCCGATCGCTTCCGGCTTCGAGGACCGCCTCGGTGTCGCCGAGCTTGCGATCGATCAGGACTGCCACGAGGTTCCAAGCCAGGTCGACGATCATGAGAATGATCCCGGCGCTGAGGAGGCCACGCACGAGTCGCAGAAGGGGAGAATCTTGCATCGTCATCTCAGTCAACCGGACGTCCAGCGCCTGCGCAAGCAGGACGATGGCTGCGACGATCAGTGCGGCTCTGATGCCGCGTTCGACGACCACGGAGACGACGGTGCTTCGCTTATGACCATCCTCCTCGGTTGCGGGAGACCGCAAGATATTGTCGACCGACGCCTTGGTAAGGGCGATGGCGGCGGGTAGGGCGGCACCGACCACCGCTATCCAGAACAGCCGCATGGCACCGACTACCCATAGCAGCCAGGCGGCAAAGAAATAGGACGTCCAGAGCCAGTTGCGGGCCCTCACGCCGATTCGGCTGGTTTGGCTGGAAGGCGATCGGGACGGACGTCTCCATACGGCTTCAATGACGATCAAGAGAAGGACGAGGCCGAGGCAATAGGCGGCCAGCTGCCGGGCCGGAAGGGAAAAGCCTAACGTGTCGAGCAGGCGGATGGTCACCCATCCGAAGGCATACCAGCCGACGAGATAGGCCAGCCGTTTCGCCCAGTGGCAGGCGGCATCCCGAGCGAGCGGGACGACCCGAAACCCGCCCTCTTCTTCGGCCCGCGGTGTCAGGAAAACCTCGAAAAGGGCGCTCCCCAGACGGAAGATGACGGTCGCCAAGAGGTATCCGACGACGATCTCCCTGATGACAGGCGGCCATTGGAACAGCAGGAAAAAGCCGATGCTGCCGAGGCCGAAGGAAAGGACGTAACATCCCGCCCACAGAAATCTTGCCGCCAATGCGACAACTCTTCCCGATATGGTCCGGTAGGACGCGCGCGACATCCATCTGCGCCAGCCGACGCTGACCCACCAGAACAGCCATTGAGCGGCCAGCCCAGCGGCGACGAAGGCGGCGATCAGGAGAATCGGCCGCGTCCCGCCGTTTGCCCGAATGTCCGCTTCGACGATGGCCCAGGCTCGGGTCGTCTCCAGGGGAAAGGAATTCACCGCGCCGAGAAGGGCGGAAGCGTGGGCGCGGAACCGCATCGTGAATTCGGAAAAAGAGGGGTCGCGGTTCGGCACTTCCAGGGGTGGTTCCGGCACATGCCTGGCGGCCTGCGACTGCTGCTGCAGGAAGCGCTGGACGTCAGGATCCGAGAACATTGCGATGAAGCGCTGGACGCTTTCAGGCTGCGGGTCCACAGGCGTCGGGCTTTGCGCCATGGCAATCGAGGCGCAGAGAAGAAGGGAGGCCAGGGCGGCCCCCGCGGAAAAAGGCACTATCGTGCGGATCCTAGACAGCACAACCATTGTCCATCCCGATTTGGCGAACCTCCCCGAACCGTTGGCGGAAAGGATCAGGCTCGCCGCGTCACGTGCCGCCGCCACTTGCCTGTGCCGGTTAAGAGCTTGTCCCAAAGCCCTGCAGGTCGCCCAAATGAGCCGCGGCGATCACTGCGGCTTGTAGGTCAGACTATGCGAAGATGAGATGGCTTACCCGTATGATCTGGTATGTTACGGCGAGGAGACAGTATCAGCGGGGCTGCAGTTCGGAGATGCCGGTGACGGATGACGCCAATTTGTCAGGATCGGGGACCGTCAGTCCTGCCTTGCGAAGACCGCGGATCAGACGGTCCCGATCGTCAGGCTGAATGTTGCGTATTGCAAGTTCCGTTGCAATGTTCGGCAGGAAGTCAGGCCGCATGGCGACGAAAACCTCCCCCTCCCGCCGCGCGTCCTCCATCATGCCGGCCTCGGCATAGATGATGGCAGCCACGACATGGAAGAGCGGGAACTTCTGCATGTTCGCCTGTCTGATCTGCAGCAGGGCAGTGTGATTGTCGTGGAGCATGTAAGCCGCCAGTGCGCGTGTCCCATGGTAGAAGCCGCCGCCGCCGGGATTGAGCGCGATGGCCTCATCAAGGAGAGCTGCTCCGCGCCGCCATTGGCCACCCATTGCCAGCCGCGTTCCGAACTCGCCCATCAGTTCGGTGTCGTTGGGGTTCGTGGCCAGGGCCTGTTCTCCCACGCGCAAGGACTCGGGGAGCTGCCTGTCGAAGAACAGCGTCGTCATCAGCGCCTGAAGGCCTCTCGTATTGCTCGGATCGAGCTGTGTCGCTCGCCTGGCAGCACCGAGCGCATGCTCTATGGTTGCCTCCTTGTTTCGCGTCGAATTGAACCTGTACCTGTCCTCGTCGAGGTAGACGATCGATAGCATCGCCCAGGCGGTCGCATAGTTCGGAAATCGAGCTATCGCGCTCTCAAGGCAACTGCGCACTCGCGAATGCGCTTCGGCGCTCAGTTCCGAACGGTAGGCGTAGAAGCGCAGCGTGCACTCATACGCACCGAGGTCGTCCGGGGGCGGACTGGCGGCGTCAACCTGTGCCATCACCCCATACGGCTGGGCGATGGCGGTCGCGACCTTTCTGGCAACGTCCGTCTGGATCGCAAAGAGGTCTCCCGACGCGAGATCCTTGTCGTAGTTCTCCGACCAGAGGATTTCGCCGTCCGAGGTGTCGAGCAGCCTGGCGGTTACGCGAAGACGCTGGCCCGAAGTTCGTACACCGCCGGTCAGCAGATAGCGCGCGCCGAATTCCGCCCGGATTTCCGATGCCCGCACATCCGCCGGAAGAGATCGGGAGGTCTCGCGGCCGAAGACTTTGATCTCCTTGAACCGCGGGAGGACGGTCATCAGTTCTTCTGTCAGGCCGGCACTGTAGAGCTGCGCCTCAGGCCCTTCGCCAAGATTGGCAAAGGGAGCCACCACCAGGGCCGGACGATCGGGCGATGGACTTGCAGCCCTTTGGAGCGAAGAGGCTGTAGGCAATGCTGCCAGCCAATAGAGTGAAAGAGCAAGCATGGTGACGGCAATAGCGCCTAGCAACAAAACTTGTCTCGCCCGCTCCCAGCGTCCGGGGCGGGCCGGAGAGGGCAGCGCTTCCACATCTTCGTTGCGCGTGTCGGCAGAGGCTGGGCAGGACCAGGTGAAGGTGGGGACATAACCGCCCTTCGGAATATCAATCCGTATTGGATCATGCTGGCCGGCAACCAGATAATAGCGCTCGAGCGATCGTCGCAGGCGTCCTGCCTCGATCCTGACAACTGGATCGTCCTGGGTGAAGCCGGTATCCCGGCCGAATACTTCGATCGCAATGGAATAGGCTTTGATCCGGTTGCCTCGACCGGCGAGGGTCTCAGAGACGACATAGCGGAGAAAAGCTGCGGCGCGGCCAACGCCAGGAAATTCAGGACTGGATATAACGCGCTCCAGTTGTCTCGTGATGTCGTGCGCTTGAGGCCCCGACTCTGAAGGAAAGGGCGCCGCAGACCCTTCTGGCGGCATAGACGTCAGCATGTCTGTCCCCAATCCCCCGTTGAGTCACATCACTGCCAGACTGTATGTAACAGTAACATACTCCTCGAACCGGTCGTCGTCCATGAAGATCGGGAGCCGGCACACGCTGCAGTGGCGGCGTCACATATTCGGTCAGGAGCGAACCATGGACGAAGGCGTGGCAGCGGTCCGTCGGCATTTTCCGGCCAGGGCCAAGGCGATCGATGTTCTTGCCGCCCGCAGTGAGGACTTTCGGGAAATCTGCAGGGACTTTGCCGACGCCGGACTGGCGGTGGAAAAATGGAGCGTCTCAGCCGATCCGAAGCGTGTCGAGCGCATTGCCGAGTACCGAGAACTGATCGCAGAGCTTCTCAAGGAGATAGAGGGCGCGCTCGACATCGCTTCGACGCCGCCACCCGCCCGCTGATCTATGCGGTCGATCCGAAGGCCAGTCATGGGCAGGCGTATGTTACGGTTACTTACTTGCGCCCCACCCGTTCGGTCACGACCATCGCGACAGACAGCTGGCGCTTAAAATCATGCTTCACCAACGCTTTCGAAGGATCTTGCCGTGGTTTCCGAAAATATGGATGAGCCTGTCATCTCCTCAACACCCCGGAATCCATTGCGCAGCATAGCTCTCGCGGTCGTACTGCTGGCGATGGCTCTGTTCGTCCTCTCCATTTTCATGGAGCGGCGTACACCGTCGACGTCGCAAGCGCAGGTCCATGCCTACATCGTTGGCATCGCACCCGAGGTCACCGGTCGAGTCGTGGAAGTCGGGGTCGCCGACAATTCGCGCGTCGAGCCCGATCAGGTTCTCTTTAGGATCGATCCCGAACGTTACGAGCTCGCCGTCAGCGAAGCCGAAGCAGCGCTTGCAAGCGTCGGCCAATCGATCGGGGCGTCGACCGCGGCCGTCGATGCGGCACAGGCCAAGCTCGTTCAGATCGAGGCGGACCGAGACAATCTGCGCGATCAGTATGCCCGGGCGACCGAGTTGGTGAAGCGCGGGGTTTTTTCCAAGGCCCGGTTCGATGCGGCCAAGTCCGCTTATGATCAGGCCGAGGCTTCGGTGTCGGGGGCGCAAGCCGACCTTGTCAAGGCCAAGGAGCAACTCGGCCCGTCCGGTAACGACAATCCACAACTGCGTGCAGCCCTTGCCGGATTGGAAAAGGCCCGGCTCGATCTGGTGCGGACGACCGTCCGGGCACCGTCAGCCGGTGTTGTCACCAATCTTCAGCTCACCATCGGCAAGGTCGTCTCGGTGGGCCAGCCGGCAATGACCTTCATCGATGCCGGCACCATCTGGATCAATGCGGCATTCAAGGAAAACAGCCTGGAGAAGGTCGCCGTCGGCAACAGAGCGGACATCCTCTTCGACGCACTTCCCGGCCGGTTATTCCCGGCAACGGTCGAGAGCGTCGGGTTCGGGGTATCGCAAGGCAGCACCGACCCGAGTACCGGATTGCCCACGATCCGCAACGACAGCGGCTGGGTCCAGGAGCCGCAGCGGTTTCCTGTCCGGCTGAACTTCGAGGAGGGGCAGCGGCCGAAGGGCGGGGTACGCTACGGCTCTCAGGCGATCGTCGTCATCTACACGGGCGACAACCCGGTCACCAATGCCTGGGGATCGCTGTGGATCCGTCTCATGTCGGTGCTGACCTATGTCAGCTGACGGAGAGCAGAAACGCAAAGGGCTGCGGGTCGCCTTCGCAGTCTCAGTCGGCTTCACCTTGGCAGTCCATGCCGGTGCTGTCCTGCCCTTCCTCGGTCCGCTCTTTGCTGCTCAGTTTCTCCTTGGAAGTTCGCGGCCCATGCCACCTGGCAAGACCATCGGCGCAGCGCTGGTCATTCTCTTTGCCGGTATAGCGATGATGGCGTTGACCGACCTGCTCGGCGAACGTCCGATGCCTTTCCTGCTGATCCTTGGGCTCACTTATTTTGCGTGTTTCGCGCTACAGTCGGCGGGACGGGGAGGGCCAGCTGTTTTCCTCGTGCTCGTCGTGTCGATCATCGTGCCCCTCCTCGGCATCCTGAACAAGGAACTCGCGAGTTCTATCCTGTCGATCCTGGTTGCGGCGGTTGTGTCGGGCGCGGCTCTCATGTGGCTCGCCCATGCGATCTTTCCCGAACCGGTCTCTCCGAGGAGCGAAGCGGTCGCAGTTGAAGAACGGCCGCCGGCCTTACTTCGGGCTCTGGCAAATGCTTTCATCCTTCTGACGTCCGTCGTCATGTGTCTGACGAGCGACAATCTGAGCGCCGCGGTAGTCATTCCCATAACCGTGGCGTCGCTGCTCGGGCAGTTGGACGTTGCCGCAAGCGCGCGGGCGGCGATTGGATTGGTGTTCGTCAATTTCTGCGGCGGCGTGCTGGCCTCCGTTGCCTATGCAGCGCTATTGCTGCGCCCAAGCCTTCTCTCGATTTTCCTCATCCTGCTGGTCGTCGCCCTGCTCATTGGAGGGCGCGCTGCCGCTCGCTCGAAGGACGCTCGCGTGTTCGCGGGTGTCCTAACCATATTCCTTATTCTGTTCGGTCTTGGTGTCTCTCCGCTCCCGGGCAGTGCCGCGGAATCCTTCGCGAGCAGGATTGCCTATGTCGCGGCAGCCTTGATCTACGCGCTGCTCCTGTCGGCTGTTCTATGGCCGCCGGGAGAGGAAGGAAACAGGCCGCACCAAGCCGCTCTTAAGCCGAATGTCGACGGCCCATAGAGAGAGTGGTCATGTCCGTGAGCGTGCGGCAAAAAGCTTTGGAACCATGTTTCCCCCACGCCGTTGCCGCCTGGTAACTGCCAGTGACGCAAAGGAGGAAATGATGATTTCCGCAGACCAGATCCGTGAACATATGGAAGTCCTGACGGCCGACGGCACTCATGTCGGAACGGTGGATCACCTCGACGGTCCGACCCGCATCAAGCTGACGAAGACCGACTCGGAGGACGGCAAACACCATCTGATTCCGCTCGATTGGGTCGATCACGTCGACGCCCATGTTCACCTATCGAAGAATGCCCGGGATGTCCGCAGCCAATGGGCCACCATCAATTGAGGAGTGCAGGCTGCGGCTCAGGCCGCAGCCTCCTCCTGAACGGAGCACCCATGACACGACAATTTGAGAAGGGCGATGAAGTCAGCTGGGACGCCAGTCAGGGAAAAACCGAAGGCAGGGTCATCAGGAAACAGGCCAGCCGGACGAAGATCAAGGGTCATATAGTGAAGGCGTCGGCGGAGAACCCGCAATATATCGTCGAGAGCGATAAATCCGGAAATCGAGCCGCGCACAAGCCTGAGGAACTCAGGAAGCTTTGACGCCGGCAATGGTTCATCCGGAGGAGAGGAGGTCGAATATGCCAGCCAAATCGAAGGCCCAGCAGAAGGCGGCAGGCGCCGCACTTTCAGCCAAACGCGGGGAAACGCCCAAGAAAGAACTCAGGGGCGCTTCGAAGCAGATGGAAGAATCCATGAGTGAAAAACAGCTCGAGGAATTCGCGTCGACCAAGACCAAGGGCAAACCCGAGCATGTCTCCAAATGATCGTGCAAGAGCCTGTGAGACGCTATGCCGACGTCGAATGCATGGAAAATCCTGCGACTTGATAGGCCTCTGAAAGAGCATCGAAAATCGCGCGGGCGGAGGCGTCTTGGTCCTTGGCCATCCATCGCAGTTCAAACGTGACGCCGGGGCGGCCCTCGCTGGTTTGCCCAAAAGAAACGAACCGGGCAACGCAACCGAGCGGTCCAAGCACCTCCGACAAATCAGGCAGATCGGCTTCGGAGCTATGGATGACGAGCGTGGCCTTCTGTTCGGAGCGCAGCCACATATCCAGCTGCTTCATTGGCGACAAGACGATGAAGGCGACCAAGGTCGCCGCCATGCCGGTCAGGATCTGGCCGCCGCCGAAGCAGAGACCTACGACCGTCATGAACCACATGGTTGCCGCCGTGGTGACGCCGGTCATCATGTCGCCGCGTCTCAGGATCGCTCCGCCGCCGATAAAACCTACGCCTGTGAGAATGCCGAGCGGAAAGCGCAGCACGTCCATCTGCGTGAAATAACTAAAGGTTTTTCCGTAGGTCGACAGAAGGAGATTTGCTTGGATCATCGCCAGGCAGGCGGCAAGAGCCACCAGGATCGTGGTCCTGAAGCCCGCCGCGTGACCGCCGCGCTCGCGATCGAGGCCGATGAGGCCGCCCGCGATCACCGTCAGTAAGATCCGCACGGCGATCTCCCACCAGCTTGGCGTCAGCGGCATCGCTTCCGTCAGGAACGAAGGCATGGTCTGATCCTGACTGTTTCGCAGCTCCTTCGCTGCCGGCGGGGCATTTCGATCCTCCTGCGCTGCAGTGCATCCGGATCAGATAACGCGATGTCGGCCAGGACGTTCCGGAAGCCCGGCCGCAGACGTCGGCAATACGGCAAGATTGGCGGTTTCCCGGTCATGGGTGTATGGATGTTCCAGACCGGGCTATCGCACCAACCAAAAGAGCGCGTGGCACATCTAAAACGGAGTTATTGATTGGCCGTTGCCTTCACCAAGGAAGAGAGTTTCGAAACCGCTTCGGAAACGCTGTTGCCGGACCGGCCAATTTCGCCGCATCCGAACCTCGTCACGGAAGCCGGGTTGAAGGCTCTTGAACTGCAGTTTCAGCAGGCGCGCGCGGCCTATGACGCTGCGAGCACCATCGAAGACGTAAATGAACGGCGGCGCCAAGCTGCCAATCCTTTACGTGATCTCCGATACTTATCGGCCAGACTTCGCACAGCCCAGCTCATGCCTGACCCTGCGTCAGCCGAGGTGGTTGCCTTTGGCAGCACGGTCACTTTCAGCCGGGACGACGGACGCGTGCAGACTTATCGGCTCGTCGGAGAAGACGAGGCAGATCCCAAGGCGGGATCGATTTCCTACGTCTCCCCGGTGGCGCGGCTTATGATGGGCAAGGCTGTCGGCGATGTGGTGGAGGCAGGTGGCCGGGAGCTGGAGATTATCGCCATTTCCTAGAGCAGATCTCAACGCCGCACGACCTGGTGTCGCCGCTCCACCGAGACATTGTGAACAGGGTTCCTGACGGCTCAAAGACGGCGCTTAGCCACGGCGACGACTTCACGTGTCAACTCCGCCAGGCGATCGGCGGCGAGGCGGTTTATCTGCCAGTAGAGCGGGACGTCAAGCGGCGTGTCTGCGACTAGCTCGACCAGCCGTCCCGATGCGAGGTGATCGCGGGTGAGCTGGGTCGGGTTCATTCCCCATCCCATACCTGAAAGGGTGGCCTCGACGAAGCTTTGCGGCGAGGGTAGCCAGTGTGTGGGGTAGTCCAAATCCTGGCCGAAGGTTTGCCTTACCCAGCTGCTCTGAAGCCTGTCCTTCTGGTTGAAGGTCAGGGCGGGAGCGTTGCGGATCGCCTCCGACGTCACGCCGTCTGGAAAGTGGCGTGCGACAAAATCAGGTGTTGCGGTGGCGTTGTAACGCAGAGTTCCAAGGGCGAAACGCCGGCATCCTCGGATCGGCTTCTCCAGGCTGGTGACGGCTGCGATCACGCGTCCTCGCTGCAGCCATTCGGCGGTGTGATCCTGGTCGTCGACAGCGACATTCAATAGATAGGACGAGGTCTTGGAGAAATTCGACATGGCCTCCACGAACCATGTGCCGAGGCTGTCGGCATTGGTCGCGATCTGAAGTGTCACTCTTTGGCGTGGCTCGTCTGGATCGACAAGAGCCGGCAACTGCGCGAAAAGCTCGGCTTCCAGCATGCCGACATTCTCGATGTGACGACAGAGCCATTCTCCTTTTTCGGTCGCCGTACAGGGGGTGCCTCTGGCGATCAGAATGACCCCGAGGCGTTCCTCGAGTTGCTTCACACGCTGCGAGACCGCCGAAGGCGTCACGTTCAACAGGGTCGCCGCCCTCTCGAAGCTGCCGGTTTGGACCACGGTTGCGACGGCGCGCAGGGCGGGATAGTCAAGCATGAGTTAGTTTCGCTTAATCAAGATAAGGCGGATTAATTAGACTAATCCAATTTCAGGCGATACCGCAACTTCATCGAGCTTGAGAGTGGTTGCCGAAGACGATGAATTTCTCTGTTTATGCCACTGGTCTGATGATGGGGCTCAGCCTTATAGTCGCGATCGGCGCTCAGAACGCCTTCATCCTTCGCCAGGGGTTGCGCAATGAACATGTCTTCGCCGTCTGCCTGGCATGCGCCCTGTCCGACGCCGCATTGATCGTGCTCGGCGTGACCAGCCTGCAGCGGATCGCCGGACTGCTACCTTGGCTCGATCCGGTCATGCGCTATGGGGGAGCGACGTTTCTGGCATGGTACGGAGCCAAGAGCCTCTATTCCGCCTTGCGGTCATCCGCTGCGCTCACAGTGGCGGCGGCTGAAACGGCAAGCTTTTCCCGGACGCTTGTGACTTGCCTCGCGCTCACCTGGCTCAATCCGCATGTGTATCTCGACACAGTGGTGCTGCTAGGTACGATCTCGACGCGCTATCCTGGGGAGCAGGCTTCCTTTGCCTTAGGCGCGGTGACGGGCTCCTTCCTGTTCTTCTTTTCGCTTGGATATGGCGCAACATCGCTGCGGCCGATCTTCTCCAAGCCCTCGTCCTGGCGGATGCTTGAAACGCTCGTCGCTGCGACGATGTGGATTATAGCCTTCAAGCTGATCCGTGGGGTCTGAGCCACGATTAGGCGCGGTACGACGGTCCTACGATCCTCAGGACCCGCTTCGGCCCAGGGGCCGTGCTCAGGTAAGGCAATTCTATTTCACGCTGGCAGTCAGCCAGCAGGTGCGACGGAAATCGCTTCAATTCCCGGAGCGCATGTTCGTGATTCGCATCCCTGCGCCGGCGCGACTTGAATGCGGAAAGGGCTTGTAGGATATTCCAGGTGCTTGATTGCGCCATGTCCAGCCTCCTTTGCTGCGCTTGTTTCCGATACGCAGACTATGGGAGCGATTGACATTCAATCAAACAAAATGATATGCGGTTAAAGATCAGAAAAATTGAAAGATGCGACGATGAGCCTTCCCTTTCGCCGTCCCATTCCTTTGCTCGACAACGATGTGCTGCGCACCTTCGTCGCCATCGCCGAGACGGGCAATTTTTCCACCGCCGCCGAAGCGGTATTCCGCACGCCGTCAGCAGTGTCGATGCAAATCAAGAAGCTCGAGGAACAGCTCGGCGCGACACTGTTTTTGCGCGACGCACGCTCGGTGACGCTGACGCGCCACGGCGAGATGCTGCTCTCCTACGCCCGCAACATTCTTGCGTTGTCGAACGAAGCCGTATCGCGCTTCATTATGCCGGAACTTACAGGTGTAGTCAGGCTAGGCGCGCCGGAGGATATCGGCGAGCGGCTGCTGCCGAGAATTCTGAAGAGCTTTGCCGAAAGCTATCCCGGCATCATGGTCGACGTGACGATCGATATGAGCGTCGGGCTGAAGAAGCGCATGGAGGAGCAGCGGCTCGATCTTGCGTTGATCAATTGCGCGACGCGGCCGTTTCCGACCGGTGGCGAAATTGTGTTTCGTGAGCGGCTGGTCTGGGCAGGCGCAAGGTGCGGTTCGGCGCATCGGCGCGACCCGCTGCCGATCTCGATCTGGGAGGATGGCTGCATCTGGCGCCAGGAGGCGCTCGCCCAACTCGAACGCAACAAGCGGCCTTATCGCGTCGCCTATCTCAGCGGCCATACGATGGCGCAACGCGCCGCCGTGCTCTCCGATCTCGCCATCGCGCCGTTGCCGCTCTCCTATGTCAGCGAGGACATGACGATCCTCGGCCTGCAGGAAGGGCTGCCGGAGCTCGGCTCCTTCGATATCCGCCTGCTGACTGCCTCGCAGATGTCGGGGCCGATCGAGACGGTAGCCGACAGCATCCGCAGCGCTTTTGCCGAGAGAGCGAAGGCGGTTGCCGCCTGAGGCCGTCCCCAGCGACTGAACCTTTTGTTACCTTGTGCGTTATCGGCGCGGATGGCATGAGTGCCGTTCGGGGTTGATTTCAAACAAGGATATTCGAAATGACGACAACGGCCAAAATTGCCGCAGCCTTCATGGTTCTTCTCGCTCTTTCCTCCTGCGGCAATACGATCCGCGGCATCGGAAAGGATACGGCGAGCGCCGTCAACGCCACGCAGGATGCCGGTCGCTCCGTCGACCGCGCGGCGAAGAAGTAACGGCTGGCAGCTTTGCCGGACCGAACAGGCCATCCGGGGCCGGATCAAGGCGCCGGAGGATACGCTTTTTCGAGGCCGCCGGATCGGCTGAGACCGATCCGGAAGACCTGGTAGGCGGGATGCTGGCTCGAGCGAGCGGTTTCCATCAGCCGTATCTGCAGGCGATCCGGCGCCTGGGTCCCAAGCCACAATCCAAGGTTTTCGAGCTTCAGCGAGTTCAGGAAACGCGATGCCGCGGCGAGGTCGAGATGGCGTCGCAGGCCGGCGAGCAGGTTGTCGTCCTGAGCGCCGTTTTCCATGAGCAGGGCCAGATACGACTTATCGGCATCCGACAGGGCGGCTAGCTTTTCCGCGACAGTATCGCGGTCGGGGAAGGGAAGGTTGCCTGTCATGCGAATCGTCCGGTCGTTGGCGCTACTGCCGTTATAAGCTCGCTTTGACTTTCTCGGCTACATCGACCGGCACCCATTTCATCCATAGGTTCTCGTAATTGCGCAGGAAATAAATCGCGGCGTCCTCGTTGCTTTCGCTATTTTCATCCTGCCAAGCGAGCACCTGGTTGATCGTCTGATTGTCCCATTTGCGGGTCTTGAGATAGGTCATCACAGGACCGGCGCGGCTGGCGAAAGACCGCGTCATCAGCGTGAAGGCGCGTGAGACCGGATAGGAATTGAGCTGGGGCCTGGCACAGCCGGCAACCGCAGTGCAGCGGTCCCATTCAGTCTTGTTATGACTGACGCCGAAGCTCAGCCGCGTCATGTCGTATTTGCCGAGGATGGCGGTCGGCGCCCAGTAATAACCGAGCCAGCCGATCTTCTTGTCGAAAGCTCGGGCAATCGAGGCATCGAGCCGCTGAGGACTGCCGGTCTCGACAAGTTCGAATCCTTTTTTGTCGGCGGCGAGGGCCTTGAAGAGATTGGTGGTCGATATCTGGCAGCTCCAGTCGGCGGGACAGTTGTAAACCGCGCCTTTCGACGGAACATCTTCGGCAGGGAAGAGCTCCGGATGCTTCAGCGCGTCCTCGACCGAGCGAATATCGGGATTGGCGTCGGCAATGAATTTGGGGATAAACCAACCCTCGACCGCACCATCAGCGAGTATCTCAGCACCCTGCACCAGCCGACCGCTATTGACTGCCTGATCAAGCAGGGCTCTGACGGAATTGATCCAGTATTCCGAGGCGATATCGGGGGTGCCTTTCTCATTCATCGAGGCGAAGGTCGGAAGGGTATCGCCATCGACGATGGTGACTGAGCAGCCGTAGCCTTTTTCGAGTATGATCTTGTCGAAGTTTGCCGCAATGGCGGCCGAGGCCCATTTCATCTCGGCGATCGAAACACTGCCGCATTCGGCGGCTTCGGCCGGCGCGGTCGTGCTAAAAAGAGCCGCGGCAAAGACGGCCGAAATCAAAAGCGTCTTCATCGTCGTCCCCAAATTTATTTAGGCAACGTGCTGCCGGCACTCGCCGACAAATTTCCGGCGCCTGAAGGAATGCCTGGTGGCGTTACCACGACAGCCGTGTTCCCGTTCACTGGCTCCGGCAGCTCGTTGCAGACCATATTTAGCAATGGCGTATTTTATCGAAGCCTACGCGTTCGCTCGCAGAAATCAACCGTCTTCCGCGTATGGTTGCGTTACTAAATTATTGAATTCGAAGAATTTAGTTCGTGGCTGAAATTCCGCAGATCGAAAATGGACGCCGTCCGCGAACGCCGGTGCAATGGCGGCAGAAATTCCGCCGAACATATCAAAAAAAGTCAAAATTAACCTTTGCGTAAGCCTTCAATAACTCTCCGGTAAGAATGTGCCGTTATCAGTTGGGGCGTGGCGGCAACGACCGCTGCTTCTCCGGTTCAGGTAGTGCGTACCGGAGAAAGCGAGCTTCGCCGTGTAGGGGCGAAGACGCCTGAGTTTTCGGCAAACCGCGCAGAGCCATGGCCATGCGCGGTTTTCGCGCTTTCGCGAGAATGTTCGAAGTCTTGACCCGGGATCGGCGGCCATTGTAGGCCTCGCCTCAACGAAAGGCGGCCGCCATGGCAAGAGCGATCATGCTGCAGGGAACCGGCTCGGATGTCGGCAAGACCGTATTGGTGGCGGGTCTCTGCCGGCTGGCGGCCAATGCCGGGCTCACCGTGCGGCCGTTCAAGCCGCAGAATATGTCGAACAACGCTGCGGTCGCCGATGACGGCGGCGAGATCGGCCGGGCACAATGGCTCCAGTCGCTCGCCGCCCGCACGCCGTCCTCGGTGCATATGAACCCGGTGCTGCTCAAGCCGCAATCGGAAAGCGGCAGCCAGATCATCGTACAGGGCAGGGTGTTCGGGCAGGCGAAGGGACGGGATTATCAGCGGCTGAAGCCGCAACTGCTCGGCGCCGTGCTCGATAGTTTCGAAAAGGTGTCTGCCGGCGCTGACCTCGTCGTCGTCGAGGGGGCCGGCTCGCCGGCAGAGATCAATCTCAGGGCCGGCGACATCGCCAATATGGGTTTTGCGACGAAGGCGCGCGTGCCCGTCGTGCTCGTCGGCGATATCGATCGCGGCGGCGTCATCGCCTCGCTGGTCGGAACGCATGCGATCCTCGGCGAGGCCGATCGGGCGATGATTTCGGGCTATATCATCAACAAGTTCCGCGGCGACGTTTCGCTGTTCGACGACGGCATCCGCGCCATCGAACGCTTCACCGGCTGGTCATGCTTCGGCGTCGTGCCGTGGCATTCAGGGGCCGCGCGTCTGCCGGCCGAGGACTCCGTCGTGCTCGAACGGCTGGCAAGGGCCGGGACCGGGGCGCTGAAGATCGCGGTGCCGGTGCTGCCGCGCATCGCGAATTTCGACGATCTCGATCCGCTGCGTGCGGAGGCGGATGTCGAACTGGCTTTCGTGCGAGCGGGAGAGCGGCTGCCTGCCGATGCCGGTCTCGTGATCCTGCCAGGTTCGAAATCGACGATTTCAGATCTCGCCGATCTGAGGGCCCAGGGCTGGGACCGGGATCTCCAGGTGCATGTAAGACGCGGCGGCCGGGTGATCGGCATTTGCGGCGGCTATCAGATGCTCGGCCGCACGGTGCACGACCCGCTTGGGCTCGAGGGCGGTGCGCTGGAGACGCCGGGGCTCGGGCTTCTCGATGTCGAAACCGAGATGGCGCCTGAGAAGACCGTACGCAATAGCGAGGCCCGCTCGACAGAATATGACGCGCCGCTTGCCGGCTACCAGATCCATCTCGGCATCACCCGCGGTCCGGACTGTATCAGGCCTTCAGCGATCGTCGACGGCGCCCCCGACGGGGCGCTGTCGGCTGACGGCAGGATCATGGGCACCTACCTGCACGGGCTCTTCGGCAGCGACGCCTACCGCGCCCGGCTGCTGGAGAGCTTTGGGCTCTCGGGCGAGCGGGGGAATTATCGTCAGGGCGTTGAGCAGGCGCTCGATGAAATCGCCTGTGAATTGCAACGTTCCCTCGACCCGCGCTGGCTGGCCGAGCTGGTTGGTTAGCTGCCGGAGGCGGGACCTGCAACAGCCGGCTGCGGCTTCGCGTCTCAGGTGAGGTGTGTTGAAGAAGCTCGCGTTAGGAGCCATTTGAGAGTGCCGGATTTGGCCGTCGATCAGAAGTCCGAGAGGGGCTCGCCCTGGAGTGCGTAGCCGAAGTTCGGAGCTTCGAGGGAAGAGGAGGTCTCACGGTCGTATCGCATCAATATTTCGCCTAGGAGTAGTATCGCGATCCGAAGCAGGCTAATGAATGGTTGTTGATCCTCGCGGAGTTTGGAAAATTAAAGATCATATTCAGTGGATTATAGAGCAGGGAATCACGAGCGAGCATATTGGCGATCTCGTCGCCGGCCTGTGTGAACGGCTGATTGCGGACGGGTTTCCGATCTGGCGGGCGAGCATTCGCATGCCGTCCCTGCATCCTATGTATCGCGGCATCGCGGCCAATTTCATGCGGGGCGGTGAGACAGTTCTCGAGAATGCGGAGCACGGCAGCGAGACCGAGCGCAATTTCGAGAAGACGCCGATATTCTATCTTCTGAACCGCGGTGAGAAAACGGGGCGGTGGAACCTGGCGAAAGGCGAGGGTCTCCACTATGCCGAGCTTTACGAATTTGCGCTTGCCGGCGGCACGGACCACGTGATCAATCTTTTCGAGTTCCCGAAGGAAGTCGCGCTGAGGGGGCTCGGTTTCTCTCTGACGAGTGACGCTGCGGGCGGATTTTCGGATGATCAGCTGGCGATCATCGACGGACTGTTCCCGGCGCTGGGGCTTGCCGCTTACCGCGTGGCGGTTTCGAAGACCGCGACCGATATCCTCGCCGTCTATACCGGCGCCAGGACCAGCGCACGCATCCTTGCCGGAGAAACCCGCAGAGGCATGGGCGGATCAATCGATGCCGCCATCCTTATTGCGGACCTCCGCAACTTCACGGCGCTGACCGAGGTTTATCAGCCAGGAGAGATCGTCGGCTTTCTTAATGAGCATTTCGAGCTGATCGACCGGCATGTCGAGGAAAATTCCGGCGAGATCCTCAAGTTCATGGGCGACAGCGTGCTGGCAATCTTTCCGACGGAGGCCGAGGATCCGCAAAAGGCCTGCAGGGCCGCATTGGCTTCGGCGCAGAACCTGTTGAGGGCAAACGAGAAGCTCAATCGCGAGCGGACGCTGAATGGCGGCCCCGATATCGGGATTGATGTCGTCTTGCATCTCGGCGAGGTTTTCTACGGAAATGTCGGCGCCCAGGGGCGATTGGACTTTACCGTGATCGGCAGGGCCGTCAACGAGGCGTCGCGGCTTGAAAAGCTGTGCGGAACGCTTGAGCAGCCGTTGCTGCTGTCGGAGAGCTTCGCAGCGACCTGTGCCGTGCCCTGCGACTATCTCGGGTCTTTCGAGCTGCGTGGCGTTTCGAAGAGAGCCGACGTCTTCAAGCTTGCTGGCCGAGCCTCATAGAGCGTCGTGCGTCTTTTCGGACGCACAAAGGACGCTCTACCGCTATAAATCTACGCATCGGCCGATGCGTCAGATTTCGCCCGACACCTCGCGGCGGCGGCGGTCGAGTTCTTCGCTGTAGCGGCGCAGCGTGTGGCTTTCGCTGAGCTGTCCCACCACCTTGCGCTCAATCAGATTGTTGACGACGGCGAGCGCCTCGCTTTCGCTCTTGTCGAAGATAGCCGCCGCTTGCCTGGCGTTCATCTGCGGCTGCAGGAAATCGTTGCGGTAGCGGACGAAATCGGCGAGCGCCTTGCCTTCATCCTCGACGTCCGTCGGGTTGGCGTAGATCTCCGGGACCAAAACGAGGCCGGCATATTTGTCGCTCTCCTCGACGAGAATGACGCGCTGGGTCGAGCCGATCGGAAAGGCCTGCTTGAATTCCTCGAGCGAGATACCCGCCTTTGCCGTCTTGACGTCGGCGCGCATCAGTTTGTCCACAGTCAGGTTGCGGATCCAGCCGACGTCGTGGGCGCTGCGGATGCTTTCGCCGCGCAGATGGAAGCGCCATGTGGCGAAGGAGTAGCCGAAGGTCGAGCGCACGACGAGCGAGGAGATGATGACGGCGGCGAGCACCAGCGCGGTGATCGGAAAGTCGCCGGTAGTTTCGAGCGCCAGGAAGGTCATGGTCAGCGGCCCGCCGATGACCGCGACGGCAAGCGAACTCATGCCGACGACGGCATAGATGACGGGCGTCAGCGTCGCATCGGCGAAATAGGGGCCGCAATAGGCAAAGAGCTTGCCGAGCAGGGCGCCCATGAACAGCGAGGCGAAGAACAGGCCGCCCCTGAAGCCGGAGCCGATCGAGATCGCCGAGGCGAGGGATTTCAGGAGAAAAAGGCCGATCAGCGCCGGGATCGCCACGTCGCGGGACAGGTTGAGGTGTAGGGCGCCGTGGCCGGCCGAAAGCACCTGCGGTGAGATCATCGCCAACAGCCCGACGATGATGCCGCCGAGCGCCGGGCGGAAGGGCGGGGCAATCGAACTCTTGCGCGCCAGCTCCTCGACGAAGGCTACCCCCTGCATGAGGAGGATGCCGACGCCGGCGCAGAAGACACCCAGCAACAGCGCCGGGACATAATCGGCCGGCACGACCGAGCCGAAGCTACCTATATCGATGGTGAAGTCGCCCTCGGCAAGCAACCTTGCGACGAGGGTGGACACGAGGGCTGAAACGACGACCGGCGTCAGCGATACGATCGTATAGGTGCCGATGATCAGCTCGAAGGCATAGAAGGCGCCGGTCAGCGGCGCGTTGAAGGCGGCGGCGATGGCGCCCGCCGCGCCGCAGCCGACGAGGATGCGAAGGTCCGAGCGGCGGAGCTGCAGCTTCAGGCCGAATTTCGAGGCGAGGCCGGCGGCAAGCTGGGTGTAGCCGGCCTCGAGGCCGACGGAGGCGCCGAAACCGTTGGAGATCAAATTTTGCACGGCGACGATGATGCTGTCGGTGAGCGACAGGCGGCCGCCATGCAGCGCATTGGCCTCGATCGGATCGACCATCGGCTTCTTGCGCCGTTTCGCCAGTACAAAGAGCAAGAGGCCGAGCAGGAGGCCGCCTATCACAGGAGCTGTGAGCAGCAGCAGCTTGTCGTCGATCAGCGAGGAGCTCAGCCTCTCATCGTCCGATATGCCGAAGATCAGCTGGTGCAGCTCGTTGGAAACCAGGCTCATCCCTGTGACGGCAAGCCCAGAGGCGATGCCGACGACAGCGCCCGCCAGCGACAGGCCGACTTCGCTGCGGCGGGTCAGCGCGCGCAGCCGCCCGGGGTCGAAGAAAACACGCAGCGCCCGCAGGCGGCGCCGATCCAATTTCATAAGCATGGCTAGACAACTAGGCGGGAGAGACCCGGTCAAGGGCGACAACGCAGTCCGCTTGCGATGGAATTGCGGCGAAAAGCCGGCGCGCCGATCAAATATTCACGACGTAAGTCTCTGATTAAAGACGACATTTTCGGTAGGGTCAGTCGCATTGGCTTTGGACATTCACGTGATTCAGCCCCGGGGTGGCGGCGAAGGTCGGTTGACTTCATCTCCCGGCTTGCCTAACCATCCTGACATAACGGATGGTTCCGGATCCGCGTTACGCTTTCCGGATGAAAAGGGAATGTGACGGGGCGGACCCAAACCGGGCGCCTTCATCACAGCCGACCCCGCGACTGTAGAGCGGTCAGGGTCTTCCATCCGGCATCGAGACTTTCCGTTGGCAGCCTGCAAGGGTGCGGGCGGGCGGAACGGACCAGATGCCGGAAAAGCCACTGGATATGCATGGTGATCAACCGGGGTCGGACGCCTCTATATCTACGAATCGTCCACCTTTTCATCGATGCAGCCGGGAAGGCGAGGCAGATCCGCCGGTACAATCAGGGGCGACCGGAAACGGTCGTCCCGATCGTGCCGATACCCGCGAGCCAGGAGACCTGCCATCGGTGCCGGGCATAATGCCCAATTTGGGCGCATTGCCCGCTGCCAGCACGGAGGTTGTTTTGGCTGAACGATCGAATTCGGCGCTGCCTTCGGCGGCGCGTACGGGTTTCCCCTTCTCCCCAGCAGGGAGAAGGTGGCCCGACGGGTCGGATGAGGGGGCCACGCAGCACCTCCGTCCTTTTGCTCTTCGCTTGCGCTCGGGGCATTCACGGCTTCGCCGCTCACCCCCTCAACCGCCTGCCGACACCTTCTCCCCGCTGGGGAGAAGAGGGATGTGGAGCCGCCCCACCTTCTCTCGCAGGAGCGTCGGAGCATGACCGCAACCCTCATCCTCGGCGGCGCCCGCTCCGGCAAATCCCGATTTGCCGAAAATCTCGTCATTTCCACCGGCCTCGAGCGCCATTATATCGCGACCGGCCGTGCCTGGGACGACGAGATGCAGGCGCGTATCGACCAGCATAAGGACGATCGCGGCCCCTCTTGGATCACGCATGAGGAGCCGCTGGCGCTTGCCGAGCGACTTGCGGCTATCGATGGCGAGGGCAGGGCGATCCTGGTCGATTGCCTGACGCTCTGGCTTACCAATCTGATGATGGACGGGCGTGATATTGCGGTTCAGGCTGCTGCGCTTGCCGCCTGGTTGCCGCAGGCGAAGGCGCAGCTCGTTATCGTTTCCAATGAAGTCGGCCTCGGCATCGTGCCCGAGAATCGCATGGCGCGGGATTTTCGCGACCATGCCGGCCGGCTGCACCAAATGATCGCGGCGAAGGCCGACGAAGTCTATTTCATCGCGGCTGGTCTGCCGCTGAAAATGAAGGGTTGAAGTCCATGAACCAGCAGAAGATTCCCGCAACCGTCATCACCGGCTTTCTCGGCGCCGGCAAGACGACGATGATCCGCAACCTGCTGACCAATGCCGGCGGCAGGAAGATTGCGCTCATCATCAACGAGTTCGGTGATCTCGGGGTCGATGGCGATGTGCTGAAGGGCTGCGGCGCAGAGAATTGCACCGAGGACGACATTATCGAACTCACTAATGGCTGTATCTGCTGCACCGTCGCCGACGATTTCATTCCGACTATGACGAAGCTCCTGGAACGCGAACAGAGGCCCGACCATATCGTCATCGAAACCTCCGGCCTCGCCCTGCCGCAGCCGCTGGTCGCCGCTTTCAACTGGCCCGATATCCGTACGCAAGTGACCGTCGACGGCGTCATCACCGTTGTCGACAGCGCGGCCGTTGCCGCCGGTCGTTTCGCCGACGATCACGATGCGGTCGAGGCGGCGCGCAACGACGACGACTCGCTCGATCATGAGAGCCCGATCGAGGAGCTGTTCGAAGACCAGCTCACATGCGCCGATCTCATCGTCCTCAACAAGACCGATCTGATCGATGAAGATGGCCTCGGCCGCGTGAAGAGCGAAGTCGCCTCCCGCATTGCCCGCAGGCCGGTCATGATCGAGGCCAGGAATGGCGAGGTGCCGGCAGGCGTGTTGCTCGGTCTCGGCATCGGCACGGAAGACGATATCGCCAACCGCAAGTCCCATCACGAGCTGGAGCACGAGGAGGGAGCGCCGCATGATCACGACGAGTTCGACAGCTTCGTTGTCGAACTCGGCGCTGTTTCCGATCCGCAAGGCTTTGTCGAGAAGCTGAAAGGGATCATCGCCGAGCACGACGTGCTGCGCCTCAAGGGCTTCATCGACGTCTCGGGCAAGCCCATGCGCCTGCAACTGCAGGCCGTCGGCAGCCGCATCGACCAGTATTTCGACCGCGCCTGGGCACCGGGCGAGGCGCGCCGTACGCGCCTTGTCGTCATCGGCTTGCACGAGATAAATCAGGACGCGGTGCGCAAGGCCATCGAAGCGCTCGTTCAGGGATAACAGATGCATCTGCTTCTGGCCCAGCAGGGAACGATCAGCGACGGCGAGGAGGCAATCGACCTCGGACAGTCGCCGGGCGATATCCTGTTCCTTTCGGCTGCCGACACCGAACTTGCCGCGGTCGCGGCCGCCTATCGCGGGTGTGAGGGGATGCCTCATTCGCTGAGGCTCGCGAATCTGATGAGCCTCAAGCATCCGATGTCGATCGATACCTATGTCGAACGAACGGCCCGGCACGCCAAGCTGATCGTGGTGCGTGCGCTCGGCGGCGCCAGCTATTTCCATTATGCGCTGGAGGCGCTGCACTCCGTTGCCGCTCGCAACGGTGCACTGATTGCGGCATTGCCTGGGGATGCGAAGCCGGACGCCGGGCTGGCGCCGTTTTCGAATGTAGCGCTTGAGGATCTCAATGGGCTCTGGGGCTATCTGATCGAGGGCGGCGATACCAATACGCGGAGCTTCCTTGCTTATGCCTCGGCGATGCTGTCGGGCGCAGAGAAGCCGGCGCCGGCAGTGCCTTTGATGAAGGCGGGGATCTGGTGGCCGGAGCGAGGGGCGATCGGGGTCGAGGAGTGGCGGCGGGTGACAGCACCGTCATCGACCAAGGCGGCGATACCCCCCTCTGTCCTGCCGGACATCTCGCCCCTTGTCGGGGAGATGTCCGGCAGGACAGAGGGGGGTACCCCAAGCTCGACAGAAGAGGTGGAATTCGAACCCACGCCCCCCATCGTCGCCATCAGCTTCTACCGTGCCCTCGTCCAGAGCGGCGAGACCGAGCCGGTCGAGGCGCTGGTCGAGGCCCTGGCCGCACTTGGCCTGCGGCCGCTGCCGGTCTTTGCCTATAGCCTGAAGGATCCCGTTTCGACAGGCATTCTCGAGAGCGTGTTTTCGGCGCTGAAACCCGATGTCGTCATCAACACAACGGGCTTTGCGGTCTCTGCACCGGGCGCGGACCGGCAACCGACGGTACTGGAGGCGAATGACGCCATCGTGCTGCAGGCGGTCCTGTCGGCCTCGTCGAAGGAAGCCTGGGAGGCTTCGTCTCAGGGCCTCTCGGCGCGCGATCTCGGCATGAATGTGGCGCTGCCTGAAGTTGACGGGCGCGTGTTGGCGCGGGCAATCTCCTTCAAGACGGCGGCCCGCTACGATGCGGCGGTCGAGACCAATATCGTTGCAAACGTGCCCGATGCGGGCCGGGTGCGCTATACGGCGGAACTCGCCGCCAACTGGATGCGGCTGCGTCGCACGCCGGCCCATAGCCGGCGCATCGCCCTCGTAATGGCGAACTATCCGAACCGCGACGGCCGGCTCGGCAACGGCGTCGGCCTTGACACGCCAGCCGGCAGCATCGAGGTGTTGCGCGCGATGGCGGCGGCGGGCTATCCGGTCGCCGATGCTCCGGCCGACGGCGACGCGCTGATCCGGCATCTGATGGAGGGGCCGACCAATTCCGGGCACGACGGCAAGGTTATCCGCGAGACGCTTTCGCTGAGTCACTACAAAGGTTTCCTGGAATCTCTTCCCAAGAAGATTCAGGATGAGGTGACGGACCGCTGGGGCGGTCCAGAAGACGATCCCTATTTTTGCGGTAGCGGCTTCGCCCTGCCTTTTGCCCGCTTCGGCGGCATCCTCGTCGGCATCCAGCCGGCGCGCGGATACAATATCGACCCCAAGGAAAGCTATCATTCGCCGGATCTCGTGCCGCCGCACGGGTATCTTGCCTTCTATGCCTTCCTGCGCGGCGAATTCGGCGCGCATGCGGTCATTCACATGGGCAAACACGGCAATCTCGAATGGCTGCCGGGCAAGGCGCTGGCGCTTTCGGAAGATTGTTATCCCGAGGCAATCCTCGGGCCGCTACCGCATCTCTATCCCTTCATCGTCAACGATCCGGGCGAGGGCACGCAGGCCAAGCGCCGAACTGGCGCGGTCATCATCGACCACCTGACGCCACCTTTGACGCGGGCCGAGAGTTACGGGCCGCTCAAGGACCTGGAGGCGCTTGTCGACGAATATTACGAAGCCTCCGGCGGCGACCCTCGCCGCATCCGATTGCTCAGCCGGCAGATTCTCGACCTTGTGACCGATATCGGCCTCGACCGCGATGCGGGGATTGCGAAAGGCGAGAGCGAAGGTGAGGCGCTGAAGAAGCTCGACGCCTATCTCTGCGATCTCAAGGAGATGCAGATCCGCGATGGGCTGCATGTGTTCGGCGTTTCGCCGCAGGGGCGGCGGCTTACGGACTTGACCGTGGCGTTGGCGCGGGTCCCGCGCGGGCTGGGAGAGGGCGGGGATGCGAGTTTGCAGCGGGCGATTGCTGCGGACGCGGGATTGAGCGTGGTGCCCGCGATACCCCCCTCTGCCCTGCCGGACATCTCCCCCACAAGGGGGGAGATCGGCAAGTCGCTTGGGCTTGGTACAAAAGAAGCGTTGGAGAATGCCTCACCTTCGGCGGAGGAGATGGAGCGAGACCTCTCATCCCCGACCTCCCACCTTGTGGGGGAGATGTTCAGCAGGACAGAGGGGGGAGCCTCCATCTTCGACCCTCTCGATTGCGACATGGCCACCGCCTGGGCTCGCCCTAAACCGGCAATCCTAGCAGATATTCTCGACGCCCCCTGGCGAACCAACGGCGATACCGTCGAACGCATCGAATTGCTCGCCGCGAAGTTCGTTTTCGGCGAGATGGAATGCCCGCCTCTCTGGTCCCAAACCAGATCGGTACTCTCCGAGATTGAAACTCATCTCAAACCCTCCATCCTCGCCTGCGGCCGCGCCGAGATCGATGGGCTTCTCAAAGGACTCGACGGCCGCTTCGTCGCCCCCGGCCCCTCCGGTGCCCCGACCCGCGGCCGGCCGGACGTGCTGCCGACGGGCCGAAATTTCTATTCGGTCGACAGCCGCGCGGTGCCTACGCCAGCGGCCTATGAACTGGGCAAGAAATCGGCCGAATTGCTGGTGCGCCGCTATGTGCAGGATCACGGCGAATGGCCGGTTTCCTTCGGGCTGACGGCCTGGGGCACGTCGAACATGCGCACCGGCGGTGACGATATCGCCCAGGCGCTGGCGCTGATCGGTGTCAAGCCGCTCTGGGACATGAGTTCGCGCCGCGTTACCGGCTACGAGATCATACCGCCGGCGGCGCTCGGGCGACCGCGGGTGGATGTGACGCTGCGCATATCCGGCTTCTTTCGCGATGCTTTTCCGGAGCAGATCGCGCTGTTCGACAAGGCGATCCGGGCTGTTGGCGCGCTCGACGAGGATGAGGTCGATAATCCGATCGCTGTGCGTATGCGCGGCGAGGCGGCAAGCCTTGCAGCCGCCGGTCTCGACGCCGCGTCCGCGAGACGGCGGGCGGGCTACCGCGTCTTCGGCTCGAAACCCGGCGCCTATGGTGCGGGCCTGCAGGCGCTGATCGACGAGAAGGGCTGGGAGCGGCGAGCCGATCTCGCCGAAGCCTATCTTGTCTGGGGCTCCTATGCTTATGGCGCCGGTGAGGAGGGCAGGGCCGAGCGCGGTCTGTTCGAGGAACGGCTGCGCTCGCTGCAGGCCGTCATCCAGAACCAGGACAATCGCGAGCACGATCTGCTCGACAGCGACGACTATTACCAGTTCGAGGGCGGCATGGCGGCGGCGGCCGAACAGCTCGCAGGGACGCGGCCTGCAATCTATCATAACGATCACTCCAGGCCCGAACGGCCAGTGATCCGTTCGCTCGAAGAGGAAATCGGCCGCGTCGTGCGCGGCCGAGTCGTCAATCCGAAATGGATATCGGGCGTCATGCGCCACGGCTACAAGGGAGCAGCCGAGATCGCCGCCACCGTCGATTATCTTTTCGCCTTCGCGGCGACGACGGGCGCGGTCGGTGCGCATCATTTCGACGCGGTCTATCGGGCCTTCGTCGCCGATCCGGCCGTGCGCAGCTTCATGATCGAGAAGAACCCGGCGGCATTCGACGAGATGAGGGAGCGGCTCGGAGAAGCGATCGACCGCGGCCTTTGGACGCCGCGCAGCAATTCGGCCCGGTTCGACCTGACCGCCACACAACTGAATGAGGTGCATCGATGAGCGACGAGACCACGGACAACGACCCAGGCGGCAAGGACGATGTGCGCCACGCCGAGAAGATGGCGAAGAAGAAGGCCGCGCGCGACAAGATCATGGCGACGAAGACCGATGGCAAGGGCCTGGTCATCGTCCATACCGGCAAGGGCAAGGGCAAATCGTCGGCAGCCTTCGGCATGATCTTCCGCCACATCGCGCATGGCAAGCCGTCAGCCGTCGTGCAGTTCATCAAGGGCGCAATGTGGACCGGCGAGCGCGACCTGATCGAAAAGCATTTTTCCGATCTCTGCCAGTTCCACACCATGGGTGAGGGGTTCACCTGGGAGACGCAGGATCGCGCCCGCGACATCGCAGCCGCCTCGGCCGCCTGGGACAAGGCCAAGGAGCTGATCCGCGACGAACGCAATTCCATGGTGCTGCTCGATGAGATCAACATCGCGCTGCGCTACGACTATCTCGACATCAACGAGGTCGTCGCCTTCCTGAAGAGCGAAAAGCCTCATATGACGCATGTCGTGCTGACGGGGCGCAACGCCAAGGAGGAACTGATCGAGATCGCCGATCTGGTGACGGAGATGGAACTCGTCAAACACCCCTTCCGCTCCGGCATCAAGGGCCAGGCGGGCGTGGAGTTTTAAAGCCGTCAGCTGAGCCCTGGCTGCGCAGGATCGCGGCCGTTTCCTCATCCGCCGGAAAGAAGGATTCGACCGCAAGTTCCGACAAGGTGATATCGACAGGCGTGCCGAAGACAGTCGTTGTTGAGATTAGCGATAGGAGCCCAGCTTTGGTCGAAAGCCGGAGAGGAACTGCGATACCGGCATAGTCGGGGTGGTTTTCGCCGGGCCGTTCCGAAACCGGATAGGACCGCAGCTCCTTCAACAGCGTTTCCAGGATGGGATCGCCCGAGGCCGCTATCTGCTGACGCAACCTATCGAGGAGGTGGCTGCGCCACTCAGAGTGATTGACGATATGTGACGCCAATCCCTGCGGGTGCAGGCTGATGCGCAGGACATTGACGGGCGGCGTGAGCAGCGACTGATCGACAATGCCTGAGAGCAAGCGAGCGATGGCGGCGTTGGCCGTGACGAGGGTCCAGTGGCGGTCGACGGCCAGCGCCGGGAACGGCTCGTGCCCCTTCAGCACCATGTCGACGGCGCGCCGCGCCGCCTCAAGGGCAGGATCATCAAGCTTGCGTTCGGCAAAAATGGGGGCAAAACCCGCCGCCAGCAGCAGCGGGTTTCTTTCGCGGAGCGGCACTTCCAGCCGTTCGGCAAGATGCAGCAGCATTTCGCGGCTGGGTGTCGCGCGCCCGCTTTCGATGAAGCTCAGATGCCGTTGCGAGATCTCCGCCTCCAGCGCCAGGTCGAGTTGGCTCATGCGCCGGCGCTGACGCCATTCGCGCAGGTAATCTCCGAGAGAGCGGGCGGCCGGCGTCATCCGGCGGCTGCCGGCAATTGGTCGATGAAGCCGCGCACGGATTTCAGCTTGCCGCCGTCGAGTTCGGCGAAATCCGTGCCCTTGATCACCGCTTCGCCGTTTTCAGGCCCGAGCCCCCAGGAAAAGCGCAGATTATCGCCATAGCCGTCGGCCGCGCCGATCAGTTCGAAGCGGAAGCCGGGGAAGCGGCTTTGCACGGCCTCGACCAGCGCATTGATCTGCTCACGACCTTCGCCGCGCATCAGCGGATCGACATATGTGGCTGCTTCCGCCCAGCTCTCGGCGATGAGGGCGCGGCGGCGAGCGCCATCCGTCTCGTTCCAGATGGCGAGGTAGCGCTCGGCTTTGTTCTTTGCATCATTCATCGGGTCCATCTCCTTTTGATCGCCCGTCAGTTCCGGGCAGGTCGATCATGTGGGAAGGCGGTGCACCCTATCAATTACGCCCGAGGTAATGGAAGACGGTGGGGCGCTGGCTCAGATACCAAGCCAAACCCGCAGCGGATTTGTGGGATCGGCGAGCAGCTTAACCGCCAAAGCGACGCAGACGATTACGAGCAACGGCTTGATCAGCTTTGCGCCGATGCGCATGGCGAGCCGTGAGCCCAATTGTGCGCCGAGGAACTGGCAGACGCCCATTAACAGGCCGATCTTCCAGAGGATCGCGCCGAAGCTTGCAAAGACGATCAGCGCGCCGAAATTGGAGCCGAAATTGAGAAGCTTGGTATGGGCGGTTGCCTTCAACACGCCGAAGCCGGCGAGCGTGACGAAGGCGAGCATGAAAAAAGAACCAGTGCCGGGGCCGAAGACGCCGTCGTAGAAGCCGATGGCGGGCACCAGCATCAAGCCGAATGCGAAGGGCGTGATGAGTCGGTGTTTGTCGAGGTCATTGAGATTTGGCTTGACGGCAAAGAAGATCGCGATCGCCAGCAGCAGCACCGGCATGATCGCTTGAAGCACCTGTCCGGGTACGATCGTGGCAAGAGCGGCGCCAAGAGCGCCGCCCATGACGGCCATGAGCGCCATCGGCAGCTGTTCGGCAAGCTCCACATGGCCCTTGCGGGCATAGGCGAGCGTGGCGGACGCGGCGCCGAAGATCGATTGCACCTTGTTGGTCCCGAGCGTCTGCAGCGGCGGAATGCCGGCGATCAGCATGGCGGGAACGGTGATGAGACCGCCGCCGCCGGCAATTGCATCGACGAAACCGGCAAAGAAGGCAGCCGCGCAGAGCAGCAGAAGCAGATGGAGGGCAATATCAGGCAAGATACTATTCCAGAAGGTCTTTCAGCCGGTCTTGTTGCATTTCCCTCTCCAAGCTGCAATGGCTGCAAGGACAGAGCAAGGGCACATTCGGCTGCTTCCATGAGCGACATTTCTTTCGGCACGGCAAGACGCCATGTGCTCGGGCTTGGCTGCGAGCGCGGGACGCCGCCTGCGGAGGTGTTGGCGCTCGCCGTCGAGGCGCTCGAGGCGGTCGGGATCGGTGCGGACGAGCTCGCCGCCATTGCTTCCATCGGCAGCCGGCGGCAGGAGGCGGCAATCCTGGCGGTCGTCAGGCATTTTGCCGTGCCGGTCGTATTTTTCGACGCGCCGCGGCTGGAGCGGGAAACGCCGCGGCTTAAAAACCCATCGGCTGTCGTCTTTGCTCGCGTCGGCTGCCATGGCGTTGCGGAAGCCGCAGCGCTTGCGGCGATCGGCGACGATGCCGAATTGGTGCTTGGCAAAATCAAATCGCCGCGGGCGACGGCGGCCGTCGCCCGCGGCGGGTTGCGGAAAGCCTGATCGTCGCTATGGTGCGGCAATTCGCGGCGCCAACCGGCAGCCTCGCGATTCACATCTAGAGGACATATCATGCACAAGGTCATTTATGACACTGACCCGGGCGTTGACGACGCCATGGCGCTTCTCTTCCTGCATCGCCACCCCGAAATCGATCTGATCGGCATCACCACAGTCTTCGGCAATGCATCGGTCGAGACGACGACGCGCAATGCACTCTTCCTCAAACGCGAATGGAACATTCCGGCGCCCGTCGCCAAAGGCGCCGGCGTCACCATCGACGCCACGCGCGCCGAGCGGGAATGGCCTTCCATGGTGCATGGCGACAACGGCCTCGGCGATATCGAGGTACCAAAGACGATCGACTTGCCGCTAGATCCGCGCCCGGCGCACCGCTTTATCATCGACACCGTGCGCGCCCATCCAGGCGAGGTGCGCCTGGTCGCGGTGGGGCGGATGACTAATCTGGCGATGGCGTTGAAGGTGGATCCAGAGATTGCGACCCTGGTCAAGGACGTCGTCATCATGGGTGGCAATTTCTATGTACCCGGCAATGTCTCGCCGGTCGCCGAGGCCAATATTCACGGGGATCCCGAAGCCGCCGACATCGTCATGACCGCGCCTTGGAAGGTGGCCGTCATCGGCCTCGACGTCACCTCGATCACCACCATGAGCCGCAGTTATCTCGGCAGGATGGCGACCGAGGGAGATGGTGCCGTGAAACTGCTCGATGCACTCTCCCAGTCCTACATCGACTTTTACAAGCATGCGGTCGAGGACGGCATGATGGTGCATGACAGCTGCGCCGCAGTCTACGTTGTGGCGCCGGAGCTGTTCTCGTCCATATCGGGTGCGGTGCGTGTCGTCTGCGGCGGCATTGCCGATGGCCAGACGATCGTCAAGCCGGACGGTCGCCGGTTCCCGCCGGGCGATTGGGATGGCCTGCCGAGCCATATCGTCACCACCGGCATCGAGTCGGAAAAGGTCCTCAACCTGATCCGCGGTACGCTGCTTCGCGGCTGAGTGTCTCGCAGGCTGATTGCAGCAGGCGTCAACTTTCGGCTTGCTTTTTTCGTGGCGTCACACTCGGTCTTGCGCCTAGATTTCGGTGCGGCCGCCGCAGATGCTCGGGACAAGCCCGAGCATCACGAGGGGGAGTTGGACGACTCTGTTAGCACTCCGTGCTGTAGGCGGTCTCGTTTGGACGATGTCATAATACATTCATGTTGTTGCGGCGCTTTGCTGCGATCTCGAATCCGCTTGTTTACAAATTGATTCATCCTCATCTCAGCAACTTCAAGTGAGGTGCTGCAGGCGGCGTTGACCTTGGTCCTTGCTGGGCCTAGATCAACAAAATGTTTAATAGCACATTCTCCCATTTGCCGGCCTTGGAGCCGGGCAGCGTCTGGCTCGTCGGGGCCGGTCCGGGTGATCCGGGCCTGCTGACGCTCCTGGCCGCCAAGGGGCTCGCCGAGGCCGATGTGATCGTCCATGACGCGCTGGTCAATGAGGACTGTCTTAGGCTCGCGCACCCCGGCGCCGAACTCGAATATGCCGGCAAACGCGGCGGCAAGCCCTCGGCGAAACAGCGCGATATTTCGCTGCGGCTGGTGGAGTTGGCGCGTGCCGGCAAGCGGGTGCTGCGGTTGAAGGGTGGCGATCCCTTCGTCTTCGGCCGCGGCGGCGAAGAGGCGCTGATGCTGGTCGAGCATAATATACCGTTCCGCATCGTGCCCGGCATCACCGCCGGTATCGGCGGGCTTGCCTATGCCGGCATTCCGGTGACGCATCGCGAGGTCAATCATACGGTGACGTTTCTCACCGGCCATGATTCCTCCGGTATCGTACCTGATCGAATAGACTGGGAAGCGATCGGCAAGGGGTCGCCCGTGATCGTCATGTACATGGCGATGAAGCATATCGCCCAGATCAGCGCCAACCTCATTGCGTCGGGCCGCTCGCCGTCCGAGCCCGTGGCTTTTGTCTGCAATGCGGCGACCGGGGCGCAGCAGGTGCTGGAGACGACGCTTGGGCAGGCGACCGAGGCTGTCACCGCCTCCGGGCTCGAGCCGCCGGCGGTGGTCGTCGTCGGCGAGGTGGTGCGGCTCCGAGCCTCACTTGACTGGCTCGGCGCTCTCGCCGGGCGGCGCCTGCAACCCGATCCATTCCGCCAGTCCGGCCAGGTGCTGGCATGAGCGGCCTCCTGATTGCAGCTCCTTCCTCCGGTGCCGGCAAGACGACGGTGACGCTCGGCCTGCTCAGAGCCTTGCGTCGGCGGGGCATAGCGGTCGCGCCTGGCAAGGCCGGCCCCGACTATATCGATCCCGCCTTCCATGCGGCGGCGAGCGGCACGCCCTGCCTGAATTTCGACCCCTGGGCGATGCGGTCGGAGTTGATTTCGGCCAATGCCACGCTACACCGCTCCGGCGACCGCATTCTCGTCATCGAGGCGATGATGGGGCTGTTCGACGGAGCGGCCGACGGCAAGGGGACGGCGGCGGATCTGGCCGCCCAGCTCGGCCTTTCCGTGGTGCTGGTCATCGACGCCTCACGCATGTCGCAGTCGGTCGCGCCGCTGGTTGCCGGTTTTGCCGGCTTCCGCGCCGATGTCCGCGTTGCCGGCGTTATCCTCAACAAGGTCGGCAGCGAACGGCACGAGGCGATGCTGCGTCAGGCGCTCGAGGCGATCCGCATGCCCGTGATCGCCGTGATCGGCAGCGACAAGGCGCTTGCCTTGCCGGATCGCCATCTCGGCCTTGTCCAAGCCGGTGAACATACACGTCTTGAAGGTTTCATCGAGCATGCGGCGGACGCCGTCTCCGAGGAATGCAATTTCGAGTTTCTGCTGCGTATCGCAAGGCAGGGCCTGAACCGGCCGTCGGCCGCCAATATCGATCGTCTGCCGCCGCTCGGCAGTCGCATTGCGGTGGCCCGGGATATCGCTTTCGCCTTTTCCTATGAGCACATGCTGCTTGGCTGGCGGCGGCGGGGGGCTGCGATTTCCTTCTTCTCGCCGCTCGCCGACGAGGCGCCCGCTGCCGATGCGGATGCGATCTATTTGCCCGGCGGCTATCCTGAGCTGCATGCCGGCAAGCTCTCACAGGCGCCGACTTTCCGCGCCGGCCTTCTCGATGCGGCGGCGCGGGGCATCCGGATCTATGGCGAGTGCGGCGGCTATATGGTGCTCGGCGAAGGCCTGATCGATGCAGAGGGCAAGCGCCACGAGATGCTCGGCCTGCTACCCGTCGTCACCAGCTATGCCGCGCGCAAACGCCATCTCGGTTACCGTCACGTCATGCCGCTCGACGGCGCGATCTTTCAGCGGGCGATGACGGCGCATGAGTTCCACTATTCCACCCTCATTTCGGAGGGCCGGGGCGAGCGGCTGTTTCAGGTCCGGGATGCGCTCGGAACCGATCTCGGCCAGGCGGGGCTCCGGCGCGGGCAGGTGTCGGGTTCCTACATGCATCTGATCGATCTCGCCGGGATCTCCGCGTGAGCGCGCCGATCTTCCATGGCGGCGGCATTACCGCTGCTGCTGCCACCTTTGGCGGCAGGCCGGAGGACTGGCTCGACCTTTCCACCGGCATCAATCCATGCCCAACCGCTCTGCCGGAAATCCCGAAAAAGGCTTGGCACCGCCTGCCGGACAGCTATCTGGTCGATGAGGCAAGGCGGGCGGCGGGCGATTACTACGGGAGCGGCAAAATCCTGCCGCTTCCGGTGCCTGGCACGCAATCGGTGATCCAACTTCTGCCGCGATTACTCACAGAGGGTGGGGGCGCCCGAACGGATGGCAAAGTCGCCATGGTGGACAACAGGGTCGCGGTCGTGGCGCCGACCTATGGCGAGTATACACGCGCTTTTATTTCGGCGGGTTTTGCCGTCGATACGGTCGGTGATGTCGCTGCGATCGGGGCCCGGCATCGGCTTGCCGTTGTCGTGAATCCGAACAATCCCGATGGGCGGACATGGCCGGTCGAAACGCTCATTGGCCTGCATGACAGGATGAAGGCTGCAAATGGACTTCTCGTCGTCGATGAAGCCTTCGGCGATGCTGTTCCGGCACTCAGTCTCGCAGGCAACATGCAGAGGCTCTCAAATCTGGTGATCTTCCGCTCCTTCGGCAAGTTTTTCGGGCTCGCCGGCCTGCGCCTCGGTTTTGCGATTGCGCATGAAGACATTCTCAAACGTTTCGAGGAATGGCTCGGACCCTGGGCAGTCTCAGGGCCGGCCCTTTCCATAGCAGGCTCGCTGCTGCGTTCGGACGTTTCTCCCATCCGCCGGCTTATCGATGAGCGCGCCGCCGCGCTGCATTCGGTGCTGACCGGAGTCGGGCTGCAGGTCGCAGGGAGGACGGCGTTGTTTGCCCTTGTCGACCATGCGAGGGCGAGCGACATTTACACGCATCTCGGCCGGCATCATATTCTGGTCCGCAAGTTCGACTATGCGCCCGCATGGCTGCGCTTCGGGCTTACGCCGGGCCCGGCGGCGGACCTGCGGCTTGGCGAAGTCCTTCAGAGATTTGAGCGATGACGATCGACCAAAACCTACTCGTGCTGCTTCTGGCGCTGCTGCTCGACCGGATCGTCGGCGATCCGCAATGGCTCTGGTCACGAGTGCCGCATCCTGTCGCGATTTTCGGAGTGGCAATCTCCTATGCCGATGGGCAGCTCAATCCTTCAAGCCTCACGGGCCATCAGCGACGGATGAATGGTGTTGCTGCCATCCTGGCGCTGCTGTTGCTGGCCTTGGCGGCAGGCTTCGTGTTCGGCCGGTTTTTCGCGCTGTTCGGCCTCGCCGGCATCCTGCTGGAAACCGGACTGGTGGCGATCTTCCTGGCGCAGAAGAGCCTTGCCGATCATGTCGCCGCCGTTGCTGTCGCCTTGCGTGAGGAGGGGCTTATCGGTGGGCGGGCCGCCGTCTCCCGCATTGTCGGGCGCGATCCCGAGACGCTGGATGAGCCCGGCGTCTGCCGCGCAGCGATCGAAAGCCTTGCCGAGAATTTCTCCGATGGCGTTGTGGCGCCTGCACTCTGGTATGCCATCTTCGGCCTGCCCGGGCTTTTCGCTTACAAGATGCTGAACACGGCGGATTCGATGATCGGCCACAGATCGGAGAAATATATCGATTTCGGCTGGGCCGCCGCCCGGCTCGACGACGTCGCCAACTGGCCGGCTGCGCGTTTATCCATCCTGCTGATTGCCGCCGGCGCCTGGATCCGGCGCGGCACCAGCGCCTGCCGCGAGGCGATCCGGGTCGCGATGCGTGACGGCGGCCTGCACCGTTCGCCGAATTCCGGCCGGCCGGAAGCGGCAATGGCCGGCGCACTGAATGTCCAGCTCGCCGGACCACGCATCTATGGCGGCGTACTCGTGACCGAGCCGATGATCAACAATTCCGGCCGCGATGTAGCGACCTCCGGCGACATCGAGGATGGCGTCTCGGTGTTTCAGGCGAGCTGCATGGTGCTCACCGGCGTGACGTTCGGATTGTTTTTGTGCTTCCTGTGAGGGGCTTGCGGCATCACTCACGCCCGGTGGACAGTTCCGTCGCAAACGTTTATGCGAAACGCCTCACATCCATCAGACCGGAAGCAGAGCGATGACAGTTCAGGTTGAACTACCGTGCCCAAAGTGCAAAAGCACCAAGATGAAAATCGAGCGGCCCGAGATCCGCGAGACCGACATCATAACCTGCGCGGCCTGCGGCCATAATCTCGGCACCATGGCTTCCATCCGCGAAAAGATGAACAAGGCCTACCAGAAGCTCAAGCAGACCCCGGCGGCGAGCAAACTTCAGTGAGGCGAGCTATGCTCCTGCGGCGCTAACGCCTGTTTCTGCCGGTTAGAACTGTGATTACCATTCGGATTAAAGCTATATAATAAGTATCGTCGTAGTCTCTCTGTCGTGAGGGCGCAATCCAACTGCGCGGGCGCGAAGAGGGGTTATCATGAAGACGATTGTTGTGGCCGCAGCCGCAAGTTTATTGCTGCAGTTTTCTCCGGTTGCGGCTGAGGCGGCAACGCTGGTTGCGAATATCAGCATCGGCAAACAGACGATGACCGTCACCGAGAACGGCTTCGTCAAGTATCGCTGGAAGGTTTCGACCGCGCGCAATGGCTATGTCACGCCGACTGGCTCCTGGAGCGCAAAATGGCTGTCGCGCAACCATCGCTCCCGCAAATACGACAATGCGCCGATGCCTTACGCAGTGTTTTTCAACGGTGGTTATGCCGTTCATGCCACTTTCGATCTTAAGCGGCTCGGCACGCCGGCCTCGCATGGCTGCGTTCGCCTGCATCCCGATAATGCGGCAGAGTTCTTCTCACTGGCGCGGCAGGCAGGCCTAGCCAATACCCGTGTGGTTATCAGGCGCTGATCCCGGATCAGCGCCCGAACCGACTCTACATCCGATCCTCTTATGCGCTGATCCCGGATCAGCGCCTGAATCCGAATTCGACCTTTGATTGCGTTATGCGCTGATCCTTTCCAGCTCATCCAGATCGGGCACGACAATATGTCTGGAGTTCTCGATCAAGATGACACCCCGCTTGCGCAGCCTGGTCATCTGCCGGCTGACGGTTTCGATCGTCAGCCCGAGAAAATCGGCGATCTCTGCGCGCGACAGCGGCAGGTCGAAGGCCGTGCTGATGGCGGTTTGCGGCTCTGCATGGGTTGCGATGAGGTGGAGCAGGCTTGCAACTTTCTCCTCCGCCGTGCGGCGGCCGAGCGTCAGCATCCATTCGCGTGCGGCGTCCAGCTCGTTGAGGGCCTGATCGTGCAGCCTGCGCTGCAGCTCCGGCGTCTCTGCAATCATGCGGTCGAGCAGGTTGCGCGGGAAGACACAAATATCGGCGTCGGTTGCCGCTTCCGCCGACAGTGTGCTTTCGCGCACGAAGGGTCTGCCGACGAAATCGGGAGCGAACTGCAGCCCGACGATCTGCTGGCGTCCGTCCGCCATCATCTTGCAGAGCTTTACCACCCCGCGCATGATGTTTGAATAAAAAGAGCACTCCGGTCCTTGCGCAATGATCTCCGAGCCCGCCTCGATCTTGCGGCGCAGGGAGTGGCGGTTGAGCTCCTTCAGCTGGGCGTTCGACAAGGCGCCGCAGACGACACCGTGACGCGCCTGACAGGAACGACATGCGACGGGCGTGCCTGTTTCGAAAATCTCACTGCTGGCGACGTCCATCGTCGTGATCCTTCAAAAAACCGGACATGCCGGAACGCGATCGGGATCTCTTCCGGCAGAGCTTGATGAATATCAAATGCCGGCGCGCATTATTTGATTCAGATCAAAGACCGATGCGGATGTTGGACAAGCGAATTCTGCGTCCACACGCCTGATTCGATGGCTTTCGTCCCGTCGGCGAAACTATTCCTCCGCCTCGACATCCCCTTACTTCGTCTCCGCTCGCCGCTCTGGAGGTATTTGTCTTGACGCATGCTATTCCTGCAGAAATCGAGGCATGGTTTTGCGCCACATGCCCTATTTTCGGCGCGCGCGCTCGCCGGCGTTCCATTGCTGTTTAGGCAACACCTTGTTGTCAAATTGCCGCGACGCCCGGACGAAAGCATTGGCTTTTGAAAAGGATTTGCCTATGAGGGGGTCTAAATCGTCATTTCATGAGGTACAGCGCGTGACCGCTACATTCGATAAAGTTGCCGACATTATTGCAGAAACCAGCGAGATCGATCGCGCCACGATCACGCCGGAGAGCCATACGATCGACGACCTCGGTATCGACAGCCTCGATTTTCTCGACATCGTCTTTGCGATCGACAAGGAATTCGGCATCAAGATTCCGCTCGAAAAGTGGACGCAGGAGGTCAACGAAGGCAAGGTTTCCACGGAAGAATATTTCGTGCTGAAGAACCTCTGCGCGAAGATCGACGAGCTCAAAGCAGCCAAGGCCTGAGCGACATATCAGTGTTTTTTGAACGCCCTGCCGCCCTGACCATGGCGGCCGGGCGGTTTCGTTCCTAGATCGGTTCAGATTCATGATGAATCGCCCGAACCGTTCTGCGGTTCTGTTCTTACGCAATTCCTGCGAAACCTCTTCGCACTTTTCCCGGAATTGCTCTAAGTAGGCGTCACCGGCGGGCGGAGATGGCTCGTCGGGCCGGAGGATCCGAATGCTGCTGGAATATTTCCAGATGATTGACCGCGTTCAGGCGGTGGACCTGAAGAAGGGTACGCTTACGGCGCGCTCCGTCGTGCCGGCCAAGAGCCCCGTTTTCGAGGGCCATTTTCCCGGCATGCCGCTCGTTCCCGGAGTGCTCTTGATCGAGACTATGGCGCAGGCCTCCGGGATGCTGGTGCTTGCCGCCACCGATTTTGCCGCCATGCCCTTCTTGATGTCGGTCGACGGCGCCAAGATGCGCACTTTCGTTGAACCGGAGGCCGTGCTCGACATCGAGGCGGTGCTGGAACACGACGGTTCGGGTTTCGCGGTCACCAAGGCCAAGATCACCAGCGGCGGCAAGAAGGTCTGCGATGCGCAGCTGAAACTGCGCACCATGCCCTTCAGCGAGGTTCCGCTCGGCGATATCGTAAAAAAACGCGCCGGCGAGGTCGGGCTTCTCGACGCGATCGCAGCGCAGGGAGTGGTTGGATGAACAAGGCTGCAAACGACGTCGTCATTTCAGGCGTCGGCATCGTCACCTGTCAGGGCGTCGGAAAGGACGCGCATATTGCGCTGCTTTCTGCCGAGCGTGCCCCGACGGCAATCGTCGAGATCGAGAAATTCAAACCCTATCCGGTGCATCCGCTGCCCGAGATCGACTGGTCGCAGCAGATCGCAAAGCGCGGCGACCAGCGCCAGATGGAGAACTGGCAGCGCATCGGCGTCTTCGCCGCGGGTCTTGCGCTCGACGATGCCGGCTTCAAGGACAATATCGAGGCCTGCGGCACGATGGACATGATCGTGGCCGCCGGCGGCGGCGAGCGCGACATCAACGTCGACACGCTGATCGTCGACGAGGGTCTGAAGCGCAACGATCGCGAGCTGCTGCTTAATGAGAAGCTGACGACGGAACTGAGGCCGACGCTCTTTCTAGCGCAGCTTTCCAACCTGCTTGCCGGCAACATATCCATTGTTCACAAGGTCACGGGCTCCTCGCGCACCTTCATGGGCGAGGAAGCGTCAGGCGTTTCCGCCGTTGAGACAGCCTTCTGGCGCATCCGCTCCGGCGAATCGACCCATGCGCTAGTTGGGGGCGCCTTTGCTGCCGAGCGTCCCGATATGATCCTGCTCACCGAAGCGGTTGGCGCGCATACGCGCGGCGAATGGGCGCCGCTCTGGTCGCGCTCCAGCCTTGAGGGCGGCGGCATGATCACCGGTTCCGCCGGCGCCTTCCTGGTGCTGGAATCGCGCAAGCATGCGGAAGAGCGTGGCGCGCACATCTATGCGACGATCAGCGCTGTCGAAGGCGATCGCGGCAATCGCGGCGCCGGTAATTTCGAAGCGCGGATGGAGCGGCTGTTGAAGCCCGCCGCGGAGCTCCCGGCAGAGAGCACGGCGATCTTCTCCGGCTCGACCGGCATGCACGAGATCGCCGCCCGCGAGAAGGCGGTGCTGGAACATCAGCTTGCGGGTGCTGCGATCCGCGGCTTCGGCGGTATTTCCGGCCACACCATCGAGGCGCAGTTCCCGCTCGGGCTGGCGCTCGCAGCCCTTGCCATCGATGCCAAGGCCAAGGTTCCGCCCTTCGATACAGCCCACGAAGCGCCGATGAAGGCGGGTACGAAGGCAGCCGTCGTAACAACGGTCGGACATCAGCGCGGCGAGGGTGTCGCCGTTCTTTCCGCAGAGGCGTGAGGAGAGAGATATGACAGCTTCCGCTTACAAGGATCATCTCGGCCGGCCGATCGTTGCAGTGACCGGCATGGGCATCATCACTTCGCTCGGCCAAGGTCTGAAGGACAACTGGGCGGCCCTTTCCTCCGGCACCTCCGGTATCCACGCGATCAACCGTTTTCCTACAGAAGGCCTATCGACACGGATCGCCGGCACAGTCGATTTCATCGAGATTCCGGTGCCGAATGCCGTCGAGCGCTCCTATGCCTTTGCGCGCGAGACGACCATCGAAGCATTGGCCGATGCCGGTCTCTCGGGCGATTTCAATGGTCCGCTGTTTCTTGCCGCGCCGCCGATCGAGCCCGAATGGAGCGCTCGTTTCGAACTCGCAGACCGCTCGCCGGCTGCCGACCATCCGGGCGACGCCTATGAGCGCTTCCTGACGGCGCTGCGCCAGCGGCCCGACCCGGCCTTCCACGAGGCGGCGCTGTTCGGCGCGATTTCCGAGCGCCTTGCCGACCGGTTCGGCACACGTGGCCTTCCCGTGACATTGTCGACGGCCTGTGCTTCCGGGGTCACCGCCATCCAGCTCGGCATTGAGGCGATCCGCCAGGGCCGCACCGATCGGGCTCTGACCGTCGCGACCGACGGGTCGCTGAGCGCCGAAGCGCTGATCCGCTTCTCTCTTCTGTCGGCCCTTTCGACCCAGAACGACCCGCCGACCAAGGCTTCCAAGCCCTTCAGCAAGGATCGCGACGGTTTTGTCATTGCCGAGGGCGCGGCGACCCTGGTGCTGGAATCGCTGGAAGCGGCGGTTGCCCGCGGCGCCAAGGTGCTCGGTATCATGAAGGGCGCCGGCGACAAGGC
The DNA here is from genome assembly GCF_017357245.1 of Rhizobium bangladeshense. Classification (NCBI taxonomy): domain Bacteria; kingdom Pseudomonadati; phylum Pseudomonadota; class Alphaproteobacteria; order Hyphomicrobiales; family Rhizobiaceae; genus Rhizobium; species Rhizobium bangladeshense. The sequence continues at coordinate 2,540,147 of NZ_CP071612.1, read as the reverse complement.
CGACAGCTTCCACCGCACCCGGTCCTCGCCCGATGGCGGTCCGGCCATCGCAACGATCCGCGCGGCTCTTGCCGATGCCGGCATCGACGAGAGCGGCATCGGCTATATCAATGCGCACGGCACATCGACGCCTGAGAACGACAAGATGGAATATGGCGCGATGTCAGCCGTCTTCGGCGAACGGCTCGTCGGCATTCCGGTGTCGTCGAACAAGTCGATGATCGGACATACGCTGACGGCGGCCGGTGCGGTTGAGGCAGTGTTCTCGCTGCAGACGATGCTGACAGGCACGCTGCCGCCGACGATCAACTACACCAATCCCGATCCGTCGATCGTGCTCGATGTCGTGCCGAACAAGAAGCGGGAAGCCCAGGTTTCGGCTGTGCTTTCCAACTCCTTCGGCTTCGGCGGGCAGAATGCCAGCCTTGTCATGGCGCTCGAACCGGCTTAAGCGGTTCCCGACAATTTTGATGACAAGAAAAACGCCTTCGAGGCGAGGGATTTTGCCATGCGCGCTTTGCAACTGATCGACGACCGCAAGCTTGAGATCACCGACCTGCCGGAGCCGGATGCACCTGCTGCAGGCGAGGTGACGCTGCGCGTCAAGGCGGTGGCCCTCAACCATATCGACGTTTGGGGCTGGCGCGGCATGGCTTTCGCCAAGCGCAAGATGCCGCTCGTGATCGGCGCTGAGGCTTCCGGGGTCGTCGACGCGATCGGGCCGGGTGTCGCCAATGTGCTGCCGGGTCAGCTCGTCTCGATCTATGGTGCGCGCACCTGCGGTCTCTGCCGACCCTGCCGCGAGGGCCGCGACAATCTCTGCGAACATGTCTCCGGCGTGCACGGTTTCCATCTCGACGGTTTCGCGCAGGAAAAGGTCAATCTGCCGGCGCGCCTGCTGGTGCCGGCTCCTCCCGGGGTCGATGCGATCGGCGCGGCGTTGGCGCCCGTCACCTTTGGCACCGTCGAGCACATGCTGTTCGACAATGCCAGACTCGAACCCGGCGAAACGATCCTCGTCCATGCCGGTGGCTCCGGCATCGGCACGGCAGCGATCCAGCTCGCCAAGAAGATCGGCTGCACCGTCATCACCACGGTCGGTTCCGACGACAAGATCGAGAAGGCCAAGGCGCTCGGCGCCGATCACGTCATCAACTATCGAACTGACCGCTTCGAAGGTGTGGTGCGCAAGCTCACGAAGAAGAAGGGCGTCGATGTCGTCTTCGAACATGTCGGCAAGGATACCTGGGCAGGTTCGATGCTCTGCATGAAGCGTGGCGGGCGTCTCGTCACCTGCGGCTCAACCTCGGGCGTTTCCACAGAAATGAACCTGATGATGCTGTTTCAACAGCAATTGAAGCTGTTCGGCTCTTTCGGTTGCCGCATGGAGAATATGGCCAACGCGATGCAGAAGATGGGCCGTGGGCTCGTTCATCCCGTCATCGACACAGAAGTCGGCTTCAATGATATCGACCGGGCGCTGGAGCGGATGGAATCGCGTCAAATCTTCGGCAAGATCATCCTCAAGATGGATTGAGCTCACGTGAAGCTGATCATCACCCGGATCGTTCTGGCGCTCAGGAATTTCCAGCAATGGCTGGTGGCGCAGGCGATGTTCGGCTTCCTGAACATATTGAAGCTGTTTCCCGCCGATGGTGCGATTCGCTTTGCAGACAAGGCGATGCGCCGCCTCGGCCGTCGGACCCGTCGCCATAGGCTGATGCTCGTCAATCTGCGCAATGCCTTCCCTGAGAAGAGCGACGCCGAGATCGAGGAGATCGCTCTAGGCAGCTGGGGAAATATGGGTCGGCTCGCAGCCGAATATGTCTTCCTCGACCAGCTGTTCGACTACGATCCCGAAAAACCCGAGCCGGGCAGGGTTGAGGTGTCGGGCATTCCGATTTTCCTCGATCTGCGTGACAACCCGCGGCCCTTCATCGTTTTCACGGGACATACGGCCAATTTCGAGCTGCTGCCGGTGGCAGGTGCAGCCTTCGGGCTGCATGTGACGGTGCTTTTCCGGCCGCCGAACAATCCCTATATCGCCAAAAAGGTGTTCGATTTCCGCAGCGCGCGCATGGGCAAGCTGGTGCCTTCGCATGCCGGCTCCTCCTTCGCGCTCGCGCGCCAGCTGGAAGCGGGCCAGGGGGTGGGCGTGCTCGTCGACCAGAAATTCGGCAAGGGGCTGAAGGGCACCTTCTTCGGGCGTGAGGTGAAGACAAATCCGTTGCTGCCGAAGCTGGTGCGGCAGTTCGATTGCGAGGTCTATCCGGCGCGCTGCATCCGCCTGCCGGGGAATCGCTATCGGCTGGAAATCGAGCCGCGGCTGGAGATGCCGCGCGACGCCAAAGGCAATCTCGACCTGCCGGCGGCTGCCCAGCTCCTCAACGACAAGGTGGAAAGCTGGGTGCGGGAATATCCGGAACAGTGGCTCTGGTATCACGACCGCTGGCAGATCAAAAAGACTCTCGCGCCTTGAAAAGCACACCCTTATTTATCAGCGGTGAAAAGCGGCAGGTGCTCTCGGATTGAAACCGAGTAAACTTCATGTTAGCCGTCACCACCAGTGCGAGAATGATATCTACCTTAAGGCGCATCTTGGAAAAATGCAGCCGCGTCAATTTCGGACACGCCACTTGGGACAATGGGAGTGGGAGGCGTCTTGCTGGAGCTTTTTCGAGCCTTTTCCTTGCGATGCGCGCAAATAGAGGAAGCCATACGCCGGGGCGACGATCAGCGCGTCATGTCGCTCGACCGTCATGTCGAGCCGCTGGTCGAGGCGATTCTTGCGTGCCAGGCGGGCAATCTGCTCGAAGTCTACATGCAGCTGCAATTCGTCAGCCATCTTGTCGCTCGGGACGCCGACGACAGCGCCAGTGTCCGAGGACATACGGCGGTGCTTTCCTACCTGCTCGACCGCTATTTCGGCACGCATGGGCCGGACTGGCGGGTGCCTTCGCCGCAGGATATCCGCATCGATCCGCCGGCAGCCTACGTGCCTGACACCGATAACGGCAGCTTCCTCAACGCGGCAATCCTCGAAGGCCTGCCGGATCGGGTGGCCGTGCTGACCAGAGACTACCGCTACCTCTATTCCAATGCGGCCAACAGCGCCCATCTCGGTAGGAAGCCGATGGAGCTGATTGGGCGTCACCTCTCCGAATTCATCGGCGAGAAACGTTTTGCCGAATGCGCCAAGCATAAGCTGGACGCGTGTTTTGCCGGCGAGGCGCTCGACTACACCTACGAGCGTGCAGCCGACGAGGGGGCATCGCGGCAGGTGCGATGTCGCATGTCGCCGTTGCGCGATGCGGGCGGCACTATCATCGGCGCTATGATCGTGATGGATCGGTAGTCTAGAGCCTTTCCTGGTCAGATTGAAGCATTCTGTTGCCTCAAACGGAGTCGGCCGGTCGATCAGCCGGCCCGTTTCAGCCAACCCGAGCCGGACACCTTTCCGCCAGGATCAAAGGCGATCGGCTTGGACGTACCTGGGGTATGCCCTGACGAAAACCTGCTCCGGCAGAATGCTTCAATCTGACCAGGAAAGGCTCCAACTTATGCCGTCGCCCAGACGGCGAGCTCGTAGCCGTCGCGGTCGAGGAAATGGAAGCGGCGGCCGCCGGGGAAATCGGTGATCGGCCGGCAGATCGTACCGCCGGCACGTTCGACAGAGGTCAGCACTTCTTCCAGATCCCTGGCATAGACGACCACGAGCGGGCCGCCCGGACGGACGGGGCCGAAATCGGTGAAGCCGCCTTTCAGCCGGCCATCGTCAAATTCGCAGTAATTCGGGCCGTAATCGGTGAAACGCCAGCCGAAGGCCGAGCCGTAAAAGGCTTTGGCGGCAGCGATGTCGGAGACGTTGAATTCGACATAATCGATGCGGCGGTCGTTGTGTTCGGAGTTTTCAGCCATCTATCTCTCCATCAGGGCTTTCAGCATAACGAGATCCTTCTCGATATGCGCGGCATCGGCAGCAAACTGCTCATCTGTCATGCCGGGCAGGCGCAGTAGCGTGAACATGACCTCGCAGCCATCGCCGTTCGGCACGATACGCAGGGCATTATAAACCCTGAGCCCGGATTCGATCGTCACCGTATGGTCGATCACGCCGAATTCATTGACGGGAACAAAGCTTACCTTGATGGTGCCGAGGGGACCGTGGGCGATCCAATCGGCACCATCCGGTTCGAAGCCGGTGGCAAGGCCGGAGGCCCAGAGCGGCATGTTCTCCGGCTTGCCGGCGAAGTCGTAGACGTCACGCCAGTCGCGCTCGATCGATTGGTGGATGATTTTTGCAGGCATTGTGGCCATGGCTTGCAGGTCCTTGTCCTTGGTTTCCCCGAAATAATAAGGCCATCCGGCAGCGTCTTGAACAAAACGGTCAGCCAGAGTCTTCCAGCATGCCGAGTTGGTCGAGGATGATCGCGGGGGTCAGCGTCGAGAGTTCCCCAACCTCGCGCGTCATGTGAGCCTGGTCGGCAAAGCCGGCTTCAAGAGCGATGCGTGCAAGTGGCAATGTGTCCGCCCTGCGGCAGAGGTCGAGGAAACGCTGGAACCGGCGGATGCGTTCCAGGGTCTTTGCGCCGTAGCCGAAATGGTGGTGGCAGCGGCGGCGCAGCTGCCTTTCGCTGATGCCGAGCCGGTCGGGCAGGCCGGTGGCCGGGCTGCCGCTGTCGGCGGCGGCGAAGATCACGGCGGCGTCGCGGGCTGGCTCCTCCTCATTTCGCGCGGCCTCCTCGAGCAAGCGGCCAAACATCGACGCGGCGGCTGCGGGATCCGGGCAATCCCGCAGCCGCGCCTCGAAATCGCTCGTGTCCTTTCGGCCGATATCGGCAAGCGGCACGGAGAGGCCGACCAGCGCCGAGAGCGGCGTCTTCAGCCAGGATGCGGCCGCGCCCGGGGCAAAACGCGCCCCGATAACGGTCGAGCCGGGCCGGATGACAGGAAAGGTCGCCGTCCTGTCGGGGCCGGCGACGACCAGCCGGTCGTCCATCCAAAGCAGATCGCAATAGCCGTCCGGCACAATCGCCACAGCTGGCGGCGGCCCGTCGAAGAGAGTATTGGACCACAGGCGGTTGAAATGGCGCCGCAGCGTCGGCGGCGGCGCATATTCGAGGTAGCGGCCGGCGCGGGCCGCAAGCAGCGCCCTGTCTTTTCGTCTCTTCGAAACCAAGCGACATCTCCCTAGGTCCGCATGATAACATGAGATAGGGCGTCGCGGGTGACTGCGCGAAAATTGCGGCGTCCGGATCAGTCTGTAATTGCATGTTGTCAGACAAGTTGGGTCACCGAAGCCGCAATTCATTGGCTTTTGCGAACCGATTAGACCCTCGCTAGACTTGCCGTTTGAGCGAGACAGTGCCACAACACCGGTCCAAATGACACATCGGAGGTTTGTCGTGGAAAAGGCAGAAATCGGACTGATCGGCCTTGCGGTCATGGGCTCCAACCTGGCGCTCAACATCGCGGAGAAAGGCAATAAAATCGCGGTCTTCAACCGCACGCCTGAGAAAACCGACGAATTCTACGAGAGCGCCGGCGATCTCAAGAAGCAGATCATTCCCTGCAAGACGATCGAGGAGTTCGTCGATGCCATCCGGCCGCCGCGCCCGATCATCATCATGATCAAGGCCGGCGATGCCGTCGACCAGCAGATGGAGGCATTGCGCCCGCATCTGACCAAGGGCGACATTATGATCGATGCCGGCAACGCCAATTTCCGCGACACCGTCGCCCGCTTCGATCGCCTCAAGGATACGGAACTCACCTTCATCGGCATGGGGGTTTCCGGCGGCGAGGAAGGCGCCCGCCATGGGCCTTCGATCATGGTCGGCGGTACCGAGGAATCCTGGAAGCGCGTCGAGAAGGTGCTGACCTCGATTGCCGCCCGCTACAATGACGAGCCCTGCGTCGCCTGGCTCGGCAATGACGGCGCCGGCCATTTCGTCAAGACCATTCATAACGGCATCGAATATGCCGACATGCAGATGATCGCCGAAATCTACGGCATCCTGCGCGATGGACTCGGCAAGAGCGCCGCCGAAATCTCCGGCATTTTCGGCGAGTGGAACAAAGGCAGGCTGAACTCCTACCTGATCGAGATCTCCGAGAAGGTGCTTGCGGCGACCGATCCGGTCGCCGGCGGCCCGATGGTCGACATGATCCTCGACAAAGCAGGCCAGAAGGGCACCGGCAAGTGGTCGGCGATCGAGGCGCAGAATATGGGAATTCCGGCAACGGCGATCGAAGCCGCAGTCGCCGCCCGCAGCCTCTCTTCGATGAAGTCGCAGCGCGAGGCCGCCGAGAAGATCTTCGGAAGTCTGGGCAACGCTTTCCCGACCGCCTACGGCGCAGAGCTCAACAGGGATCTGGAACTGGCGCTGTTTGCCGGCAAGATCGGCGCCTATGCGCAGGGCTTTGCCGTGATGGCGGAAGCCTCGAAGGAGTTCAACTGGTCGCTCCCGATGCCTGTTATCGCGAAGATTTGGCGCGCCGGCTGCATCATCCGCTCGCAGTTCCTCGACGAGATCACCAAGGCCTTCACCGACGCGCCTGATGCGGCGAACCTCATCGTCACGCCGGCCTTCTCGGCCATGGTCAAGGAATCGATTCCGGCGCTCCGCCGCGTCGTGACCGCCGCTCTCGCAGCAGGCCTGCCGGTGCCCGCGCTCACCTCGGCGCTCACCTATTTCGACGCCTACCGCCAGGGCAGGGGAACCGCAAACCTCATCCAGGCCCAGCGCGACTTCTTCGGCGCCCACGGCTTCGACCGCCTCGATGGTAAGGATTTTCATCATGGCCCCTGGGGCAGCGGTGTTGCGACGTTCTGAGATCCGCAGAGGAGATGGAGAGAAAGCCCGGCCGTTGCGTCGGGCTTTTTTCGTGAGGTGCGTTGCCTAGGCCAACAACTGTGTTGTTTCTGTTTGAGCAAGTTGGCTTGTTGATTTTTGGCTTTCCCTTCATAGCATCTGAAGATCGTTCCGGAGGACTACAGGAATGCTCGTCCGATACGAGACGCCGGCAGATATCGAAGCGATTCAGAATGTGACCTCGGCTGCCTTCAAGCCCATGCCCTACAGCGAGGGTACGGAGGCGGAGATCATCCGGAAGCTTCGCTTGAGCGGCGATCTGGCGATATCGCTGGTCGCCGAAGAGGATGGCGAGATCCTGGGGCATGTCGCGTTTTCGCCGGTGACGATCAACGGCGTGCATGTCGGCTGGTTTGGGCTCGGTCCGATTTCCGTGACGCCGGAGAGACAGAGGCAGGGCATCGGCAGGGCGCTGATGGCAAAGGGACTTGCATTGCTGAAGGCGATGGGCGCGAGCGGATGCGCGCTGATCGGCAATCCAGAAGTCTACAGCGGTGCCGGCTTCAGCAGCGACGGGCAACTGACATATCACGATCTCAATACGCGGTTCGTGCAGCGAATTGTCTTTCGGGGGGCGGCGCCGAGCGGGACGCTGCGATTCGCTCCGGCGTTCGAAGACTAGCGGTAAAGGGTGACGACATGTCCGAAATGGGCGCGATTACAATCCGGACCGAACGCCTGACGCTCCGACAGCCCGACATCAGCGATTTCCCCGCCTATGCTCGGCTGATGGCTTCGCCACGCTCTGCCGGAATGGGCGGCCCGTTCGATGTGAGGGCGGCGTGGGGGATGTTCTGTCATGACGTCGCTCTCTGGCAGCTTTTCGGCCATGGGGCGCTGATGATCGATCTTTCGGAAACCAGCGAATGCGTCGGCCAGGTTGGGATCAATCATGGGCCGCTCTTCCCGGAAAAGGAGCTGGGATGGTTCGTTTATGAGGGGCACGAGGGGCGAGGCTATGCGACGGAAGCAGCCTTCGCGCTGCGCGGCTGGGCCTTCGCGACGCTCAAGCAGTCGTCGCTTGTCAGCTATATCGCACCCGGAAACGCAGCCTCGATCGCTGTTGCGGAGCGCCTGGGGGCGCGTCTCGATCCCGCTGCGCCTCGAACCGATCCCGCCGATCTCGTCTATCGTCACCTTGCTTCCTGAAACCATGCGCGCAGGCCGCAAGACGGTTGTGGTAGACGTTTCGATGCTTACATGTTGATAGGTCAGGATCGGACGCTGCAAGAGATGGGGTTAGCGGATGACGGCCACGCAACAGGAACATTGGGACGAGGTATACCGCACGAAAGCCGCCGACAGCGTCAGCTGGTATCAGCCGACGCCGGAGCCTTCACTCAGGGCGCTTGACGAGATGCATCTGCCGGTTACGGCCGCGCTAATCGATGTCGGCGGCGGCGCGTCGAGCCTTGTCGACCGCCTGGTCGAGCGTGGATGGTCCGACCTGGCCGTTCTCGATATTGCTGCGCCGGCGCTTGATGTCGCCAAGGCGCGGTTGCGGGGTGATGCAACCCGTATCGCCTGGCTGGTGACCGATGTCACCAAATGGAGACCGGGACGCCGCTACGATGTTTGGCACGACCGCGCCGTTTTTCACTTCCTTACCGAGCCGGAGCAGCGGCTCGCCTACCGTCGGGCCCTGGAAACAGGCACGGCGCCAGGCAGCGCCGTGATCATCGCCACCTTCGCAACTGATGGGCCGGAGCGGTGCAGCGGTTTGCCGGTCCAGCGTTACGATGCAGCCGCCCTGGCGGCGGAATTCGGTTCCGCCTTTTCGTTGGAGCGGGAGTGGCGAGAGGAGCACATGACGCCCGGCGGCGGCAGGCAATCGTTTCAGTGGTGTGTCTTTCGGCGGCGATGAGATCCGCCCGCCCCGGAGGGGCGCCTACTTCGCCTCCAGGCGATCCAGGATAAAATTGGCCCGCTCTGCGACCGGGATCTTCGGCAGCGCGACAATGTCGTAGCCAAGTGTCGGATAGGTGGCGGTGAGCCGCTCATATTCGGCTACGGCCTCTTCGAAGCAATGGCGGCGCTCAGGGTCGGTCGTGTAGATCTCGGGCCATCGCGGGTGAGAAAGACGCTTCTGTTATGGCGATGGGCGGTGCTCAATCTTTCCAGGACCGGTTCGCCGGTCAGGTGCTGGAGCGCCGAGGCGGCATCGATCAAGCCGCGGTCGAAAATATCAAGCGGCTTTTTCGCGCGCTGCCGCGTGGTCGGCAATTGCCATCTCGGTTGCGCGGCGGGCGAAGGCAACCATGTCGACCCAGGGCAGGGCTGCTCCATCGCTCGCCGGCTCCTGCTTGACGATCCGCCGGCTGGGTTCTTCGATAATCGTATGGTTGCGGCGGCCAAGCTCCGAAAGCAGTGTTGCTTTTCCGCCGCGGTAACATACCGAAATAACCTGCCCATGCCCTAATCTGCCCGGCGGGAGCGCGCCATGCCGTGTTCCACCAGGCGGTCGATAATTTCGGGATAGCTGACGCCGCTTGCCGCCATCGCCTTGGAATACATGCTGATATCAGTGAAGCCGGGAATGGTGTTGAGCTCGTTGATGACGAAGCGCATATCTGACGTCAGAAAGAAGTCGACGCGCGCCATGCCGTCGCAGCCGATAGCCCGGAAGGCTTTGGCGGCCGTGTCGCGCATGGCCGCCTCGACTTCGGCCGGCAGGTCGGCCGGCACTTTCAGCGCCGCGCCGTTCTCATCGACATATTTTGCGTCGTAATTGTAGAAGCCGTGGCTTTCCGCCGGAACGATCTCGCCCGGCCGGGAGACGAAAAGTTCTCCCGCTGGATCCTCCAGCACGCTGAATTCGATCTCGCGGCCCGCAATGAATTCCTCCGCAAGCAATGTGCGATCGTGACGGAAGGCCTCTGCAAGGGCGGGCGCGAATTCCTGGTTCGCGTGGACCTTGGCGACGCCGACCGACGATCCTTGGCGCGCCGGCTTGATGAAGAGCGGCAGTCCAAGCTCGCTTTCAAGGTCGGTCAGCGAAGGGACGGCACCTTCGCGGATCGCCACCGCGCGCGCCACCGGCAGGCCCGCCGCCCGCAGCAGACGCTTAGCGATATCCTTGTCCAGCGCGGCGGCCGAGCCGAGGATGCCGCAGCCGGCGAGTGGCACGCGGGCAACCTCCGCCATACCCTGCAACGATCCGTCTTCGCCGTGCGGGCCGTGCAGCACGGGGAACAGGACGTCGATCCTCACCAGTTCATATGGCGTGCCACGGGCGGGGATTGCCATCGCTCGTCCTCGGCCGCCCGGCACAAGGCAGACTTCCGTGCCAGATGAAGGTGTCGCCAGGACGCCGTCCACGAAACTGCTCAGCAGCCACTGCCCCTCGCGGGTGATGAAAACGGGGGTGGCGTCGTATTTCTCTGGCGTAAGCGCGCTCATGACATTGGTTGCCGAGAGCACGGAAACTTCGTGTTCGGCCGAGCGTCCGCCGAAGAGCACGGCGATGCGCAGCTTGGTTTGGGAAGGGGTCATGCGAACCTCCGGAGGGATCGGGTTGGAAGGTCAGACGTCGACCGATATGCCTCGATTGGCGAAGAAGCGGTCGAAGACGGCAAGCGGAAGAATGACATCGGCCTGGCTTGCCTCGTCATGGCCGGATGGGTTGTGGAAGCGGATCGTCTCGTTGCTTGCTGCCGTCACCAGCACCAGATGGCCCCCCTTCGACGGCGGCTCGCGCTCCGGCCAGCGGATGGCTGAATGCACCGAGGCGATGAAAAAGCGCCGCTTCGACAGGAGATCGGGAATGGTCGATGTCTGAACTGCGGTCATCGTCTCGGCGGCAAGCCCGAAATGGTCGCTCACGAAGCGCACGAAGGGCGCATAGATGAGCCCCTTGATCGAGGCGTCGATCTCGTTGACCACATAGCCGCCATAGACTGTGCAAGCGCGGGCAAGCTCGAGCGTCGGATGGATTTCGCCGCGGGCGGCAAGTATCATCTTCAGGCAGGCCATGCGCAGACATTCACCGCCCATTGCGCATATTCTTCGATGGTCGCGGCTCCCGAATGGCGCCAGAGCGGATCGCTGAGCAGCGCCTGCGGCCCTTCGGCAAGCACCGGCAGCGTCATGCCGGGCGTTTCCCATTGGCTGAAATAGGGCACGCTGCTCTGCTGCATTCTGTCGATATCCCCACGGTTCGTTCGTGAGATGGCCGGCAATCTTGGCTTTTTTTGAGCCGATGCCAAACTGCCAAGCCGAGGGCAGGGCGTCTGCCCGCTAGCCAGAGGCTGTAAGACAAGCCGGTCATCAAACTCGCACAGCTGTGGGATGAAGGTTTGCGCTCGAGGTCGTTGAGAGTCTATTCCATGCCATCACGCGGCGGGGGGGCGCCGACGGCAGAATAGGCATTTATCGTGCCGTCCTACCTGCCGTTCTCCGGCCAGATCGGTTGGCTGATGCTCTGCAGCAGTTCCGGTTCGACGCCGTCGATGCGGGCGATTACCGCTTTGGCCATTTCACGGCCAGCTTGGCGCACGTCTTCCTGGGCGGTGATGATCTCGGGCCGGATCCAGTTCAGAATCGGCACAGATTGTTTGGAGACCATGTCGAGATCGCGGCCCAGCGCCTTGCCGGCGGCTTCGATGCCGGCATTGACGGCGATCGCCGCGCTGCCGGCCGAGCAGACGATTCCATCCGGCGCATTGGCCGAGCGCATCATCACTTCGACGACGTCACGGATGTCGGCGAGCGGTGCGTCGGTATTGACGCGCAGCGGCACTTCCTCGGCGCCATAATCGTGCAGGCCGGTCTGAAAGCCAATGCGGATATGCGCGTAATAGGTGAGTTTGCTCGGCGGCTGCAGCAGCGCGATGCGGCGCCGGCCGCGCCTGACGAGCCGCTCCACCGCCTGATGGGCGAAAGCCTCGTTGTCGAAATCATGGAACGGGTGCGTGAGGCCGGCATCGGTGCGGCCATGCGTGGCGAAGGGCATGCCGCGCTCGGACAGGAGCCGCACGCGCGGATCGTCCGGCTCGATGCGCGATATGATGACGCCGTCGGCCGAGCCGGTTTCGAGGATATAGCGCACCGGCAGCATCGGATCCTTGCTGTGGGAATGCGGCGTGACCACGATATGATAAGGTGTGCCGGACAGCACTTCCGATATGCCGAAAACCATCTGACTCGAGAAGCCCATGATCTCCTCGTCGATGCTCAGGACGAGGGCGATGACGTTGGTCTTGCCGGTGCGCAGGCGCACGCCCGCTCTGTTAGGCTGATAACCGAGCTGGCGAGCGACCATGCGCACCCGCTCCTTGGTCTCGGCGCCGATATCCGGCGCATCCTTCAGCGCGCGCGATACCGTCGTTACGCCAAGGCCAGTCATGAAGGCGATCGTCTTCAATGTAGGGCGCTCGCGTGTCACCGCCGTCGACGTCGCCTGTCCGAAATTTCCCTTGTTTTCCATCCCTGTAGGCCTGCCTCGCGCGAATTGGTCTCGCTTATAGAGGCTTTTCCAGGCGCCGTAAGCCCGCCGCCTGCCAAAATCGCGCCTCCCTGAAGGATGTAATCTGTAACGATACAGTAGAAATGTCGAGCATTTTTTCTTATATGCGGTGCAGCATCGTCCGCCCAGGTTGAATCCGTGGTTTTTGCCGCATTTTTCTGCAGTTGCGAAGCGGGTAGCGTGGTCTGTCAGGCAAAGTATAAAAAAAATTCGCGTTCTTTCAACATATTGACCAAAAGGCGTGTAAGCCGAGAAACCAAACCGATCGCTGGTGTAAGGGATGTGGCGGCGCTGCTGGAGACTATTACAAGTAGCAAATCGGTTCGTTAAAGAAAAATTTCCAAGCGGGCAGTTGCGTCGGAAAATCGATTGATCTAAGTTTTTCCGGCAACGTTTCAGTGAGGGAGGAGAACTCATGAAAATCCGTATGATGGCGGCCATGCTTGCCGCTTCAGCAGCACTTCCGCTCAGCGCCGCCAGCGCAACCGATCTCGAAGTCACGCATTGGTGGACATCCGGCGGCGAATCCGCAGCTGTCGCCGAGCTGGCAAAGGCGTTCGACGCCAGCGGCAATCACTGGGTGGACGGTGCCATCGCCGGTTCCGGCGGCACGGCGCGTCCGATCATGATCAGCCGCATCACCGGCGGCGACCCTATGGGTGCCACCCAGTTCAACCATGGCCGCCAGGCCGAGGAACTCGTTCAGGCCGGCCTGATGCGCGACCTGACCGATGTCGCAACCGCCGAGAAGTGGAAGGACATCATTCGTCCGTCGAGCCTGCTCGATTCGTGCACCATCGATGGCAAGATCTATTGCGCTCCCGTCAATATCCACTCCTGGCAGTGGCTCTGGCTTTCGAACGCTGCCTTCAAGAAGGCCGGCGTCGAGGTTCCGAAGAACTGGGACGAGTTCGTCGCCGCTGCTCCGGCTCTCGAAAAGGCGGGCATCATCCCGCTTGCCGTGGGCGGCCAGCCGTGGCAGGCCGCAGGCGCCTTCGACGTGCTGATGGTCGCGATCGCCGGCAAGGACACTTTCAACAAGGTCTTCAAGGACAAGGACGCCGAAGCTGCTGCTGGTCCTGAGATCGCCAAGGTCTTCAAGGCTGCCGACGATGCCCGCCGCATGTCCAAGGGCAGCAATGTTCAGGATTGGAACCAGGCGACCAATCTCGTCATAACAGGCAAGGCTGGCGGCCAGATCATGGGTGACTGGGCGCAGGGCGAATTCGCGCTTGCGGGCCAGAAGGCCGGCACTGATTACACCTGCCTGCCGGGCCTCGGCGTCAACGAGATCATCTCGACTGGCGGCGACGCGTTCTACTTCCCGTTGCTGAAGGACGAGGAGAAGTCCAAGGCGCAGGCGGTGCTTGCCAAGACCCTGCTCGATCCCAAGACCCAGGTTGCCTTCAACCTGAAGAAGGGTTCGCTGCCGGTGCGCGGTGACGTCGACCTCGCCGCCGCCAATGATTGCATGAAGAAGGGTCTCGACATCCTCGCGAAGGGCAACGTGATCCAGGGCACCGACCAGCTGCTTTCGGCCGACAGCCAGAAGCAGAAGGAAGACCTCTTCTCCGAATTCTTCGCCAATCCGTCGATGACGCCGGAAGACGCCCAGAAGCGTTTCGCCGAAATCATCTCTTCGGCCGACTGATCGGCAGACTTGCTGTCCTGGCGATCCGGCTCCTCGGAGCCGGATCTTCCCGGATGGTCTTGCTGGTATTCCCGGCAGATCGCCGGACGGGATGAAAAACGGCCGTCACCGGCCGCAGCTGCCATTTGAGGAGAAGCGTTCATGACGGGTCAAGCGCAAGCAGGCCGGCCAAACAAGTTACTGCGCAATCTGAACGCCAAGATTGCGTCCATCCCGATGATCCTGACAGCGCTGGTGATTTTTGTCGGCGGCACACTCTGGACGGTATTTTATTCCTTCACCAATTCGAAGCTCCTGCCGCGGTTGAGCTTCGTCGGTTTCGATCAGTACGAGCGCCTCTGGGCCGCGCCGCGCTGGGTGACAGCGATCGAGAATCTGGCGCTCTACGGCATCCTCTCGCTGATCTTCAGCCTGGTCATCGGCTTCCTGCTCGCTGCGCTTATGGACCAGAAGATCCGGTTCGAAAATACCTTTCGCACCATCTTCCTTTATCCTTTCGCCTTGTCCTTCATCGTAACGGGGCTCGTCTGGCAATGGGTTCTGAACCCGGATTTCGGCATTCAGTCGGTGGTGCGTTCGCTCGGCTGGACGAGCTTCACCTTCAATCCGCTCTATACGCCCGAGATCGTTATCTACGGCATTCTGATTGCGGCGCTGTGGCAGGGAACGGGGTTGGTCATGTGCCTGATGCTAGCCGGCCTGCGCGGCATCGACGAGGATATCTGGAAGGCTGCGCGCGTCGACGGCATTCCGATGTGGAAGACATATCTCCTCATCGTCATCCCGATGATGCGGCCGGTCTTCATCACGACGATCGTCATCATCGCCTCCGGCATCGTCAAGGTTTACGACCTCGTCGTGGCGCAGACATCGGGCGGTCCGGGTATCGCCTCGGAAGTGCCGGCCAAATACGTCTATGACTACATGTTCCAGGCGCAGAATCTGGGGCAGGGCTTCGCCGCATCGACGATGATGCTGGTCACGGTCGCGATCATCATCGTTCCGTGGGCCTATCTGGAATTCGGAGGAGGGCGCAAGCGTGGCTAATATCGGAACCCTCAACACCACCGCAGCCGGTATCGATGCGGTCGCGCCGAGACTTGGTGACGGCCCGAGCGGCCCGAAGCCGCGCCCGAGGCTGTCTGCGCGCAACATCATCCTCTACGGTACGCTGACGGTTGCAGCGCTCTATTACTTGCTGCCGCTCTATGTGATGGTCGTCACCTCGCTCAAGGGCATGCCGGAAATCCGCCTTGGCAATATCTTCTCGCCGCCGATGGAAATCACCTTCCAACCCTGGGTGAAGGCTTGGGCGGAGGCTTGCACCGGCCTCAATTGCGACGGCCTGTCGCGTGGTTTCTGGAACTCCGTGCGCATCACGGTGCCGTCGGTCATCATCTCGATCGCCATCGCTTCGGTGAACGGCTATGCACTGGCGAACTGGCGCTTCAAGGGTTCGGAGCTCTTCTTCTCCATCCTGATCATCGGGGCGTTCATTCCCTATCAGGTGATGATCTATCCGATCGTCATCATCCTGCGTGAAATCGGCATCTACGGCACCCTGACCGGCCTCGTCATCGTCCATTCGATCTTCGGCATGCCGATCCTGACGCTGCTCTTCCGCAACTACTTCGTGTCGCTGCCGGAGGAGCTGTTCAAGGCCGCGCGTGTCGACGGGGCGGGCTTCTGGCAGATCTTCCTGAAGATCATGATGCCGATGTCGCTGCCGATCTTCGTCGTGGCGATGATCCTGCAGGTCACGGGCATCTGGAACGATTTCCTGTTCGGCGTCGTCTTCACACGGCCGGATACCTATCCGATGACGGTGCAGCTCAACAACATCGTCAATTCCGTCCAGGGCGTGAAGGAATACAACGTCAACATGGCAGCAACGATCCTCACCGGCCTGGTGCCGCTGATCGTCTATTTCGTCTCCGGGCGACTTTTCGTTCGCGGCATCGCCGCCGGCGCAGTGAAGGGGTGATCACATGAACATGAATTCAACTGTCTCCAATTCGAGCGTCTCGATCAAAGATCTCTCGCTGAACTTTGGATCGGTCAGCGTGCTGAAGGATCTCAACCTTGAGATCAATGATGGCGAATTCCTGGTACTGCTGGGATCGTCCGGCTGTGGCAAGTCGACCTTGCTCAACTGCATCGCGGGCCTGCTCGACGCTTCGGAAGGCCAAATCTTTATCAAGGGCAAGAACGTCACCTGGGAGGAGCCGAAGGACCGCGGGATCGGCATGGTCTTTCAGTCCTACGCGCTCTATCCGCAGATGACCGTCGAGAAGAACCTCTCCTTCGGCCTTCGTGTCGCCAAAGTGCCGCAGGCCGAGATCGACAAGCGCGTGGCACGCGCGGCCGAGATCCTGCAGATCCAGCCGCTCCTGAAGCGCAAGCCAGCCGAACTATCAGGCGGCCAGCGCCAGCGCGTGGCGATCGGCCGGGCGCTGGTGCGCGATGTCGACGTCTTCCTGTTCGACGAGCCGCTGTCCAACCTCGACGCCAAACTGCGCTCGGAACTTCGCGTCGAAATCAAGCGCCTGCACCAGTCGCTGCAGAATACGATGATCTACGTCACCCACGACCAGATCGAGGCGCTGACGCTTGCCGACCGCATCGCCATCATGAAGAGCGGCATCATCCAGCAGCTCGACGATCCGACGACGATCTACAACCGGCCGCGTAATCTCTTCGTCGCCGGCTTCATCGGCTCGCCGTCGATGAATTTTCTGCGCGGCGAGCTCATCAAAACCGGTGACGGGATCGCCTTTACGGCCAACGGCGTCAATTTCTCGCTCGACGCCTATGATGCCGGCGAGACGCTGCAGCCCGGCCGCAAGGTGGTGCTCGGCGTTCGCCCCGAACACATCAAGGTCAACGAGAATGCCGGCGGCGAAGAACATGACGCCACCGTCGATATCGAGGAGCCGATGGGCGCGGACAATCTTCTGTGGCTGAAACATGCCGGCCACACGATGTCGGTCCGCGTCAACGGCGCGCGACGCTTCAACGTCGGAGCCAAGGTGAAGCTCAGTTTCGACATGGCGCTGGCTTCGGTCTTCGATGCGGAGAGCGAGCTGCGTCTTTAGAGGAATTCTTCGCGGGCGGGGTCCGAGATGGCGCTGCCTGCTTGCTGCAAGGCTGTTTATATGAATTCGACCGGCGCTTCACCCAGATCTGCGCGCGCTTGGGAAGAGGCCAACTCCGCGCTCCGTCATTCTCGGGCTTGACCCGAGGATCCATGCCGCGGCTGCTGGCGAATGTCGTGTGGATGCTCGGGTCAAGCCCGAGCGTGACGGAGGGGAAGCGGTCATGACGACCGACAAATACCGGACCGCGGTCATGCGCCGTCCATTTCAAAATGCAAATCGGAAATGAAATCGTGACGCAACAAACAACCCCCTCCAGCATTGACCTTTCCGGTTCGTGGCAGCTCACCTCCGTCGACGGCGAGATCAAGAGCACCATCACATTGCCCGGCGACGTGCACACGGCGCTGCACAGGGCAGGGCTCATCCCCGATCCCTATTTCGGCCGCAATGAGGAGAAAGTGCAGTGGGTAGCGCAGCGCGAATGGGCGGTCGAGCGCAGCTTCACACTGCAGGAGGTCGAAGGCGACTGGTATCTTGATATCGACTATCTCGACACGGTGGGCAGCGTCTATATCAACGGCTTCCTGGCGCTCGAAGCCGACAACAGCTTCCGCCGCTACCGGCCTGATGTTTCCAGCATGCTGAAATCGGGCGACAATGTCATCCGCATCGTCTTCGCCTCCAATCCCGGTGTCGGCGCTGAACGGCAGAAGCAGCAGCCCTTCTATGTTCCCTACAGCACCGGCAATTCGCCGATCCCCGACGGCAATATGCTGCGCAAGCCGCAATGCCATTTCGGCTGGGACTGGAATATCGCCATTGCGCCGTTAGGCCTCTACGGCACGATTGCGCTGAAGAAGCTCGAGACGGCGCGCATCGAACATGTCGTCACCCGCCAGGTCCACAATAATGACGGCTCGGTCGACCTGACGGTCACCGCCAGCCTGTTTGCGAAACATGCCGGCGTTGCCCAGGTCTATTTCGATCTCGACGGCGAGCGCGTCCGCCTCGACGTCGGCGTCAAGGGCGAGACTGATGTCAACTATCTCTTCCATATTGACGAGCCGCGCCTCTGGTGGCCTTCCGGCAGCGGTGAGCAGGCGCTCTATACGCTTTCCGTCGAGCTGTCCGACGAGGTGGTGACGAAGCAGATCGGCCTTCGCGCCATCGATCTGATCACCACCCCGGATGCTTCAGGCGCCCGTTTCGCCTTCAAGGTCAACGGCCGCGAGATCTTCTGCCGCGGCGCCAATTGGATTCCCGCCGACGCGCTCTATTCGCTGTCTTCGCCCGAGAAGACGGAGGATCTGCTGCAATCGGCGAAGGCCGCCAATATGAACATGATCCGCGTCTGGGGCGGCGGTTTCTACGAGCAGGATTATTTCTACGATCTTTGCGACCGGCTCGGCCTCCTGGTCTGGCAGGACTTCATGTTCGCCTGCAACCTTTACCCCTCGACCGAGGACTTTCTCGGCAATG
Organism: Rhizobium bangladeshense; assembly: GCF_017357245.1. NCBI lineage: Bacteria > Pseudomonadati > Pseudomonadota > Alphaproteobacteria > Hyphomicrobiales > Rhizobiaceae > Rhizobium > Rhizobium bangladeshense. Next base: position 2,521,580 of record NZ_CP071612.1, on the reverse strand, counting down.
TGGCAATCGAGGTGGATTACCAGGTGCGCCGGCTATCTTCCCATCCCTCCATCGCGCTCTGGTGCGGTGACAACGAGCTTGTGGGCGCTCTCACCTGGTTCGAAGAATCAAGGAAGGACCGCGACCGCTATCTCGTCTCCTATGATCGCCTCAACCGGACGATCGAGCAGGCGGTGAAGAAGGCGTTGCCCGGCGCGCTCTGGTGGCCGTCGAGCCCGGCTTCAGGATACCTTGATTTCGGCGATGCCTGGCACGCCGACGGCTCCGGCGACATGCACTACTGGTCGGTCTGGCACGAGAACAAGTCGTTCGACAATTACCGCTCGGTGCGTCCGCGCTTCTGCTCGGAATTCGGCTTCCAGTCCTATACCTCGCTGCCTGTCATCAGGACCTATGCCGAGGAGAAGGATATGAATATCGCTTCTCCCGTCATGGAACTGCACCAGAAGAATGCCGGCGGCAATGAACGCATCGCCGGCACGATGTTCCGCTATTTCCGTTTCCCTAAGGATTTCCCGAACTTCGTCTATCTCTCCCAGATCCAGCAGGGCCTGGCGATCAAGACGGCAGTGGAGTATTGGCGCTCGCTGAAGCCTCATTGCATGGGTACGATCTACTGGCAGCTCAATGATACCTGGCCGGTCGCCTCCTGGTCGAGCCTCGATTATGGCGGGCGCTGGAAGGCGATGCATTACCTCGTCAAACGCTTCTTCCAGCCGGTGGCGGTCGCCGCCATTCCTTCCGAGGACGGCAAGAAGATCCGCTTCTCGCTGGTCAACGATACTCTCGCCGATGTCAGCGTCGATCTTTCGATCTCGGTTCTCACGATGAAGGGCGAGCGGAAGCACCTGAAAGATGTGCAGGCGGTCTGCTCGCCGGATGCGGCGGTGACGGCTGCGACGATCGATGTGTCCGATATCGCCGAGGGAACGCTGCTCGCCTGGCGTTTCACTGTCTCGAACGGCATGGGCGGCGAGGGGCATCACGTCAACGGCACCTACAAAGCCCTGGAGCTCGCGCCCGCAGGGCTGATGGTCACCCATGAATATGTCGAGGCAAGCGGCGCCATCGATATCAACGTCACCGCAAAGGGACTTGCGCTCTTCGTGATGATCGAGAGCGAGACGGACGGCAAATATTCCGACAACGCCTTCGATCTTGCGGCCGGCGAAAGCCGCCGCATCACCTTCACCCCGGCACATCAGCTCGAACGCGGCAAGCTGCCGGACTTCCGGTTCTACGACCTGCATTCCTGCCAATCGGCGGATTGATCCTTCCCAAGCGTGGGCACGAGGCCCAAGGAGAACATAATGACGAAACTCAGCTACCAGCTCTACAGCGCACGTAATTTTCAGCCCTATTCGGCGATTTTCGAAAAGCTTGGCAAGGCGGGCTATGCGGAAGTCGAGGGCTTCGGCGGCATCTATGCCGATCTCGATGATGCCGGCCTGAAGAGCCTTCGCGCCGAGCTGGACAAGAACGGCCTCGTCATGGCGAGCGGCCATTTCAGTCCCGATTTCCTGGAGAAGGAAGTTCAGAAATCGCTAAACATCGCCAAGATCCTGGGCATGGATTCGATCTATGCGCCGCATCTGGCGGCCGACCAGCGCCCTTCCGACGCCGCCGGCTGGACTGCCTTCGGCAAGCGCCTGCAGGAGATGAGCAAGCCTTACAAGGACGCCGGCTACGAGTTCGGCTGGCACAACCATGATTTCGAGTTCGTCAAGCTGGCAGACGGCTCGCTGCCGATCGAGCGCATCTTCGAAGGCGCGCCTGACATTTCCTGGGAAGCCGATATCGCCTGGGTTATCCGCGGCGACGCCGATCCCTTCGCCTGGATTGAGAAACTCGGCTCGCGCATCACCTCGGTTCACGTCAAGGACATTGCGCCGGCCGGCGAAGCGAAGGATGAGGATGGCTGGGCCGATGTCGGCCACGGCAAGGTCGAGTGGGCCAAGCTGATCACTGCACTGCGGGCCACCAAGGCGAAGCACTTCGTCGTCGAACATGACAACCCAAGAGATATCGACCGCAATATCAGCCGCTCGATTGCATCCTTCAAGACTTATTGAGGCACATCATGACCAGGGAACTTGGCGTCGGCATCATCGGATGCGGCAACATCTCCACCACCTATTTCTCGCTTGCACCGCTCTTCAAGGGGCTGAAGGTGCTGGCCTGCGCCGATATCAACGTGCAGGCCGCCGAGGCCCGCGCCAAGGAATATGGCGTCAGGGCACAGACGATCGACGCGCTTCTCGCCAATGACGAGATCGACGTCGTCGTCAATCTGACGATCCCGGATGCGCATTTTCCGGTGTCGAAGGCGATCCTCGAAGCCGGAAAACACGTCTATTCGGAAAAGCCGCTGGTGCTTTCGCTAGAGCAGGGCGAGGAGCTTCGCCGCATCGCAAAGGCGAAGAATCTTGCCGTCGGCTGCGCGCCGGACACTTTCCTCGGCGGCGCCCATCAGCTCGCCCGCAAGTTCGTCGACGATGGCGGTATCGGCCGGATCACTTCGGGCGCTTGCTATGTGATGAGCCCCGGCATGGAGATGTGGCATCCGAACCCGGACTTCTTCTTTCTGCCGGGCGGCGGCCCGATCCTCGATCTCGGCCCCTATTACATCGCCAACCTGATCAACCTGATCGGCCCGGTGAAGCGCGTCGGCGCCATGACCTCGATGGCCTCGCCGACCCGTACGATCACCAGCGAGCCGCGCCACGGCGAGATCATTCCCGTCAAGACGCCGACGACGATCCAGGCATTGCTCGAATTCGTCAATGGCGCCACCGTGACGCTATCGGCGAGCTGGGATGTGTGGTCTCACCGACATGCCAATATGGAGCTCTACGGCACCGATGGCTCGCTCTACGTGCCGGACCCGAACTTCTTCGGGGGCACCGTCGAGGCAAGTGGCCGCGACAAGGACATCAAGCCGCTCGAGGCCTGGGAGCATCCCTTCGGCAAGATCAATCAGGAAAGTCCGAGCGGCTCGCGCGCCAATTACCGCACCGCCGGCCTTGCCGATATGGCAATGTCGCTGATCGAGGGCCGTGATGCGCGCTGCTCGCTTGATCGCACCCTGCACGGCGTCGACGTCATGACTTCGATTCTGAAGTCAGGTGAGGAGGGACGGTTCATCGACCTGACGACGACTTGCACCCAGCCGGCCGCGCTTGGCATCGAAGAGGCGCAGGCACTGTTGAGGTAGCGGAGAAAGCGCACCTGCGCTTGCCGTATTGGCGCGCTTGCTCCATTAGTTTCGTCATGTCGGCCTCGCGTCACTGTGGTCCGGTTTTGCCGATGGTTGCCCCTCACCCCAACCCTCTCCCCGTGAACGGGGCGAGGGGACTTGCCATGCAAGAGGTGGTGGGGAACGGAGGCTACTGCACTTGCCTTTTCCCCGCTCGCCGGGAGAAGGTGCCGGCAGGTGGATGAGGGGCAGGTGTCGGCGCTTTCGTGAGCCGAGGACGTCGCATGCCGACGACGCTGATATTCGATGAAGGAGACTTCCATGAGCTGGCAACCGGCCGCAGACCGTTATTCGAAAATGAAATATAACCGCACGGGCCGCTCCGGCCTGAAGCTGCCGGCCGTCTCCCTCGGCCTCTGGCACAATTTCGGCGGTGACACGCCGCATGACCGAAAGATCGACATGTGCCGCACGGCTTTCGATCTCGGCATCACCCATTTCGACCTTGCCAACAATTACGGCCCGCCTCCCGGCAGCGCAGAGACCGCCTTTGGCGAGATCCTGCGGACAGAATTCTCCGGCCTACGCGACGAGCTGATCATCTCCTCGAAAGCCGGCTACAACATGTGGTCAGGTCCTTACGGCGAATGGGGCAGCCGCAAATACTTGATCGCCTCCTGCGACCAGAGCCTGAAGCGCATGGGTCTCGACTATGTCGACATCTTCTATTCGCACCGCTTCGATCCCGAGACGCCGCTCGAGGAGACCTGTGGTGCGCTCGACCATATCGTTCGCTCAGGCCGGGCGCTCTATGTTGGCATCTCCTCCTATAACTCACAGCGCACTCGCGAAGCCGCCGCCATTCTCAAGGATCTTGGCACGCCGTGCCTGATCCACCAGCCGAGCTACTCGATGCTCAACCGGTGGGTCGAGGACGACAGGCTGCTTGACACGCTTGCTGACGTGGGCATGGGCTCGATCGTATTCTCGCCGCTGGCTCAGGGCATGCTGACGTCGAAATATCTCGGCGGCATTCCCGAAGACAGCCGCGCGGCACAGAACCACTTCCTCAAGCGCGACTTCATCCGCCCCTCCATCATCGACAATATTCGCAAGCTGAACGAGATTGCGGAAAGGCGTGGCCAAACGCTGGCGCAGATGGCGATTGCCTGGGTGCTGCGCGGCGGGCGCGTAACTTCAGCGCTGATCGGCGCCAGCCGCTCGTCGCAGATCGTCGATTGCGTTAAGGCGCTCGATAATCTCGAGTTCAGTGCGGAGGAGCTTGCGCAGATTGATGTCTATGCGAAAGAGGCTGATATCAATCTCTGGGCAAAGTCGGCGGAGCGGGATTAGGAGAGGCAGATTGGGAGTTTGGGGCAGTACGCTGCCACATCCTCCCTCATCTCTGTCCTCGGAGGCGTCCGAGGGATGTCACAGGGATCCAGATAGCCCAAATCCTTGGGTTGAAGGCACTCATTTCGCCGCGCAGAGGCGCGGCGGCTGACGAGCACAGGAATGAGGGGGGCAAGTTGGTGCTGTAGCCCGTTCCCATTTGACGTACGTACCACAGGCAACAATCGAGGAGGAGCCGCCATGATCCGCAATCCCATCCTGCCCGGGTTCAATCCCGATCCGTCGATCTGCCGCGTCGGCGACGATTATTACATCGCCACCTCCACGTTCGAGTGGTATCCGGGCGTACAGATCCACCATTCGCGGGATCTGGTGAACTGGGCCCTCGTGCGCCGGCCTCTTGAGCGCGCCTCTCAGCTCGATATGCGCGGCAACCCTGACAGCTGCGGCATCTGGGCGCCGTGCCTTTCCCATGCCGACGGGCAGTTTTGGCTGGTCTATACCGACGTCAAGCGCTTCGACGGTAATTTCAAGGATGCTCATAATTATATCGTCACTGCGCCCTCGATCGAGGGCGAATGGTCCGAGCCGATCTATGTCAATTCCTCCGGTTTCGATCCCTCGCTTTTCCACGACGAGGACGGCCGCAAATGGTTCGTCAACATGCAGTGGAACCACCGTACCGAAAGTTATGGCGGTTCGCCGAAATCGCCGGCCTTCGACGGCATCCTACTGCAGGAATGGGACCCGCTGGCGAAGGCGCTGAAAGGGCCGATCAAAAACATCTTTGCCGGTAGCCCGCTCGGCCTCGTCGAAGGCCCGCATCTCTTCAAGAAGAACGGCTGGTACTATCTGACCACCGCCGAGGGCGGCACCGGCTACGACCATGCCGTCACCATGGCCCGCTCGCACGGGATCGAAGGGCCTTATGAGCTGCATCCGAACATGCATCTCATTACCTCGAAGGATCATCCCGGCGCCGTGCTGCAGCGGGCAGGGCACGGGCAATATGTCGAAACACCAGACGGCGAGGCCTATCACACCCATCTTTGCGGCCGGCCGCTGCCGCCGAAGCGGCGCTGCACGCTGGGGCGCGAAACCTCTTTGCAAAGATGCGTCTGGCGCGACGATTGGCTCTATCTCGAAAACGGCACTTCGGTGCCAGATGTAGATGTGCCGGGTCTCTTTGGCGCCGTGCCAGCGGAAAAGCCGATGCGCAGCGAATACAATTTCGACGGGGGCAAGCTGCCAGCCGATTTCCAGTGGCTGCGCACCCCCGAACACGGCCGCATCTTCAGCCTGACGGACCGTCCCGGCCATCTCAGGCTAATAGGGCGCGAGAGCATAGGCTCCTGGTTCGAGCAGTCGCTGGTCGCGCGTCGGCAGGAGCATCATAGTTTCCGCGCCGAAACCGTGATCGAATTCTCGCCTGACACCTACCAGCAGGTCGCGGGGCTGACGCATTATTACAATCGCCACAAGTTCCACGCCGTCGCAGTGACGCTGCACGAAACGCTCGGCCGCTGCGTCACCATCCTTTCCTGCAACGGCGACTATCCGAACGGCCGCCTCAGCTTCCCGGCCGGAAGCGGCGTGGCAATTCCCGCCGACGGTCGCGTCCAGCTTGCGATGGAAATCCGGGAAAACGACCTGCAATTCTTCTGGCAGACGGAAGGCAAAGGCGCCTGGCAACCGATCGGCCCGGCCCTCGATGCCGGCGTGATTTCCGACGAGGGCGGGCGCGGGGAGCATGGCTCCTTCACCGGCGCCTTTGCCGGCGTGTTCGCCTTCGATACGTCTGGGCGGGGGAAGGCGGCGGATTTCGACTGGTTCAATTATGATGAATTGTGAGGGGTGGCGCCTGCAGCCTCCACCTCCCTCGTCCTTCAGGGCCCCTGCGGGGCGCCTCATGATGAGGGCTGATTGTTGTGCTGTGTCGTTAGGGCCAGCATACGCCGTTGCGCAAAATCCGGTGTTATTTGGCCCGAGCTGCGCCTTCCGGCGTGGAAGCGCGACCTCCCTCCGGCCTCATCCTGAGAGCATTTATCGATTTTTCGATGCAGTCTCTGAGGTGCCCGGCAGGGGCTTCGAGGGACGAGGTCGCCCACCGCCTCAACGGCGACACAAAAAGAAAGCCGGCGCAGAGGCCGGCTAAGACGAACGCGGCTGGACGGGGATACTGGCCGGTTCCAAGCAGTTGGTGACTGACAATAACTTTCATTACATGCCGAGGCAGCGGAAAAGGGCGCAACGAGAACGCCGGAAAACGGCTCCGCAAAGGAATGGGCGGCGGGGCGGATACCGGTTGCTTGCCTCGGCTCTCTTATCGAGCATGAATATCACCGGATGATGACATCCGGAGCCGGCCGCTACCTTTCTTTTCAGGGAGGATCGCGTGATGTGATGACAATCGTAAGTCGGCTATGGGAGGCTTGTCAGTGGGTGATCGACTGGACGAAGGCCACTGTGTTGGCGGGGCGTGAATGCAGTGTTCACGTTCCCGAAGGATGTCAAAGCGTCACAGAGAGACTATATAGCGGGCCGAAATACTTCGAGAATCTGCAAGAGTCCTGCATGGCCCCCATTATTTCCGTTCAGAACCTGACCAAAACTTATGCCAACGGGTTCGAGGCCCTGAAGGGCGTCAACCTCGACGTCGAGAAGGGCGAGATCCTGGCTCTGCTCGGACCGAACGGCGCCGGCAAGACGACCCTGATCTCGATCATCTGCGGCATCGCCAATCCGAGCGGCGGCCGGGTAGTGGTGGCCGGCCACGACGTCGTCAAGGATTTCCGCGCCACGCGCTCGATGATCGGACTGGTACCGCAGGAACTGACCACCGATCAGTTCGAAACGGTGTTCAACACGGTGAGTTTTTCGCGCGGGCTACATGGCAAGAAAGCCAATCCAGCGCATATCGAGAAGGTGCTACGGGCGCTCTCGCTTTGGGACAAGAAGGACAATACGCTGCGCCAGCTCTCCGGCGGCATGAAAAGACGGGTTCTGATCGCCAAGGCGCTCTCCCATGAGCCGAATATCCTTTTCCTCGATGAGCCCACAGCTGGCGTCGACGTGACGCTGCGAAAGGATATGTGGCGCGTTGTCGAAGAACTTCGGGCTTCTGGCGTCACCATCATCCTGACTACCCATTACATCGAAGAGGCCGAGGAAATCGCCGACCGCGTCGGTGTCATCAACGGCGGCGAGCTGCTGCTGGTCGAGGACAAGGCGGCGCTGATGGCGAAGCTCGGCCGGAAGCAGCTCATACTCGATCTAGTGGAACCGCTGAGGCGGCTGCCGGACTGTTTTGCCGACAATGGCCTGACGCTGGAAGCGGACGGCAGCCGCCTCACCTATGATTTCGACGCTGATAACGAGCAGGAAAGCATCCCAACGCTGCTGACCCGACTGGGCGAGAACAATATCCATTTCAAGGATCTCTCGACGCGGCAGAGTTCGCTCGAGGATATCTTCGTGGCGTTGGTGGGAGCGGAAAAATGAACTTCGAAGCGGTCAAATCCATCTATTTCTTCGAGATGGCGCGCACGCGCCGTACCCTGCTGCAGAGCGTCATCTCGCCCGTCATCTCGACCTCGCTCTATTTCATCGTCTTCGGCGCCGCTATCGGCTCGCGCATCCAGGAAGTGGAGGGCGTCTCTTACGGCGCCTTCATCACGCCTGGTCTCATCATGCTGACGCTGCTCGGCCAGTGCATCAGCAACGGCTCCTTCGGCATTTACTTCCCGAAATTCACCGGCACGATCTACGAGGTGTTGTCGGCCCCCGTGGCGATGACGGAGATCCTGCTCGGTTACGTCGGGGCGGCGGCAACCAAAGGCCTGATCATCGGCGTCATCATTCTCTTGACCGCCAATCTCTTCGTCGACGTCCGGATCGAGCATCCCTTCATGATGATCCTGTTCTTCCTGTTGACGGCTATCACCTTCAGCCTGTTCGGCTTCATGATTGGCATCTGGGCCGGCAATTTCGAGCAGCTGAACCTCATTCCCATGCTTGTGGTGCCGCCGCTGACATTCCTCGGCGGCAGTTTTTACTCGGTCAACATGCTGCCGCCCTTCTGGCAGGCGGTCAGCCACTTCAACCCGGTGCTCTACCTCGTCAGCGGTTTCCGTTGGAGCTTTTACGGGATTGCTGATGTCAACCCGGCGATCAGCCTGGCGATGATCACCGTGTTCCTGGCAATCTGTCTGGGAACGCTCGGCTGGATCTTCAAGACAGGATATCGGCTGCGCAACTGAAGCGGTCCCAAACGAGCGCCGCAATTTCAACATCAAGATTGCTTAGCGAGGCTTGGTCGGTTCATGGGGCAATCGGGATTGGTGGCAGCAATGTCTTCGGATGTTTCGCAATCGCCTCGATCTTCTGCCTAGCTCCGCAGAGTCTGTCGGAGGAGGCCACCCATCCCATCAAGGTTACCTATGCCGTGGCGATCGAGGGAAAGGAGCCTTTATCCGCTGAGGTGTCATGCCTTCCTGACAGTACCTGCAGCCTCGCCGATCAAAGCGATCCCACCATCAATCTTGCGATCACATTGCATTCGGGCTCAGGGGCGAATGGTGGATTGAGCATTTATTGTCCGCCGAATCCTTGCTCCTTTCAGAACTCGCGACCGCGGGTAGAGTTCTCCGGTCGGCGAGCTACTGTCGATATTTTGTCGGGTGAGGCTGACTCTGGTATCACGACTCTGCTGGCTGTAAGGCGACGCCAGCGGATCGGTGAAGTTCTAATCTCTTACTGATTACGCTCACGCGCTGCTGACGAGCAGCGCGCCTGACAGGATGAGGAGGGTGCCTATGGCAAGCTTGACCATGTTCAGTTCGGAGGCTTCGCCTAGATAGACGGCAGCGATTGCCAGCGTCACCAGCACGTTGCAGCTCCAGATAGGAGCGAGTTTCGACACCGGAATGCCGTAAGCAAAGAGCGCGAAGCTGATGAGGCCGGTGCCTGCGGCGAAGCAGGCGCCTCCCGTGGCGGCAAAACCAAGGCCCTCGGCGGTCCAGGGCGCGGGGCGCCAGATGAGGGCGGCGATCAGGCCTGCGAGTGCGCAGGCCGAACCGAAGGCGATCATATAAATGGCGGAGCCGGTCGCGGCCGTGGCACTCTGCTTCTGAAAGATGGCGGTGATGCCCCAGAAAATGGCGGGCAGAATGCCGCCGACCATGATCGGCCAGAATGAATTCATGGCGAAACTCCTGTCGCACCCATGGGTCAAGGCTTTCGCTTCAAGCGAATGCCGGTCGAACATGCTGGGTGCCACCAGACTAGGAGTTTCTTTTTGCTCTTTGTGGTCTTGTTATTGCGTTTGAAGGTGACAGATCAGGTCGCCGCCGTAAAGCGGCATTGGGCTATTTTCAGGGGTGCCGGAAACCTAGCGTTGACGAGGTTCGGGTTTCCGTCTAGCTGTACGACCATGAAGATCGCAACGGTTCATGTCGTGGTGATAGAGCGCATGGGCAGGATGGTGTAACCATCCGGCGAGCAGCCCCATGCGCGGTAAATCGAGCTCCTGACGGGGCTTTTTTTGTGCCCTGAATTTGCGCTGCGCCTCGTCAGATTCCCACAATCTTCCTGACAAGACCGGACGAGACCATGTCACGCTACGATTCTGCGCAGACTTCAGGCAACCGCCCCACTTCGACCCCGGCGCCCAGGCGCACGTTCCTTCTTCTGCTGACGGCGCTCTCCGTGTTGCCGATCAATATATATCTGCCGGCGCTGCCAAATATCGCAGCTACGTTCCAGGCCGATTTCGCAGTCGTCAATCTTTCGATTGCGGGCTATGCGATCATCAATGCCCTGACGGAAATCGTTGCGGGCGCGATGTCGGATCACTACGGGCGTCGACCAGTCGCACTGATCGCCGTTTCCATCTTCATTGTGGCCTCCATCGGCTGCGCGCTGGCTCCCAATATTGGCATCTTCCTATTGTTCCGCGTGATGCAGGCGTCGATCGCCGCCTGCTTCTGCGTCGCTCTCGTCGCCATCAAGGAGACGGCGGGTGAGCGCGGAGCCGCCAACAGGATCGGCTACGCGGCAATGGGATGGGCTATCGCGCCGATGCTCGCTCCGAGTTTCGGCGGTGTTCTGGATGAAGTCTTGGGATGGCGCGCGATCTTCCTCGCTCTTGCGCTCCTTGGTGCAGCCATCCTCGTCATGTCAATGCGCGAGCTCAAGGAAACCGCCGGACTCGCATCGAGACCGCGCGGCAATTACTTTGCTTCCTACAGGCAGCTTCTCAGTTCATCGCGGTTCTGGTCGTATACGCTGTGCATGGCCTGCTCCACCGGCACTCTCTATGTTTTCCTCGGAGGCGCATCCATGGCCGTCAGTTCCTCGCTCGGCGGATCAAGCGCGAAGCTGGGCTTCTTCATGGGAATGATTCCGGCAGGGTTCATTCTGGGCAGTTATCTCGCTGCCCGACTCGGGGGGAAATCACTCAGCACCACGCTCGTCATTGCGCGCTTGTCAACGTGCATCGGCCTGCTGCTGGGACTGACGCTGTCGATCTCAGGCGTCACGCATGTCCTGGCATTTTTCGGTCCCTGTATGTTCATCGGTATCGGCAATGGCTTGACCTTTCCCGCCGCCAATCTCGGTGTTATGTCGGTTCGGGCCGATCTCGCAGGCACCGCCGCAGGCCTTGCCGCAGCGATGTCGATCGCCGGTGCAGCGCTGATCGCTTCGATCGCCGGGCTGTTTCTCCGGGAGGCAGGGGCCGTTCCGACACTGCTCGTGATGTTGCTGACGTCCGCATCGCTTGCCTTGTCGGCAGCGCTCCTCGCAGCTCTTGTTGATCGACGACTCGCGTGCCGTGTTCCTGATGGACAGCCGTTTAAAAGCGGATCTGGGGGATGATTTATTCTGCCGGCTCAATCACGCATGCGCAGTTCATCAGTCTGCATCTGCAAAGAACCCAGCGTTTCCAGGAAGCTCATGCCGAGCAGGCTCTGGTCGAGCCGGCCGTCCTCGGCGACCGTGGCTGCCACATTGTTGCGGACGATCGGGCCGATCGACACCTGATCCAGCGTGATCGGGGCTGCGCGGGTTCGCCCGTTAGCGGTCATGACGGTCATCGAGTAGGTGAGGCGGGTGAGATCGATGCCGATACGTTCGGCGTCCTCGTGCGAGAGCGCCACCATGCTGGCGCCCGTGTCTACGAGCATCTCGACCGTTTGGCCGTTGACATCGACCTCGGCCTCGAAATGGCCGTTCAACAGCTTGTGCAGAATGATTTCCTCGCCACCTTCGCTCGTCGTGACGACGACGGCGCGACCGGGAAGGAGGCCGGCGAGCACCCGATTGCCGACTCCGAGTGCCTCCTGCCGATAGAGATAGACAGTCACAAGCGCTAGGATGATGACCAGCCATATCATCATCTGCCGCATGGTTTCACCGACGCTGCGCCTGCTTGCCCAGACCCCGGCCGACAGCATCAGCGCGATTGGCAGCAAGTAAATGAAGCGGCCGAACTCGTCGCTTTGCATGCCGAGGATGCGGCCGCGGTCATCGCTGAGGATTAGAACGGCAAGGCCGATGCCGATCACGACAAGGAAGAGAGTGAAACGAATCATAAAGGCCGCTCCGGCCGCTCGGCGGGGTTCGTTGTCATCCGGCTCCTCGCAACCGCGGTCGCGAGCCTTGCCGGCAACTGTGCAATGATCCGGCGCCGCTCGGCATCGGTATAGTTCGTCCAGCCACCAATCTCCTGAAGGGTGCGGCCGCAACCAGCGCAAAATCCCGTCGCCGAGACCATGGAGCAGACGTGAATGCAGGGTGTTTGCATGGAGGATATATCGGAGTTTCAAAGAGCCGTGGCAAGGGCGCAAAGGGTGGCGATTTCGCAAATCTGCTGCATCGCGCCCAGCGTGTCGCCTGTGTGGCCGGCAAGCTTGCGGCGGATGACTGCGGTGAAGGCAAATCCTGCAGCGCCGCTGGCGAGCAAGCTGGCGACGAGCGGCTGCAGGCCGAATGCCGGCCAGATCAGAAGCGCGGCGAGCAGACCGGCCGAAACGAGCGCAAAATGCATCGCCGCCTCATTCGGCTGGCCGGTCGAGGCGGCCACGCCATCGACTTTTGCCGGCGGCAGCCGTTGCCAGTGCCAGGCGATAGCGCCGCGGCTCAGCGCTGCGACGGCAGGAACCGCAAGGGCTGCGGCGAGCGGCGAGGAATTGCGGACAATGGCGGCGAGTGCGGCCGCCCGGACCGCGAAGGAAAGAATCAGCGCTATCGCGCCATAGGTGCCGATCCGGCTGTCCTTCATTATGATGAGGCTATGCTCGCGGTTCTTGCCGCCGCCGATGCCGTCGGCTGTATCGGCCAAGCCATCTTCGTGCAGCGCGCCAGTGGCAAGAGCCTGGACGGAAAGCGCGATCAGCGCCGCCACCAGTGGATCGGCACGAATGCCCAAAAGGATAAGGAGGGCGAGCGCCGGGATGAAGCCAATGACAAGGCCGGCAAGGGGAAAGGCACGCACCAGGCGGCCGAGCCTGCCGTCATAGGCTTTGAACAGCGCTGGCGGCATGGGAAGGCGGCTCAGAAAGGCAACGGCGCGGGCGGTATCGACCGCATAGTCCTTGATCTTCATTCTGTTTCGTTCTGCCGGAGGGGCTGCGGTGCTTTTGGTGTTGTTCGCTACGTCCGCCGGCTTTAAGAGAAAGCCACCGCAAAGAAGCTGATTTGCGTCAAAAAAACAAGAACAGCCGATTCATAGGAAAACCGCACAGATGAGCGTTTCAGGCCTGCCGTTCGACGATTTCCGTACCCTGCTCCGTGACCTGCCGGGGCCGGATGCCCGCGCGCTGGTGGCCGCGCGCGAACGCGACGCGCAGTTGACCAAGCCGCCGGGCGCGCTCGGACGGCTCGAGGAGATTGCTTTCTGGCTTGCCGCCTGGACTGGGCGCCAGCCTGCCGTCAACCGGCCGCTGGTGGCTATTTTCGCCGGCAATCACGGCGTCACCAGGCAAGGGATCACGCCTTTTCCGGCAACGGTGACGCAGCAGATGGTCGAAAATTTTGCCGCCGGCGGCGCGGCGATCAATCAGATTTGCGTTGCCCACGACCTCGGACTGAAGGTCTTCGATCTTGCTCTCGATTATCCCACCGGTGACATCACCGAGGAAGCGGCGCTTTCCGAGCGTGATTGCGCCGCAACCATGGCCTTCGGCATGGAGGCGATCGCCGGCGGTACAGATCTGCTTTGCATCGGTGAGATGGGGATTGGCAATACGACCATTGCGGCAGCGATCAACTATGCTCTCTATGGCGGATCGGCGCGAGACTGGGTGGGACCCGGCACCGGTTCGGAAGGCGAGATGCTGGAGCGCAAGATCGCCGCGGTGGAGAAAGCGGTGGAGCTGCATAGCGACCATCTCGACGATCCCTTGGAGATCATGCGTCGGCTTGGAGGCCGCGAGATCGCGGCGATGGCCGGCGCCATCCTAGCCGCCCGGATGGAGCGCATACCGGTGCTGATCGACGGCTATGTCGCAACTGCCGCGGCGGCGATCCTGAAAGCCGCCAATCCCTCCGCGCTCGATCATTGCCTGATCGGCCATGTCTCCAGCGAACCCGGCCATCTGCGCGCGATCGAGATGCTCGGCAAGACGCCGCTTTTGGCGCTCGGCATGCGGCTGGGAGAAGGCACCGGGGCGGCGTTGGCCGCCGGCATTGTCAAAGCCGCGGCTGCCTGCCATTCCGGCATGGCGACGTTTGCCCAGGCAGGTGTGAGCAACAAGCATTAGGGGATCGATCTTGACGAAGCCCGCGGTGACGAAGCAGACCGGATTTCGGCATTTCATCGCCGCGGCCAGTTATTCCTGGGCGGGCTTCCTGCGGGTGCTGAAGGAGGCGGCCTTCCGTCAGGAGCTCGGTTTCTTCGTCGTTTCGATGGCGGCGCTGGTGTCGGTGGGAGCCACCGCCGGTGAGATCGTCGCCGCGGTCTTGCTGTTTCTCGGGCTGTTTTCGATGGAGGCGATGAATACCGCTGTCGAAGAGGTGATCGACCGGATTTCACCGGAAATTTCGATCGTCGGCAAACATGCCAAGGATCTCGGTTCCTTCGCCGTGGCCTGCATGATCGCCGCCTGCTGCCTCTACCTGAGTTTCGTGCTCGGCAAGCACCTGTTTTTCACCTGAATCAAGCGAAACTCTTGCGCCTGCGCGCTACAGGCTGGGCCTCTTCGACGGCCGGAAGGCTCTGGAGCACGCGCTTGGCAGGCAGGATGGCGATGACCTCCGTGCCCTCACGTAGCTTCGATTTCAGCAGGAATTGTCCGTCATGCTTGGCAAGGATCGCCTGGACGATCGGCAGGCCGAGCCCGGTACCCTGTTCGGCGCTCTTGATGGCGATCGAACCCTGACCGAAGGCCGAGAGGACGACGGGAATCTCTTCTTCCGGAATGCCTGGGCCGTTGTCTCTGATCGAGATGTATTGTCCGCCGCCGGCCGTCCAGCCGACCTTGACGTGGATCTCGCCTCCCTGGGGCGTGAACTTGACGGCATTGGAGAGGAGGTTGAGCACTACCTGGCGCATCGACTTCTCGTCCGCCCAGATAGCCGGCAGCTGCCGCTCAAATTGATCCGAAATGGCAATGTTCTTGGCGCGGGCTCGCAACTGGACCATGCCAATGCAATCTTCGGTGATATCGAGCAGCGAGATCGCTTCCTCGCTCAGTTCGTATTTGCCGGCCTCGATGCGCGACAGGTCGAGGATTTCGTTTATCAGATCGAGCAGATGCTGGCCGGAGCGATGGATATCGCCGGCATATTCCTTGTAGGTCGGATTGGCGAGCGGGCCCATGACTTCGGCCGACATGACCTCGGAGAAGCCGAGGATGGCATTCAGCGGAGTCCTGAGCTCGTGCGACATGGACGCAAGGAAACGGGACTTAGCGAGGTTTGCCTCTTCGGCGCGGCGGCGTGCCTCGTCAGACATCGATTTCGCTACTTCCAGTTCGGCGATCAGGTCGTCTTTCTCCGACTGATAGGAGAGGATCCTGAGGTTCGATTTGAAGAGCCGGTCGCTGATATAGTTGAAGAAGAGGAGAGTGGTGGTGAAGACCCCGGTCAGGCTGATTTCGAGAAGGTCGCGCGACAGACCGCTCTTGGCGCCAAGCGCCAGGACCGCCGGTGCGAATGCGACCAGCACGGCTGGCGTCAACATGAAGTTCGACATCGCCGTGACGGAGAGCGCAATCAGCAATGTTGCGCCCTTATAGAGAATGAAGCTCGACGGCTCGCAGGTGTCGCACCCCTGGAGCGCGAACACGGCCCAACAGCAGCCGACCAGGAATTGGCCGAGCAGCAGCAGCCGGCGCCACTTGCGGGCGCTCTCGGAGGTGATCTCCTGCCTGCGCGCGCGCCGGGCGAGCAGGATGTTGCCGGCGTGACAGGTGAGCGTCAGCAGCGCCCATAACAGTAATTGGGTATCTTGAGTGAAATAGACGCCGAGTGCGGTGATGATGACGATGAAGAGCGGCATGATCGTCGCGCCCTGCATCATTGACGCTATATACATCTTGAGTACGTCACGGTCGAAGGCGGAATTGGACGCGTGACCGGACTGCAGGCGTTCGCGCGTCTGCCGCACAGCCTTGGAAACGGGCTTATTGCGGTGGCTGCGCGACCTGTCGACGATAATCTTGTCGGTCGATGTGCTTACGCCGGTACTCATGTGCACGTTGAAACTTCATCCCAGGGTGGATAAGAGCTTAACCGGCAATTCTTAAGAAGATGTTTGCCATCTTTGCCAAGGATTTGTTTTTTAAGGAGGCGAAAGCGTGACACGGGGCCTGCGCCTGATTCGTGACGGCGTGACCGCTTTTGCCCTGTTGGCCCTCCTGGCGCTGATTACCGCCAAGATCAACGATAGCGCAACAATCAAGCGTGCGGGCGCCTTTCATGCTGCCGATGGCGATAGCCTGACATTGGGCAGGGAGCGCTTTCGCCTCGAAGGCATTGATGCGCCTGAGCTTGATCAGAGCTGCGAACGTGCTGGAAAGGCCTGGGCTTGCGGACGCCTGGCGCGCGAGGCGCTGCAGGAGATGGTGCGGGCATCGGGAACGCTTTGCCAAGGCAACCGGCGCGACCGCTACGACAGGTTGCTTGTCGTCTGTCGGAGTGGGACGGGCGGCGACATCAATGCCGGCATGGTGCGCCGAGGCATGGCCGTTTCCTATGGTGGTTACGGCAGGGAAGAGATGGAGGCGAGGGGAGCGAAGGCGGGGCTGTGGGCTGGGACTTTCGAGCAGCCGCGCGATGTGCGCGATCATGCCCGCCAGAAAACCGGTTACAGCGACGCGCTGCGCTTCATCGGGCGAATCGTTGGGTGGGAGTAAAGCGATGACCGACGAAGCCAAGCTGGAAAATCTGCGGCGGGAAATTGCCGCCTGTCGCATCTGCCGCGACGCCCCGGCGAAAGGGCCTGAGCACCGGCTGCCGCACGAGCCGCGGCCGGTGGCGGTGATTTCGTCGAGCGCACGTATTCTGATCGCCGGGCAGGCGCCTGGCCTTCGGGTGCATGAGAGCGGTCTCCCATTCGACGATGCCTCGGGCGACCGGCTGCGATCATGGCTCGGCGTTGACAGAGCAAGCTTCTACGACCGCAAGCGATTCGCCATCGTGCCGATGGGCTTCTGCTTTCCCGGCTACGACGACAAGGGCGCGGACCTGCCGCCGCGTCGCGAATGTGCACCGTTCTGGCGGCAAAGAGTAATGTCGGTGATGCCGCAGATCGAACTGGTGCTGGTTATCGGCCAATATGCGCAGGCCTGGCATATGGCTGGCGAAGGACGAGGCAATATGACCGAGACGGTGCGGGCGTGGCGTGACAGCCTCCTGTCCGGCCGGCTGCCGGAGGTGCTGCCGCTGCCGCATCCGAGTTGGCGCAACAGCGGCTGGCTGAAGCGCAATTCCTGGTTCGAGCACGAATTGCTTCCTTACCTGCAGGAGCGGGTGAAAGTGCTGCTTTCCTGAAACAAAATTCTTTTCCTCGCGCGGAATCGGGTTATACAAAGAAAATAATTCGAAAGGACTGACGTGCGCATGGACCGCCTCGACCGAAAAATACTGCGTCTGCTGCAAGAAGATTCGACGCTTGCCGTTGCCGACCTCGCCAAAAAGGTGGGGCTTTCGACGACGCCATGCTGGCGGCGGATCCAGAAAATGGAGGAAGATGGCGTCATCAAGCGTCGGGTCGCCATCCTCGATCCAGAGAAGGTCAATACCAAGGTCACGGTCTTCGTGTCGATTCGCACGGCTACTCATTCGATCGAGTGGCTGCGCCGCTTTTCCGAGGTGGTCGCCGAATTCCCCGAAGTGGTCGAATTCTATCGAATGAGCGGTGATGTCGACTATCTCCTGCGAGTCGTCGTGCCCGACATTGCAGCCTATGACGCCTTTTATAAGCGGATGATCGCGAAAATCGAGATTCGCGACGTCTCCTCCGCCTTTGCGATGGAGCAGATCAAGTATTCGACGCAGCTGCCGCTCGATTACATGATTCTTGAGAACGCCAAATCCAACGAGGATTGACGCTCGGGTGTGCGATCTGCGATCGCCAGGGGTGTCGCCAACAGGTTGCGTTCGAAGCTTGGGCAGCAGTCATCTAAGTCGCCCGGAAGGCCGGCCGTCTGAGGCGATTCGGCCGCTTGCCGCAATGGCCGTCGAAATGCGGCTTTCAGAAGAATGCGGCGTCGGCTGCGGGAAAAGTCGGAAAAATCGCAAAAAAAAGCTCCAAATTCACCAAAAAAGTGGAAAAATATATAGCTTGGTAACGATCGCGGGACTATGATCTGTGGCATCAGTGAGCGCTTTGTCATCATTTTGACTCATTGATATCGAATTCAGAACACCATGTTCTACACCGCTACCGTGTATATGTTCATTTGTCTGCGGTAGAATTTATATGCTTCACCATAATGTTCGACGGGGTCGGATGGTGAAGAATTTGAGATGGGGCGAAGCGCGTGCGGCTTGCGATGGAGGTTTCCATTGCGAGGCCGTTTTTGTGCGTTATTCGCTTAATATTTGAAATTGTTGTATAAAAATCACGTCGCTGGCGAAAGTTGCGCTGGCGAACCCCTTTCACATGTATCGAGAATTGCTTGATAGAGCCTTCTATGGGATGACGGTTTGGCGGTTCGATCGATCCGCACGCCGAGATGGCTGTTCAAACTGGGCCGGCTTCAAATTGACTACCCGACGAGACGTCAGCCCCGATCGACAAAGGAATGGATTGGTAAATGAACATCAGAATGGTTTTGCTCGCATCAGCAGCAGCATTTGCTGCATCGACGCCGGTTCTTGCAGCTGACGCTATTGTTGCTGCTGAGCCGGAACCGGTTGAATATGTTCGCGTCTGCGACGCTTACGGCACCGGCTACTTCTACATCCCCGGCACCGAAACCTGCCTCAAGATCGAAGGCTACATCCGTTTCCAGGTTGACGTTGGTGATCAGCCGCTCAACCTCTCGGCTGACAACGACTCCGATTGGGATGCCCGTACTCGCGGCCAGGTTCAGTTCACGGCCAAGAGCGACACCGAGTATGGTCCGCTGACCGGCGTCATCGTCATGCAGTTCAATGCTGACAATGCCTCCGAACAGGAAGCTATCCTCGACTCCGCTTACCTCGACGTCGCGGGCTTCCGCGCTGGTCTGTTCTACAGCTGGTGGGACGATGGCCTCTCGGGTGAAACCGACGACATCGGCTCGATCGTAACGCTGCACAACTCCATCCGCTATCAGTATGAAAGCGGCGACTTCTACGCTGGTCTCAGCGTCGACGAACTGGAAGACGGCTTCTACAAGTCCGGCGAAGGCCCGAACAACGTAGGCGTTGCCTTCGGCGTTGGCGGCACTGCAGGCGCCTTCAGCTACCAGGTCACCGGCGGCTGGGACTTCGACAACGAAGACGGCGCTATCCGTGCAATGGGTACGGTTGAAATTGGTCCCGGTGCGCTCGGCCTCGCTGCCGTATACTCTTCCGGCCCGAACTCCTACTACTCCGCAGCTGAATGGGCTGTCGCTGCCGAATACGCAATCAAGGCAACCGACAAGCTCAAGATCACCCCTGGCGTCCAGTACTACGGCGACTACTACGTTGCCGGCGACGACTTCAGTGACGGCGATGCCTGGAAGGTTGGTCTGACGGTCGATTACCAGATCGTCGACAACTTCTACGCCAAGGCTTCGGTTCAGTACCTCGATCCGGAAGATGGCGACGACTCCACCTCGGGCTACTTCCGCCTGCAGCGTTCGTTCTAATCCACTTAGTGGATGCCCCCGGTCTTCGGACCGGGGGCACTTCAAAGCAGTTTCTGATCCGAGTGACCTCCGATCAGCTACGGGGACGGGTCCGGTCTTCCCTGCCGGACCGTCCTTGCAGCGTTTTAAAACGCATCGTATGGCCGTCTTTTCAGGTCGCCATCCAGGTAAGCCGAACCGGCATGTTGTGTATCGCACGACGGCATCCTGTCAGCCTTCAATGGGAAACTTCTTAACCTAATCGATTGTCTGGTCGGAAAATCCAGACCCCAATGACGATGAGGCGAAAGCCTCAGCCTTGGGCGCGGCAACGCTTTACTTCAGCCGGGCCAACAGCTTTTCGCCGCTCAGCTCCCTGACCGCGTCCGTGCCGATCCAGCGGGCGGTTTTATCGGGACTTTCGGCCAGAAGCTCCGCCAGCCCCAGCGCCGGCCCGTAGCAGGCGCGATTGCGCTTGCCGATACTGCGTAGTGCCCAATTGACCGCCTTGCGAACGAAGTTGCGGGAATCGCCCGAATGCGCCTCGATCAGCGGCAGCCAGGCGAGAATGGTTGCGTCGGCCTCGTCCTTCCGATGGACAGCGGCGCCGGCGATCATCGCGAATGCGGCGCGACGGACAAATTCACGCTCGTTGGCAGCGAATTCCGGGATGAGCTCGTCCAGGCGCGCCTCAACGAAGAGATCGGCGGCGCAGTCGACGATCTCCCAGGAATTGAAATCATCGGCCCAGTTTCTTGCCTCGTCCACCGTCAGCCGCTTCGGCTCGGCCGTGTAGAGAGCGAGCAGGCGGGCCTCGCGGATATGGCTTTGCCAGAGCTGCGTTGCCCTGGCGTGATCCCTCTTCGCCAATCTGGCGACCGCCCTGATGTTGGGATTGGAAATGCCGAGGGCGCGGCCGGTGACGATGCCGAACCGCGCCATCCCGGCTATAGCCTCCTCCGAGCGCAGCGTTTCGAGATGCGCGATCAGTTCAGCCGGATCGGAGGAGGGACCGATCATTTCTCGAGCCGGGCGAGCAGCGAGGATGTGTCCCAACGATTGCCGCCCATTGCCTGGACGTCGCCGTAGAATTGGTCGACGACCGCAGTCACCGGCAGCGTGGCGCCATTGCGGCGCGCTTCCGCAAGCACGATGCCGAGATCCTTGCGCATCCAGTCAACCGCGAAGCCGAAATCATATTTGCCTGCATTCATGGTCTTATGGCGATTTTCCATCTGCCAGGAACCAGCAGCACCCTTGGAAATCACTTCAACGACCTTTTCGATGTCGAGACCAGCCCGCTTGCCGAAATGCAGCCCTTCGGCAAGTCCCTGGACGAGACCGGCGATGCAAATCTGATTGACCATCTTGGTCAACTGCCCGGAGCCTGCCGGCCCCATGAGGCCGACCATGCGGGCAT
This sequence comes from Rhizobium bangladeshense, assembly GCF_017357245.1. Classification (NCBI taxonomy): domain Bacteria; kingdom Pseudomonadati; phylum Pseudomonadota; class Alphaproteobacteria; order Hyphomicrobiales; family Rhizobiaceae; genus Rhizobium; species Rhizobium bangladeshense. The sequence goes on along the minus strand of NZ_CP071612.1, from coordinate 2,500,348 downwards.
AACTTTCGATGACGGGCCTAGCGCGCTCGTAAACCGCCTCGTCGCCGCCGCACATGACGGTCAGGACGCCGTTTTCTGCGCCGGCCTGGCCGCCGGAGACCGGAGCGTCGATAAAGTCGACACGTCTTTCCTTTGCCGCGGCATAGAGTTCGCGAGCAACCTCGGCGCTGGCAGTGGTGTTGTCGATCAGCACAGCACCGGGCTTCATGCCTTGCAGGGCGCCGTTCTCGCCTGAGGTCACCGACCGGAGATCTTCATCATTGCCGACGCAGACGAAGACGAAATCGGCACCTTCCGCCGCCTCGGCCGGAGTGGGGGCGGATTTGCCGGAGAATTTATCAGCCCATACCGCGGCCTTTTCGGCGGTACGGTTATAGACGGTGACATCATGGCCGCCCTTCGTCTTCAGATGACCGGCCATGGGGAAGCCCATGACGCCGAGACCGATAAACGCGACTTTTGCCATATGTCCTATCCTTATCCTGAGTGAGAGGCCCTGAGGATTAACCGAAACGGCGCAAGCAGAAAAGCCGTGAAGACGGACTTCCTTCCGGTTGGCGCATATGAGGCTGGTCGCCATTTTGCCGAGCCCTAGATGGGAACGAAAGATAATGTTTGCCAGGGGTGACATGAACGAAATTCCGGTGATCGAGCCGCGCCGCAAGGGCCGCAGCGCACGCAGGCAATGCTCATTCCGTCGCGGCAGATGGTCGAGGGGCAGATTCGACTGGCGCCTGAGGGTGTTCTCACCGAGGCCGGCGTCCTGCGCCGCCGTCTTGCTGCGCATTACGGAGCGGATGCCTGCTGTCCGGTGACGGTGCAGCGGCATCTGCGTGCGATCGCCGAACTGTCCTTCGGCGCGATGGAGAAGGGCGAGCCGGTTTCGGTGGTGACGCCATATTGGCGCATGGTTGATCCGGCGAGCCTGCTCGCCAAACGTCTTGCTGGCGGTCCCGTCTTCATTCGCGAGCGGTTGGCCGCCGAACGCCGGGAGCGGTAGCGAGACGAGAGGGCGCGTGGAACTCCGTCTGTTCGTGATTCCGGGCGAGTTTGCGGAAGGCGGCATGGGGATAGCCCTCACCACATCAAGCGCGAAAAAATATTCCGCGAAGGGTACAACAATGGCAAACTCATATTATCGATATAATCTCTAGTCTATGTCAGTATTTCTGCGAACGGAGGCCAGCTCTGGAACGGAGCGTGGTCAACCGCCGTCGACCGACAGGACGCACAAATGCTCGCGCGCAGACAGACGCCCGACCTTCTTCTCGCTGCCACCGCGCCTCTTCCAGGCATTCGCGCGGCGGCGGTGTGCTGCCATGTCAGGCATATGCCTGCTCGCCAAGACGCTTGCGGCGCGAGCTGATCTTCGAATTTCGCAGCAAAGGACTGTTTTCATGACCGCCACCTTCGATCCCATCAATTTTCTCTGGTTCATCCCCACATCGGGCGACGGCACTTATCTCGGCTCCTCCGACCTGAACCGGGCGCCGGAAATCGGCTATCTCACCCAGATCGCGCAGGCAGTAGACCGGCTCGGTTATTCCGGCGTGCTGTTGCCGACCGGGGTGGCGTGCGAGGAATCCTTCGTGACGGCAGCCGCACTTGCGGCAAAGACCGAGAAGCTGCAGTTCCTGGTGGCGATCCGCCCAGGCACGGCATCGCCTGCCTATTACGCGCGTCTTGCGACTACGCTCGACCGCATTTCCAACGGCCGCCTGCTACTCAACATCGTTGTAGGCGGCAGCCCGGCGGAGCTTGCCGGTGACGGCATCCATCTCGAGCATGACGAGCGCTATGCCCATGCCGAGGAGTTTTTCACCGTGTTTGAAGAGCTGCTGGACAAGGGGACGGCGAGCTTCGACGGCAAATACATCAAGGCGACCAATGCGCGCCTCGGCTTTCCATCGGTGCAGAACCCGCGCCCGCCGCTTTATTTCGGCGGTTCGTCGGATGCTGGCATCGACTTCTCGGTCGGCCGCGTTGACAAGTACCTGACCTGGGGCGAGCCTCCGGCGCAGGTGGCCGAGAAAGTCGCTAAGGTCCGCAAGGCGGCTGCCGAGCGCGGCCGCGAGGTGACCTTCGGCATCCGCCTGCATTTCATCGTCCGGGAAACCGATGAGGAAGCCTGGGAGGCGGCCGAGCGGCTGATCCGCCATCTCGACGACGATACGATCCGCGAGGCGCAGGAACGCTTCGTCCACGAATCCGACTCGGTCGGGCAGAAGCGCATGGCCGCTCTTCACGGCGGTCGCCGCGACAAGCTTGAGGTCTCGCCGAACCTCTGGGCCGGTATTGGCCTGGTGCGCGCCGGCGCAGGCACCGCGCTTGTCGGCTCTCCGAAGACGGTGGCCGCCCGCCTTCGCGAATATCAGGAACTTGGCATCGATACAGTGATCGGCTCCGGCTACCCGCATCTCGAAGAGGCCTATCGTGTGGCCGAATTGCTCTTCCCGGAACTCGGCATCACCCGCGAGCAGCAGCGCCTTGCCTTCAACAATGAGTTCGGCCGCAAGCAGATCTTCGCCGGCGGCAGCCATGGCGGCAACCTGAAGGTCATCTCGGGCTCCTGAACCCTAACAAAGATACAGGCTTGTATCGCCGGAAGCCGACTGCGGCCTCCGGCATTCTTTTCCTGTTGGTTGCCGTCAAGGCTGCCGGTTCGTATTTACGCATAGCCGATTAGCTATACCTGATGTATTCATATTTTTTCGCTTGTTGCCTCCGCTGGCAGGTTGGCGATAGAGTTTCCTTTTCGTGGTTTGCAGGGCCTCCTGTCCGTGGCTTGACAGACGTATGCCTCCATGGCTATAGATTGATTCATAGCTGAACAGGTATGGATCTCCAAATGTCGGACATTCAGGACGTGCTCTTCAGGACGCTTGCGGATCCCACCCGGCGCGCGCTTTTCGAGCGGCTGTGCCGGGAAGGGGAGAAGACGGTCGGGGCCTTGACGGCGCAGGCCGGCGTCTCACAGCCGGTCGTTTCGAAACATCTGGGGCTGCTGAAGCAAGCCGGCCTGGTGCGCGATCGCCATGAGGGGCGGCAGACCCATTATAGCGCGCAGCTCGGCGCGCTCGCGCCCCTCGTCGACTGGACGAGCGAGATGGCCGGCTTCTGGCAAAGCCGCTTCAATGCGCTCGAAGATTTGCTGAAGAGGATGGATCAATGACTGACATATCGACCGAAACACGTTCCGTCGTTATCGAGCGGGAGATGTCTTTCCCCGCGGAAAAGATCTGGCGGGCGCTGACTCAGCCGCACCTGATCCAGGAGTGGTTGATGAAGAGCGACTTCAAGCCGGTCGTCGACCATCGTTTCAATTTCAATGCCGATTGGGGCGCGGTCGACTGCCGAGTCATGGAAGTCGAGCCATACAAGACCCTCGCTTACAGCTGGGGCGCCTATGGCCTGGAAACCCTCGTGACCTGGACGCTCATGCCGACGGGCACAGGTACGCATCTGCGCATGGAGCAGTCGGGCTTCCGGACGGATCAGCGGCAGGCTTATGGCGGTGCCAGGAGCGGGTGGCCCCAATTCTTCGACAAGATGGAACAGGTGCTGGAGCAGCTTGACTGAGCCGCCGAGCCGGCGGTGCGTCGGGCTGATTTTTGAGGAGGAGGCTTCGTTGAACGGGAACAACCGTGTCCGCAGGTCCACCGTTGGCTGTCCATTGCCTTTACGCTCGCTGTCATAGCCAATATCATCCCCATGATGCAGGAGCAGTCGGCGCTCTGGATTGGGCCCTTGGCGCTGCTGCCGATCGGCCTGCTTCTCGTTACTGGTCTCACCTTTTTTGTGCTGCCTTATGGCGCGAAACAGCGCGACGTGGGACGCATCGGCGGATAGGAGGAAACGCTATGACGGGCAGAACGACGAAGGGCGCGGAGAAGGTCACGAAAAAGGCTGCCGCCAAACCGGCAGTCGCGGTACCGAAGCTTCTGTCGGGCGGTAACCCCCAAATTCCTAAGGGGTACGGCGATGCGCCCGTGCAAGCCTACATCGCCGCAATGCCAGGCTGGAAAAGTGAGATCGGGCGTCGCCTTGATGCGCTGATCACCAGAACCGTTCCCGGCGTTTCCAAAGCGGTTAAATGGAACTCGCCCTTTTATGGAATGGAAGGGCAGGGTTGGTTCCTCGGCGTCCATTGCTTCGCAAAATATGTCAAAGTGGCTTTTTTCAACGGCGCGTCGCTGCATCCTCTGCCGCCAGGCGAGTCCAAGCAGAGAGAGGTGCGCTACCTCGACATCCGTGAAGGCGACGCGTTCGACGAAGAGCAGATCGCCTCCTGGGTAGAGCAGGCGAGCCGATTGCCCGGCGAACGGATGTGAGGTTTTGATGCGCGGCGTCGGAGAACGACAAATATGAGGAAGGCATAACGATGAAGAAGACCGATGTCGGGGACGGAAGCGGGCAAGCCTCTCCCTCTCAATTGATCGATGCGAGGATCGAGGAGCTCAACGATTGGCGCGGCGAAATGCTCGCGCGGGTCCGAACGCTCATCAAGGAGGCTGAGCCTGAGGTGGTCGAGGAATGGAAGTGGCGAGGCGTTCCGGTGTGGGAACGCGCCGGCATCATCTGCACCGGTGAGACCTATAAGAGCGTGGTGAAGCTTACTTTCGCCAAGGGGGCCTCGCTTGAGGATCCGAAAGGCCTTTTCAACTCCAGTCTCGAAGGCAGCACCCGGCGCGCCATCGACTTTCATGAAGGTGATGAAATCAACGAGGAGGCATTGAAGGCGCTTATTCGAGCCGCCGCAAAGCTGAATACGTCTGCGCAGGCGGCGGGCTCGCGGAAGAAATCGAGCAGGGCGTGATACTTCATCCGGCCGGGCTTAATGGATCGGGCTCGTCTCGCGCTCGAGGAAGAGCGTAAGATTATCGAGGCCGATCTCGGTGCCCTGAAGACGGGCTCCGTTGTCGGCGTAGCCGTCTAGGAAGACCACCTGCTCGGTGAACACCATCCTCGTGCCGCCGGCCTCGGCTTCGAAGGCGACGGTGGCGAGCGAGGCGGAAATTCGGGATTCGCCGAGCTTCATATCGTAGGCATAGATGATGCGGTTATCTGGCACGATATCAATGTAGTGGGCGTCGTAGGCGTGCAAAAGTCCGTCCGTGTCGGCCACATAGTTCTTCTCAGCGCCGCCGGGGCGGAAATCGAGCGCGTATTCCAGCGGCACCCAATCGCCGTGGCAGGCGAACCATTGGCGTTTGGAGTCCGGCGTCGACCACGCGCGGAAGACCCGGGCGACAGGCGCCTTCAAGCGGCGTTCGATCACGAAGGAGGTATGTTCGGCAGAACGTGTCGTCATTCTGGAAGGGTCTCCGTTTCATCGGCGAGAAGTCGGTCCAGCCTATCAAAGGCCCCGGTCCAGCGGGTCTTTCGCTGTTCCACCCAACGGTCAATTGCGGCGAGGGCGTCCTGCTGCAGGCGGTAGGTCCGCACCCGGCCGGATTTTTCGGAAAGCACGAGCCCGCTCTCCTCCAGCACCTGGAGATGTTTCATCACGGTGGGCAAGGCGACGGCGAGCGGCGCGGCGAGTTCGGTGACGGACGCCGGGCCGCGGCCGAGGCGATCGATCATGCCGCGGCGGCTGCGATCGGAAAGCGCGTGGAACATGCGGTCGAGATCGGCCTGGCTTTCGATCATTCTGCCGCATCCCGGAAGCGAGCCGGCAGCTTTTCATGATAGGGATAGAACCTGAAATAGGGGCGGGCCTCTTCCAGCGCCCTTGCGAAGGACGAGCGCGCCAGCAGCCTGTTGTAATAGGCGCGAAGCTTCGGCTGCTCCTCACAAAACGGGACCAGCGTCTCGGCATAGAAGAGCGCGGGAGCCGCGGCGCAATCAGCCATGGTGAAGGCCTCGCCTGTTACCCATGAGCTTTCGCCTAGCTGCTTTTCGATCATCGCATAGGCAGTTGTAAGCGTCGCCCTGCAGGCGGCCACCTCTATCTCGTCTGCGGTTCCCTCGGGACGGCGGCGATGGCTGACGATCGTCTGCATTGGCGCCTGGACATATTGGTCGAAGAAACGGTCCCAGAGGCGGACCTGCAGCGCACGGTCGATTTCGAGCGGCAGCAGGCGCGTGGGACCGGAGTAATAATGGTCGAGATATTCGATGATTATCGTCGTTTCGGGGATGGTGCTGTCGCGCGCTTCGTCCCTGAGCAACGGCATCTTGCCGATCGGCCAGAAGCGGAAGAGATTGGCGCGCGAAACCTCATCGGAAAGGTCGACGAGACGATTTTCAAAGGGCGTCGCGTTTTCATAAAGCGCGATCAGCACCTTTTGGCAGAAGGAGGCGAGCGGATGCCCATAGAGCACGAGCGACATGCAGCGACCTTTCCTGTTCGGTATAAACTTTACCGAACGACTAAGTATCAGGTCTGAAAGCGCTGCGCAACAGATACTTCGCTAATCATGCAACTATTCTCTCAGCCGATATACCGCGCGATCACCAGATGGCCTGGTGTCGGCTGGCCGTCTTCCATGCGAACGTTGATATCCGATAACTCGACCAGTTCGAAACCGGTGGCGGTGAGGCGCTCCCTTACATAGGCACCGGCATGAGCGAAGCGCTGGTGCGGGCCAACCATGTAGGCGCGGCCGGCAAGTGTCGCCTCGGGCAGGGTTTCGGAGGAGAAGATGAACAGGCCGCCTGGCATCAGGTTTTCGGCGGCGCCGAAGAAAAGCGGTTCGAGCGCACCGAGATAGGGCAGCACGTCTGTGGCGGTGATGATGTCGAAGGCGTCCTCGTCATTATCCTCGAGGAAGTCCTCGACCTCAGCGACGAAAAGCGTATCGTAAAGATCCTTCTCGTGGGCAAGCTCAACCATCTTCTCCGATATGTCGATGCCGGTCATATCATCGCAGAGGTCGCGCAGAGCGCCGCCGGTGAGGCCGGTGCCGCAGCCGAGGTCGAGCAGCCGCTTGAAAGGTCCGAGCTGCAATTGCTGCAGGCGCTGGCGCACCAGCATCGGCACGTGATAGCCGAGCTGCTCGACGAGCACGTCCTCAAAGACTTCGGCATGCTGGTCGAACAAGGTCTCGACATAGGCATCCGGCGCCTTGGCCGGCATTTCGCCGCGGCCCATCGCAGCGATGCGAACGGCGGCTCCGCCGTGGTCGTCGGGATCGATCGCCAAGACTTCCTCGTAGGCCGCCACGGCCGCATCGACATCGCCTGATTTCTCCAGCGCCAATGCGCGGTTATAGGCCTCGGCAAGGGCTTCTTCGTCGATCTTCTTTGCCATAGCGGTCCGTGTCCTTTTGTTGCAGGCATGGCTGTAAGGCGGCTTTCAGTGTTTTGCAATGGCGCGGCTACCGGCGCAGAATGGCCGAAAAGAAACCGACTGGAGGAAATGCCATGAAAGCGGAGCAAGACAGGCTGCTACCGGCAAGGGAAGGAGAGGGCGAGCGCCCCCTGCTTCCCACGACGCCGGGCGAGATCACCAACACGCTCATCCATTATTACCGCGGCGAACTCGGGCGCATGACCAGCTGGCGCGATCGCATAGATCGGACGTCCAATTGGGCAATCACGGTGGTGGCTGCGCTGCTCTCGGTGTCGCTATCGACGCCGACCTCGCACCACGGGGTGCTGCTGTTCGGGGTTATGCTGATCACACTGCTGCTGATGATCGAGGCGCGTCGCTACCGCTTTTTCGACATTTACCGGGCCCGTATCCGTCAGATCGAGCGCTGCTATTTCGCGCAGATTCTGGCGCCCAACCCCAATGGCGGCAGCGAATGGGCTGCTGTGATCGCCGGCAGCCTGCGTCGTCCGCGCTTCTTGTTGAGCTATGGAGAGGCAATGCACCGCCGTCTCAAACGCAATTACGGTTGGATGTATTTCATCCTGCTGCTTGCATGGTGCCTGAAGATTTCGACGCCGAAACTGCAAACAGAGGGCGCGCCGGCACTGCAGGCGCAGTCATGGACCTATGTCATCGACAATGCCGTGCTCGGACCCGTTCCCGGCGTCGCAGTCATCGCGGCAGTCGTCGCCTTCTACATCGGCATCCTCTGTTTTGCGCTGCGTCCGGATCGCGACGAGGGCGAATTCGGCCATGGAGAAGCGCATGTCTGATCAGTGCAGGATGAACTCGCCTTTCAGCGCCCGCCACTCGGTTGCCGAGATCAGCTTGCGGTGGACGTAGCGCACCGAATGCAACGGTCCGTCGAGCTTTTCCTGCCAGAATTTCAGAAATCCGCGCATTTCGGGAAAATCGGGGGCGAGGTCATAATCCTGCCAAACGTAGGTCTGCAGGATCGTCGGGTGATCCGGCAGGTGATAGAGGATCTGCGCGGTTGTCAGACCATAACCCTGCAGTTGCTTTTCCATATCTTTGTGCATCGTATTCAGCTTCTTCTCGTTCGCACTCGCGCTTTATTAGCGCCACGTGAAATGGAAGCACGCGAGTGGTTAACGCAAGCTTAACAGATACGCTGCGGGAGAAGTATTCTTTTTATTTTCAATGGTTTGGCAGCATGTAGAAGCGAGTGCTGCCAAGCTGATGCGCGTCGTCATCCGAAAACTGCGACGCACTTGGGCACCGTGCATCACCGCTTCAGATGCCGCGTCAGGCGACGCTCGATCCAGGCCCAGAGATGGCGCAGCGCCTCAACGATGGTGAGGTAGAAGATCGCCGCCCAGAGATAGGTCTGATAATCGAATGTGCGAGAGAAGGCGTAGCGGGTCTCGCCCATCAGGTCGAGCACGGTAATGATAGCAACGACCGCCGAGCCCTTGATCAGAAGGATGATCTCGTTGCCGTACGGGCGAAGCGCCACAATGAAGGCCTGCGGCAGGATGATCTTGCGGAATGCTATAGTCTTATGGATGCCGAGGGCTGCTGCTGCTTCGCGCTGTCCGTGCGGTACGCTTTCGATTGCGCCGCGCAATATTTCCGCTTGATAGGCTGCAGTGTTGATGGTCATGGCGAACAGGCCGCAATACCAGGCGTCGCGGAAGAACCACCAGAGACCGAAAGCTTCCAGCTGAAGGCGGAACACGCCGAGGCCGTAATAAACCAGGAAGAGCTGGGCGAGCAGCGGTGTTCCGCGGAAGAAGTAGATATAGCCATAGGAAAGCCAGTTCAGCAGCCTGTTTTTCGACAGGCGTGCCATGGCAAGCGGCAGCGACAGGATGGCACCGCAGACCACCGAAATGGCAACAAGGCTGAGCGTCACCCATAGGCCGTGCAGATAACGCGGCCCGTAGCGGGTGAACTTCTCGATATCCCAGCCATTGATGACGGTGAAGATCAGCAGCGCGGCCAGCAAGGCCCAAAAACCGACGAAGATATAGCCGGCGAGGCGCGCCGCCGTCATCGGCTTCGCCGCTTCATGTGGGGCGGGCTGCGGCGGGATCAATGTTTCGGCGTAACTCAACGGCGGATCTCCGAACGCTTGGCCCAGCGATCGATATAGGTGAGCAGGAAGGAGGAGAGGATGGCGAGCACCAGATAGAGACTGCAGGCGATGCCGTAAAAGAAGAAAGGTTCCTTGGTCACGCGCACCGCGACATTTGTCTGGCGCAGGATATCGGCAAGGCTAATGATCGAGACGTAGGACGTGTCCTTCAGGAGCACCATCCAGAGGTTCGTGAGGCCGGGGAGCGCAATGCGCACCAACTGCGGCAGAACGATCAGGCGGAGCGTGCGGCCGCGATGCAGACCGAGCGCATCTCCGGCTTCGTACTGGCCCTTGGGAATGGCGCGGAAGGCCGAGAGCAGCACTTCCGAGCAGTAGGCGGAAAATACGACTGACAATGCGATCACGCCGGCCAGGAAGGCGTTGATTTCGACCGGCGGTCCGACATAGCCCGCAAGCTCCAGAAGGGACTGGATGAGCATCTGCATACCGTAATAAATGATGAAGAGCGTCAGAAGCTCCGGCAGGCCGCGGAAGATCGTCGTGTAAATGCCTGCCGCCAGCCGCAGCGATCCTTCTTCCGACTGCTGGCCGAGCGCGACGAGGAAACCGATGACGAGGCCGATTGGCAGGGTGACGATCGCCACCGATACGGTGACCTGCAGGCCGAGGGCGATCTCGTCACCCCAGCCGGTGTCGCCACAGGCAAGGATCGTCGACTGACCCAACCAGGTGAAGATGCCAACGGGTCCGCATAGCGGATCGAAAATGTGCACAAGTGAGCTCCAGAAGGAGCCGAGCGCGGAAAACAATCCGCCCATCCGAGAATTCCCCTCACGGCTTTTGCCGTTTTGATCTTGCCACCTTTGTCAAACAAAAATGGCGGAAGAGCAAGCCTTCCGCCATTCGCTTGATCGGCCAGATACCGAATTTCTCAGTCGCCGTAAACGTCGAAATCGAAGTACTTGTCCTGGATCTTCTTGTACTCGCCGCTGGCGCGGATCGCTGCGATCGCCGTGTTGAGCTTTTCCTTCAGCGGATCGCCCTTGCGGATGGCGATGCCTGCGCCTTCGCCGTTGATTTCCTTGTCGACCGGCAAGGTTGTCAGGATCTTGCAGCAGGCGCCGGCGTCGGACTTGACCCATTCGGAAAGAACGACGACGTCGTCGATGACGGCATCGACGCGGCCGCTGGAAACGTCGAGCTTGTATTCGTCAGCCGTCGGATAGAGCTTCAGTTCGGTGTCGGCGAGGTGCTTCTCGGCGTAGTTGGCGTGCGTCGTCGAGGTTTGCGCGCCGATCACCTTGCCCTTGAGGCCAGCGACGTCTGATATCTTGGAGTCCTTCGGCACTGCGATCGCCGGCGGGGTGTTGTAATACTTGTTGGAGAAGTCGACGAGCTTGAGGCGCTCCGGTGTGATCGACATGGAGGAAACGATCATGTCGAACTTCTTGGCATTCAACGCAGGGATGATGCCGTCCCAGTCGGTGCTGACGAAGGAACATTCGGCCTTCATCTCGGCACAAAGCGCCTTGGCGATATCGATGTCGAAACCCTGGATGGTGCCGCTGGCATCGACGAATTCGAAGGGCGGATAGGTCGAATCTGTGCCGATCACGTATTTCTCGCCCTCGGCCATAGCCGAGCCAGCGAAGAGCGACATTGCCGCGATCGAGGCTGCCGCGAAGATACGGGTGGAGTTAAACATGAGGATCCTCTCTGTTGGTGGCCGCTGCCTGTTCTTGTCTTGGACTCACGGCCGCAATTCAACGGTGTCGACACCGCCTTGTAGCGATAATCAGACTTTTTTTCATGGAATTGCAACACAAATTCCAGCGCAATTGTGCAGTGCAAATAACAGGCGAGATGAACGAAAGCAGACTGCAACATTCACGGGAGGTTAATCCAGGGCTTCCTAGAACCGGAACAAATCGGCGGGTTGGCGCTTAGCCATTTCGCCGTTTCGCCTCATTGCGAAGCTAGGGGCGAACCAAGGCCTGTCGGCCTTTAGGAAGCTCAAACAGGATCGAGGAAACCCGATGGGCAAGAAATCAAGATTGTTTGCAAGCGCAGCTTTCCCGCTGCTTTCTATTTCGCTGGCGCTGCAGCCGGCATCGGCAATGGCTGCCGCACGCGGTGCTGCGACCGAGGCTGCAGCCGTGCTGCAGATTGAACAGGGCAGCTTCGAAGTGGCGCAGGACGCGCCCTCCGAGGAGGAGCTCTTGAAGAAGAAGCGCAAGCAGAAGGAGGAAGCTCCGGCTGAACAGGCGCCGGCCGCCAAGCAGCCGAAGGAGGCGCCCGCTGAAGAGCCGAAGGCTGAGCGGAAGGAGGCGCCTGCGCCCGAACCTAAGGCAGAGCCGGAACCGCCGAAGGCCGAAGCGCCGAGGGAGGAGCCTGCGCCCGAAAGCAAACCGCAGCGGAAAGCCAAGCAGGCAGCTCAGCCGGAGGCAGAGCCGCAGCAGGAAGAGCAGCCAGTAACGCAGGAAAAGCCGAGAAAGCCGAAGAAGCAGGAGACGCAGCAGGCCGAGCCGGAGGCTCAGCCGGCGCCGGAGCCGCAGCCGGCCGCGAGGGAAACTCAGCCCGAGACAGAGCAGGCCCAGCCCGAGGTCAAGCCGGAGGGCAGCAAGAAGGGTCAGGACAAGGCCCAGAGCCGAGACAAGGGAAAGGCTAAGACCGAGACTGCCGCTCCGGAGGCGGTGACGCCGGCCGAGGAACAGGCCACACCGGCAATCGAGCCGGAGGCAAAACCCGCTGCCGAAGCGCCAGCCAAGAAGCCGAAGAAGGGCGAGGCTGCAGCACCGGCGGTTAAGCCAACAGAAGACAAGGCGGCCGCTCCTGATGCTGCGCCCGCCGAAACGTCCACGGAGGGCACGGCTGCAAAACCTGCCGCCAAACAGCCCGCCGCCGAGCAGCCCGCCGGCGAACAGCCCGCCAGCGGACAGTCGGCTGCGCCCGCCACCGACACGGCTCAGCCGCTGCCGGATGCCAGCGGCGGACAGCAGGTGGAGCAGGCAATTCCGGCGCCGGAAAAGGTTTCTCCAGAGGAGCTGGAGCGCCGCAAGCAGATCGCCGCAGATCCGGCCAAGAGCAACGAGACCGTCGTGCTGCCGGTCGAGAACGGTGCAGCCGTGCTCGACAGCGACAAGGATGCCGAGCGCAGCAAGGGGCGGGAAGGCCGCCTTGACCGCGACAAGCTGCGCGCCGAGAGCCAGGAGGTAAAGGTGCCGACCTCGGACGCCGATGCCCAGGCTCCCGCCGCCGCTGCGGCGCCGGCAATAAAGCTCGAGGCCGTGACCAGCGAGAAGGGCACGAGGCTTGACACGCGGCCGCAATTTGCCCGTCCCGAGGGGGCGCGCATCGACGACCAAACCGACGATAACCGTGTGATCATCCAGTACAACAATCAGGTGATCGTGCGCAGTGACGACGACAGACGGTTCTTGCGCGACGGCGAACGGCCGATCTATGAAGAGTTGCCTGACAATCGCTATCGCGAGACCATCACGCGGCCAGAAGGCTATCGTATCGTGACGATCCGCAACCGCTACGGCGACATCATCCAGCGATCGCGCGTAGATGCCCGCGGGCGCGAATACGTGCTCTACTATTCGCCTGATCTCTATGAGGATCCGGATCGCGGTTATTTCGAGGACCCGGGCGCCGATCTGCCGCCGATGCGGCTGCGCGTCCCGCTCGAGGACTATATCATCGACACCAGCAGCGATCCGGACCGGGACTATTACGAATTCCTCAGCGAGCCGCCCGTCGAGCAGGTGGAGCGTGTCTATTCGCTCGACGAGGTGAGGTATTCCGCCCGTATTCGCGATAAGGTGCGCCGCATCGACCTCGATACGATCACCTTCGCCACCGGCAGCGCCGAGATCCCCATGACCCAGGCGCGCACCTTGCGCAAGGTGGCAGACGCAATCAACAAGGTGCTTGAGAAGGATCCGAGCGAGACCTTCCTAATCGAAGGCCACACAGATGCGGTCGGCTCCGACCAAAGCAATCTGATCCTCTCCGATCAGCGCGCGGAGTCGGTCGCCAACGTGCTCACCGACGTCTACGGCATCGCGCCGGAGAACTTGGCGACGCAGGGTTATGGCGAGCGTTACCTGAAGGTCAACACGTCGGGTCCCGAACAGGAAAACCGCCGCGTCACCATCCGCCGCGTCACGCCACTGGTGCGCCCGGTCGCCGCTAACCAATAAATGCATCTGCCCCTCCCTCGCGCGCGAGGGAGGGGCGCTGACTTCCGCATCTCTCCTGCCGGAGAGGCGATGTAGCCATACCTTGCCTCTCTACTTCCCGGCTTTTGTAGCCGCCTTTTCGATGACGTCGGCGACTTTTTCCGGTTGTGAGGCGAAGACGGCGTGGCTGGCTCTGATTTCCGTCACTTCGCTGCCTGCTCGTTTTGCCATGTCACGCTCAAGCTCCGGATTGATGGAGCGGTCCTCGGTGGCGATGATCGACCAGCTCGGCTTCGTCCGCCATGCCGGCTCTCCGATCTTTGCCGAAAAAGCCTGTTTGGAGGCGAAGACCTGCGACCTTGCCAGGAAATCGGCTTCGGCCTTCGGCAGGTCGGCTGCGAAAGCCGCGGCGAAGGCGCCGGGGTCGAGATAGAGATATTTGCCGTCCTTCGTTTCCTTGATGTCCATGCTGCCTGCCGGCTTCGAACTCGCCAGGTTCAGCAGGCTCTCGCCCTTGTCCGGCTGGAATGCCGCGACATAGACGAGGCCCGCGACGGCGGGATCGTTACCGGCTTCCGTGATAACCATGCCGCCATAGCTGTGGCCGACGAGCAGGACCGGTCCGGTCTGGAGGTCGAGAACCCGCTTCGTTGCGGCCACATCGTCGTCGAGCGAGGTGAGGGGCTCCTGGACGATGGTGACGTTGAAGCCGCGTTTTTCGAGGATTTCCGTCGCCTTGCGCCATCCCGAGCCGTCCGCCAGCGCGCCGTGAACGATCACGATGTTCTTGACCGCGGCAGCCTCGGCTTCGAAGGCGATTCCGGCTGTGGCAAAGGCAAGGCTTGCGATGAAAGTCAGATGCTTGTTCATGGAGTCACTCCTTTGTTTCGATAGTGATGGTCTGGATGCCAAATGGTCTCGGGTTCAGCCGAAGGTGAAGGCGTATGCCTGGACGCGCGGATCGAGAAACCGGATTTCGAAGGTGCGGGCTGCGACGTTGCCGGCCTGGCGAACGAGCTGGTAAAGCCGCGTTGCGGTGACCGTTCCGTTGCCGTCGGCATCGATGTCGGAGCCGTGATCGGGTCCGGGGGCCTTGCCGTCTATCCTGACCTGGAAACGGATCGGTTTGGTGTCGGCGCCGGGTCCGAGAACGAGATGCAGGTCGCGGGCGCTGAAGCGGTAGGCGATGCTGCCGCCCGGCTGGTCGAGCGTTGCTTGATCCTTACCGATGGTCCAGGTGCCGGACAGGCCCCATGCGTTGATGCCGGGCTCAGTGATGGAGTAGTTTTGCGGTCTATCGGCCTGCAGCCCTTCGGGCGAGACGAAATTCGCGGCCTGTCCATAGCCGAGGTAGGTCTCGCCGGAGCGGACATTGGCGAGATCGGGAGCGGCTTCCACGCCCTTGGCATCGGGCGCTACCGGTGGCGTTTCAGTCATCTGGCTGCCGGCTTCGCGCAGCAGATCCTGGATGGCTTTTTCAGTCCTGCTGTAATTGCCTTCGCCGAAATGGTGATACCGGATCTGGTCATTGGCATCGATCAGATAGGCGGCAGGCCAGTAGCTGTTTTCAAAGGCGCGCCAGATTTTGTAATCATTGTCGATCGCAACGGGATAGCGGATTTGAAAGTCGCCGACGGCCTTCTTGACGTTATCGATCTTCTTTTCAAAGGCAAATTCCGGAGCGTGCACGCCTATGACGACGAGTCCTTGATCGGCATATTTTTCCGCCCAAGCCCTGACATAAGGAATGGTGCGAATGCAGTTGATACAGGAATAGGTCCAGAAGTCGACGAGCACCACCTTGCCCCGCAGTTGCTCGGAGGTCAGAGGCTTCGAGTTCAGCCAGTCGACCGCGCCGTCGAACGAAGGCGCATAACCTTCGATGGGCAGATCACTGCGGAAAGGCCTCTTTGCATCGCTCGCGGGAAGGATCGCGTCATTGCTCGCCACCTCAGAGGGCGTGCCGCCGGCCGGCTTGGCGTGCAGCCTGTCCAGCACGGCCTGTTCCAGCGAGGCGGTGCTGGCATAGGAAAGGCGCGCCAGCAGGCTGGTGTCGAGACCGAGCGCGATGACGGTAACGCCTGCCAGCACGGCAGCGCCGACCACTTGGCGAATTCGGTCGCCGATGCCAAGCGAACGCTTTATCGTAGCGAAGATTTTGCCGCCGACAAGCAAGGCGACCGAAAGCGAGGTCGCAGCGCCGGCGGCATAGGCGATCAAGAGGACGGTCGTCTGCAGATTGGCGCCCTGCAATGCCGCGCCGGTCAGCACGAGGCCGAGAATCGGGCCGGCGCAGGGCGCCCAGAGGAGGCCGGTGGCGACGCCGAGGATGAGCGCGCTCTTCACTGTCGGGGCCGCGAGTCCCCCGCCACCGGCATTCATAAGATTGTTGCCGAGATTGACGATCGGGCGGGCAAGCGTGCTTGCAAAGCGCGGAGATAGCAGGCTCGCTCCGAAGAGCGCGAGCAGGACGATCGCGGCAAGGCGGCCATATTCATTGGCACGGATCGCCCAGCCGCCGCCCACCGCGGCTAGCGTGGCAACGAGCGCGAAAGTGGCGGCCATGCCCACCAGCATCGGCAGAGTGCTCTTGACGAAAGGTTGGCCGGCTCGGGCGAAGACGAAGGGGAGGATGGGGAGGATGCAGGGGCTGAGAATGGTCAGCACGCCTCCGAGATAGGCAATGATCAGCAATGTCATCATCGTTTCCTTTGAAACCGATTGATCGGGCTCTGGACGGCGATGGGCCTGAACCAGCAACGGGGCGATTTAGCCGGCCGGAGGTATCCCGGATGTGTCTGGTCTGGCGGGAAAATGTACCGAACTATTGCGCTGGGGCGTCGCCGATACAAAAGGATACAAACTGTCGTGCCGGCAGAGGCGGCGGCAGCCGGCCGGACGTCCTGCCGAGGCAGCGCGATTGTATCGGAATGTATCTCGGAAGGCGCAGGTTACACTCGCATTCAAAAAACGCAGCCTGTGACATACGGGCGATACAAGCTGAACGCTTTCTGAGCACCGTGATCCATTCGACAGGAGAAACCGATGTCAGAGCAAATCAACCACCAACGCCGCCGTTTCTTCGGCATGACGGCAATTGCGCTTGCGGCCGTCGAATTCGGCGTCGCCGGCACCGCCGCCGGCCAGCCGGTGCCGGCCTCCCCCGCAGCCTTGCCCGAGGTGAAGGCCGGAACCAACACGAGCTTCGAAGCGCTGAAGCAGATCAAGACCGATGTGCTGGATATCGGCTATGCCGAGGCGGGCAAGGCGGATGGCCCGGTCGTGTTGCTGCTGCACGGCTGGCCCTATGACATCTATAGCTTCGTCGACGTCGCGCCGCTGCTTGCCTCTGCCGGCTACAGGGTCATCGTGCCTTATCTCCGGGGCTACGGCTCGACCCGCTTCCTCCATGAAAAGACGCCGCGCAATGGCCAGCCTTCGGCTCTCGCTGCCGATATGATCGCCCTGCTCGACGCGCTTGGGATCGAAAAGGCAGTCATTGCCGGCTACGACTGGGGCGGACGGACCGCCAACATCATGGCGGCGCTGTGGCCGGAGCGCTGCAAGGCGATGGTATCGGTGAGCGGCTACCTGATCGGCAGCCAGGAAGCCAACAGGAAGCCGCTGCCACCCAAGGCTGAACTTGCCTGGTGGTACCAGTTCTATTTCGCGACCGAACGCGGGCGTCTCGGTTACGAGAGCAATACTCACGATTTCGCGAAGCTCATCTGGCAGACGGCATCGCCGAAGTGGAATTTCGACGACGCGACCTTCGACAGGTCGGCGGCCGCCTTTGACAATCCCGATCACGTTGCGATCGTCATTCACAATTATCGCTGGCGTCTGGGGCTTGTCGAAGGCGAGGCGAAGTATGATGCCTATGAGAAGAAGCTTGCTGCCTTGCCGATGATTTCGGTGCCGACGATCACGATGGAAGGTGATGCAAACGGTGCGCCGCATCCGGAGCCCTCCGCCTATGCCGGTAAATTCTCCGGCAGATACGAGCACCGCACGATCGGCGGCGGCATCGGCCATAACCTGCCGCAGGAGGCGCCGCAGGCCTTTGCCCAGGCGGTCATCGACGTCGATCGCTTCTGATTGGCGCTAGAACAGCATGATTTTAGGCCGAGACCTAAAATCTGAATCCTGTTCTAAGTTAACAGTTAGAGCATGGTGTCGTCCGAAAACAGCTCACACTTTTCCGCATCATGCTCTGGAGGCTCGTTGCTCGGGCCGGCGGAATATGCGTAGGTCGCGTCCGGCGCCTCGACATTGTGAACGAGGCGGGGCGCGGCCGTAATGGAAATGGGGCAAATATGGATCATGTCGATCACATCCTGATCGTCGACGACGATCGTGAAATCCGCGAGCTGGTCTCGGGCTATCTGCAGAAGAATGGCCTCAGGACCAGCGTTGCCGCCGACGGCCGCCAGATGCGCAGCTTTCTGGAAGCCAATGCCGTCGACCTGATCGTGCTCGACATCATGATGCCGGGCGACGATGGGTTGGTGCTGTGCCGCGAATTGCGCGCCGGCCGGCACAAGGCGATACCGATCCTGATGCTGACGGCCCGCACTGACGAGATGGACCGGATCCTGGGTTTGGAGATGGGCGCCGACGATTATCTTGCCAAGCCCTTTGCCGCACGCGAGCTTCTCGCCCGCATCAAGGCGGTGCTGCGGCGCACGCGCATGCTGCCTCCCAACTTCCAGATCAGCGAAGCGGGACAATTGCTGACCTTCGGCGATTGGCGGCTCGATACGGTCGCCCGTCACCTTCTCGACAAGGACGGGACCGCGATTGCGCTGAGCGGCGCGGAATACCGCCTGCTTCGTGTCTTCATCGACCATCCGCAGCGCGTGCTCAACCGAGACCAGCTTCTGAGCCTGACGCAGGGCCGCGACGCCGAGCTCTTCGATCGCTCGATCGATCTTCTCGTCAGCCGCCTGCGGCAGCGTCTGGGGGATGATGCGCGCGAGCCGACCTACATCAAGACAGTGCGCAGCGAAGGTTATGTCTTCTCGGTTCCCGTCGAAATTTCGGAGCCGCGCCGATGAAGGCGGGAATGTCGATCCTGTCGGGCCTGATGTGGCCGAGAACGCTCAGATCGCGGATTTTTCTGATTCTTTTGGTTGGCCTGGCCTTCGCCTATGGGCTCTCTTTCAGCGTTCTCTACATGGAGCGCTACATGTCGGCCAAGGCGGTGATGCTCGGTACGCTGGAAAATGACGTCGCAACATCGATTGCCGTTCTTGACCGGCTTCCGGCAAGTGAGCGCGGCGACCTTTTGGACTGGCTGAGCCGCGGCAACTACCGTTTCGAACTCGGGCCTGGCCTGGCCGGTGTGCCCGACAGCTCCAGCAAGGCGAGAGAGATCGCAGGAAAGATAGGGGCGGCTGCGGGGCATCGCTTTCCGATCCGAATCGAACGGATTCCGGGCGAGGTGAACCGGCTGCAGGCGCATCTGACGCTGAGCGACGGAACTCCTCTGACGATCGATGTCACACCGAGAGGCGTCATGCCGATCGCCGCATGGCTGCCCTATGTGTTCGCGATCCAGATGGCGCTGCTTATCCTCTGCACCTGGTTTGCGGTCCGCCAGGCGATCCGGCCGCTCGGCAAGCTCGCCGCTGCCGCCGATGCGCTCGATCCTGACAAGGACGGTCAGGCTTTGAGCGAAGCCGGGCCGAGCGAGGTGGCGCATGCGGCAAGAGCGTTCAATGCGATGCGGGAGAGGATCGCCCACTATCTCGAGGAACGTGTGCAGATATTGGCGGCGATCTCGCACGACCTGCAGACACCGATCACCCGCATGCGGTTGCGCGTCGACATGGCAGAGGATTCACCCGAGAAGGAAAAGCTGGTGCATGATCTCGCCGAGATCCAGCGTCTCGTCCAGGACGGTATTGCCTATGCGCGCAGCGCCCGCGGCAGCGGGGAAAAGAACGCTCGAATCGATCTCGCATCGTTCATCGACAGCATAGCCTACGACTATCAGGACACTGGAAAGGCCGTCACGGTCGTCGGGTTGGTTGAAGGCGCCGCCTTCACCAGGCCGCATGCCCTTCGCCGCATCCTGTCGAATTTCATCGACAATGCGTTGAAATTTGCCGGCGCCGCGGAGATCAGCGTCGAGCGCGGTGCTGACAACGCAGTCGTTATCAGCGTCATGGATCGCGGACCCGGCATTCCGGATGATATGCTCGAAGCCGCGATGCAGCCCTTCTTCCGGCTCGAGCACTCCCGCAACCGGGAGACAGGCGGCACAGGTCTTGGACTAGCCATCGCCCAGCAGCTGACGGCCAAGATCGGCGG
This sequence comes from Rhizobium bangladeshense, assembly GCF_017357245.1. NCBI lineage: Bacteria > Pseudomonadati > Pseudomonadota > Alphaproteobacteria > Hyphomicrobiales > Rhizobiaceae > Rhizobium > Rhizobium bangladeshense. Next base: position 2,480,469 of record NZ_CP071612.1, on the reverse strand, counting down.
ATCTCTGAGGCTCTACAATCGCTCCGGCGGCGGGCTGGTGGCTGAAGTCACCATTCGGTGATGTCGGCGACCGTTGGAAACGTCGCAATGTTTTGTACGGGAAAATGTCATGCGTGCCGGATGCTACGTTCTGTGACATTTCGGCCGTTTCCAGAAACATTCCGGATATATCGGTCCGTCAAACCACGCTCCGTCAACCCGGTCGCGCAGCGGCCAGCCGCGCAGAGCGACGTAAACAAGGAGTGTTTCCATGACCAAGATCGACAAGGTTCTCTATACCGGCAGGACCCGCACCACCGGCGGGCGCGACGGCGCTTCGCTGAGCGATGACGGAGAGCTGGATATCAGGCTCTCGCCTCCCGGCAGCACCCGCCCCGGCACCAATCCCGAACAGCTTTTCGCGGCCGGCTGGTCTGCCTGCTTCATTGGCGCGATCGGCATTGCCGCCGGCAAGTTGAAGGTCAGGATTCCCACCGAAACCGCCGTGAATGCGGAGGTCGACCTCGGCACGACGGATGGCGACTACTTCCTGCAGGCCCGTCTCAAGGTCAGCTTGCCGGGCATCGAAGCGGATGTCGCAAAGGCGCTGGTGGATGAAGCGCACCGGACCTGCCCCTATTCCAAGGCGACACGCGGCAATATCCAGGTCGAACTGAGCATTGCCTGACGGGCAGGAGCCGAAACAAGGAGCGAGGCCGGTCGGGCCTCGCCGACGGAGGATCGAATGAGATTGATGATCATCTGCGTTCTCGGAGCGGCAGTATTTGCCGCGCCCTGCATCTACGACATGAGTTCGCGGGAGCCTTCGCCGCTTGTGGGCCTCGTGACCGCGGCATCGGCAGTTTCTTCGGCGCAGGCGGCCGTTCATCCGAGATCATAAGGGAGAAAGCATTGAAGCTCTATCAGAACGAAATTTCCTCAGCGACGGCGAGGGTCAGGATCGCGCTCGCCCTGAAGGGGTTGAAGGCCGAGGCATTGCCGGTCACCATTCTTGGCGAAGACGCTGAGAGCCGGCAGGCGGGATACCGCAAGATCAATCCGCAGGGGCTGGTTCCGGCCTTGCTGACGGATAGCGGTGTTCTCATCACCCAGTCGCTGGCAATCATCGAATATCTCGATGAATTTCAACCTGAGCCGCCGCTCTTGCCCGGCACGGCGGAGGGCAGGGCGCAGGCCCGCTCGATCGCGCTTGCCATCGCAGCCGAGATCCATGCGCTGCTGCCGCCGCGAATCGGCCTGCATCTCCGCGCGGTCTTCCAGGCCGATGCCGATGCCATTGCCACATGGAGCCGCCATTGGGTCGGTGAGGGAATGGCTGCTGTCGAGACGATGATCGCGGGCCGGAGGCAAGGGGCTTTCGCCATCGGAGATCGGCCGGGCATTGCCGAGATTTTCCTCTTTCCGCAGGCGGTCAGCGCCCGGCGCATGGGTTTCGATCTCGCGCAGTGGCCGAATATTTCAGAGATTGTCGCAAAGCTCCAGACGATCCCTGCTTTCCAGGAGAACGCGCCTGCGGCTAGACGGTGACGTAATCGATGAGCACGCGGCCGCTTCCTTCTTACCGATTGAATTCGGTTTGCTTCGTCCTTTTCTAGCCCTGATATTGGGCATAGGTGACGCGTTCCATCCACTCGACGATCTTGCCGTCGAGCTGTTCCTGGATCGCTATATGGCTCATCGCCGTTTGCGGCGATGAGCCATGCCAGTGGCGTTCGTCCGGGGCGAACCAGACGACGTCGCCGGTGCGGATATCTTCGATCGGTCCGCCTTCGACTGGCTTCGCTATCGCCGTTCGATCTGGCCGCTTGCGCACCACCGATCCACAAGCGGAATCATCCCTTCCGGCAATTTGACATTCCTTAACGCGCCACTAATTCACCGTTGAAGCTGAAGGAAACGATGAATGAACAGTGCCGCGCCTGCCACGAAAGCCCGGACCGGTGTGTCCGGTTTGGATACAATTCTGGCAGGGGGCCTCTCCACAGGGCACGTGTTCCTACTGGAGGGGAATCCGGGAGCGGGCAAAACCACAATCGCCCTGCAGTTTTTGATCGAAGGTGCGCGGCTTGGCGAGCTGGGGCTCTACATCACGCTTTCGGAAACCGAGAGCGAATTGCGGGCCGGCGCCGCGTCGCACGGCATGGTGATCGACGGCAATATCGAGATCTTCGAGGTCGTGCCTCCTGAAAGCCTGCTCGATGCAGACCAGCAGCAGAGTCTGCTATATTCTTCGGATCTTGAACTCGGAGAGACGACGAGGGAGATTTTCGCCGCGTTCGAGCGGGTCAAGCCACGTCGCGTGGTGCTTGACAGCCTTTCCGAGATCAGGCTGCTGGCGCAAAGCTCACTCCGCTATCGCCGGCAGATCCTTGCGCTGAAGCATTATTTTGCGCGGCAGGGAGCGACGGTTCTTTTGTTGGACGATCTGACATCCGACGTACTGGACAAGACGGTGCACAGCGTTGTCCACGGCGTGATCCATCTTGAGGAACTGGCGCCGAATTACGGCTCCGAACGCCGACGTCTGAGGATCATGAAATATCGCGGGCAGGCGTTCCGCGGTGGCTTTCACGATTTCATCATCCAGACTGGCGGCGTGGTTGTATTTCCTCGGCTCGTCGCCGCCGAACACAGGTCGAGTTACCTCCGCGATCAGATCTCCTGTGACATTCCGAAGCTGGATCTTCTTCTTGGCGGCGGCATCGAGCGGGGTTCCAGCACACTCATCCTCGGTCCAGCGGGCACGGGCAAAAGCACCTTTTCGTTTCAGTTCCTGGTTGCGGCGATCCGGCGGGGCGAAAAGGCGGCGGCCTTCATTTTCGATGAGGAGCTCGGTCTGCTCCTTGCGCGTCTGAAGGTTCTCGGAATGGACCTTGAGGCGATGAGGGACGCCGGTCAGGTCCACATCGAACAGCTCGATGCCGCCGAGCTTTCGCCAGGGGAGTTTGCCCATCGCGTGCGAGACTGCGTCGACAAATTGGGCGCAAAAACCGTTATCATCGACAGTATCAACGGATATCAAGCGTCGATGCCGGATGAGAATTCGCTGGTCCTTCACATGCATGAGCTGCTGCAATTTCTGAACAGGCAAGGCGCCAACACCTTTCTCACCGTCGCCCAACACGGGCTGGTCGGGGACATGAAGGCACCCGTTGACGTCACCTATCTCGCCGATACCGTCATTCTGCTGCGTTACTTCGAGGCTGCCGGGAAGGTGCGGCGGGCCGTTTCCGTGATCAAGAAGAGGACCGGCTTCCACGAGGATACCATTCGGGAATATCGCATCGGCGCTAACGGGCTAACACTCGGAGGACCTCTCGTGGGGTTCCAGGGCGTGCTCCGCGGCGTCCCCGAATTCACAGATACCGCAAAGTCGCTCTTGTCGACCGATGGTGGGGATAGCGGCAATTCCTAATTCCGGCAAACCGAGAGCGCTGATCTACACCCCCGCTGGCCGCGATGCCTCGGTGGCGGTTTCATTGATTGATGAGGCAGGATTGGAATCGATTGCCGCCGCCGACCTTTCCACGTTTGCCTCGTCACTCAGTGATGACATAGCGCTTGGCGTTCTGACGGAAGAAGCGGTTCGGTCGAGTGATCTGAAGGCGATCGCGTCCTGGGTTTCGGCCCAGCCGAGCTGGTCGGACCTGCCTTTCATCGTCCTCACCATGCGAGGCGGGGGGCCAGAGCGAAATCCAAGCGCAGCCAGACTTTCCGAAGTGCTTGGCAACGTCACCTTCCTGGAAAGGCCGTTTCATCCGACCTCCTTCATTAGTATTATTCGAACAGCTTTGAAGGGACGGCATCGCCAGTATGAGGCGCGTGCCCAGCTCGAGGCTCTTAGCGAAGGAGAGCGTCGGCTGCAGACCGCGCTCGTTGCCGGTCGGCTCGGGGCATGGGAGCTGGAACTATCTTCGAAGGCCTTGTCGGTCTCGCCGACCTGCAAGGAGATTTTCGGCCGAGGCGCCGACGACGATGTCACCTACGACGATTTGATTGAAAGCATCCACCCCGAGGACCGGCCCGTCGTGGAAGCGCGCCTGCGCCAGACCATCGACACTGGACGTGACTACTCCATCGAGCACAGAACGATATGGCCGGATGGATCGCTACATTGGACCGAGGTCCATGCGCAGCTCTATACCGACAGATATGGTTCCGCCAGGAAACTTGTCGGCGTCTGCTCCGATACCACCACCCGGAAGACCGCCGAGGATGATCTGAGACGGCTGAACGAAACCCTCGAAGAGCGCGTCAAGGAACGGACCAGGGAGGTCAACACCGCGCATCAGACCCTGCTCGAGGAGGTGGCCCAGCGTGAGCGAGCCGAGGAGCAGCTTCGCCAATCACAGAAAATGGAAGCGATCGGCCAGCTCACGGGTGGTGTCGCACATGATTTCAATAATCTGCTGATGGTGGTTCTTGGGAACCTGGAGCTGCTGGGCAAACATGTCGCCGGAGATGCCAAGGCGATGCGTCTGGTCGATGGCGCACTGCAGGGCGCGCGTCGGGGCGCTGCGCTCACGCAGCGGCTGCTGGCCTTTGCCAGACAGCAGGACCTGCAGGTCAGGCCCGTCGATCTGGCCGAGCTGGTGACAGGAATGCACGATCTGCTGCAGCGTTCGGTCGGGTCCTCGATCAACATCGAAACCATTCTGCCGGCGGCGTTGCCGCCGGCGCTGGTTGATGCGAACCAGCTCGAACTGGCGCTGCTCAACCTTGCCGTCAACGCGCGCGATGCGATGCCGGAGGGTGGAAGGCTGGCGATATCGCTCCGTGAGGAACAGGTTATCGGCAATGATGGCGGTCTCGGGGAGGGAAGCTATCTCGTGTTGGCGGTGGCTGACAGCGGCACCGGTATGGATGCGGAGACGCTGAAAAAGGCGGTCGATCCGTTTTTTTCGACCAAGGAAGTCGGAAAGGGCACTGGCCTGGGCCTGTCGATGATCCACGGGCTTGCCGTTCAGCTCAACGGCGCTCTTGTCCTGACAAGCGAGCTGGGCACAGGAACGACCGCAGAGCTGTGGCTTCCGGCGACAGAACGGCCCCCTGAGCGTCCGGCCGAAGAATTGCCAGCCCTAGAGGCCTCGCCCGGGCTGAAGATACTTCTGGTGGATGACGATACGCTGATTGCCATGAGTTCCGCCGATATGCTCGAAGATCTCGGCCATGATGTCGTCGAGGCAAATTCCGGTTCGGAGGCGCTCGCGTTGATCAGGAGCGGTCAACACTTCGACCTGATGATTACCGATTATTCGATGCCGGGCATGACCGGCGCACAGCTCGCTCAGTCCGCGCGGAACATGCTTCCGACTCTCCCGATCATCCTGGCAACTGGTTATGCCGAGCTTCCCGCCGGCACAGATATCGATCTTCCGCGATTGGGAAAGCCCTATAATCAGGCGCAGCTTGCCAAGGAAATCACCAAGGCGATTGCAGGCGAAATGACTCCGATCTTGGGATCCAGCCGCATCGCAACCGCTTCAGTGCCTCGCTTGGCCGAGGCCGACGACCGCCGCGATGAAATCGGCGATGGCGTCCGTGTCATCTAGATCGAAGACGGGCAGGGCCGTATCCGCCACGGCATGATCGGCGGCGATGGCGCAGATATGAGGATCGGTCGGTGCCAGCGGCTGACGATTGGCGGCTTCAAGGCGACGAGCCTCGATCTTCGGAATAGGCTCGCGCTTGTAGCCCTCGATCAGGACGAGATCACAGGGGGCAAGGCGGGCGAGGATCTCCTCGAATTCGGGTTCGGGGGCGCCGCGTAATTCGTGCATGATGGCGTAGCGCGTGCCGGACACGATGGTGACCTCGTGGGCGCCGGCCTGGCGGTGGCGGTAGCTATCGGCTCCGACCTTGTCGATGTCGAAATCATGATGAGCGTGCTTGATCGTCGAGATCCGGTAGCCTCGGCGGGTGAACTCCGTCACCAGCCGGACGGCAAGCCCGGTCTTGCCCGAGTTCTTCCAGCCGGCGATGCCGAAGATTTTTGGTGCTGTCATGCGCGAAGGGCCTCCAGCCAGCGTTCCGCCTCGATGAGATCATCCGGCGTATTGATGTTGAAGAAAGGGTCGAGCAGGCTGGCGCGGGTCGGATGCAGGGGAAAGGCCACTTGCGTAACGTCATGCCGCAACAGGAAGTCGCGCACGCGGCGTTTTTCGTCGATGGCGAACCAGGTTTCCAGATCAGCGGCAAGCGTCACCGGCCAGAGCCCGAAGACCGGATGGCTGCGGCCCTCGGAGGCGGCAATGGCGATCTGCAAAGGATGCTCGAGCGCTGCTGACAGGCGGGCGACGAGATCGGTGGGGAAGAACGGGCAATCCACCGAAACGGTAACGACGTGGGTAACCGAGGGAAGGCCGGCCGCATAGACCATTGCCGCATGGATGCCGGCCATCGGCCCGGCCTTGCCGGGAAAACGGTCGGGGATGACCGGCACGTGCTCGGTGGCGGCATCCGCGTTGACGGCAACGGAGATGACCTGCTGCGAGAGACGGGCCAGCACATGGTGGAGCAAGCTCTCTGTTCCAAGCGTCACCTCCGCCTTGTCGCGGCCCATGCGTTGCGAGCGGCCGCCGGCGAGCACGACGCCCGCTATATCTGACCTGTCGAGCGAAAAACCAGTCATCATCCTGCCTCAAACCGGCGAGCGCGGCGCCGATTCCTGCGCGATCGGCGATACGCGGCGTTTGGCCTCACGATAGAACGTATAGAGGCCGGAAGCGATGACGATCGCAGCGCCCACGAGCGTCCACCTGTCGGGCACTTCGGCGAAAAAGACGAATCCGAGCAGCGAGGAGAAGATCAGGCTGGTATAGCGGAAGGGTGCAACGAAGGAGATTTCGCCGGTGCGCATGGCAAGGATGACCGACTGGTATCCGACGAGCACCAGGACCGAGGCGAGCAGGAGATGTCCAAGCGCGCTGGCGCTGACCGGCTGCCAGCCACCGAGCACCGGAATGAGCAGGGCGCCGAAGAAGGAGGCGGATACGGCTGTGATGACTGTTATCATCAGCGAGGGGATGTCCGGGTTGATGGTTCGGGTGGCGAGATCGCGTCCGGCCGTCGTCAGCACTGCGCTGACGCAAAGAAGGGCAGCGGCGGTAAAGCCCTCTGGACCGGGTCGGATGATGACCATCACCCCGACGAGGCCGACGAGGATCGCTGACCAACGCCGCCAGCCGACCGGCTCGTTGAAGAAGAGTGCCGCGCCAAAAGTGACGACCAGCGGCAGCGACTGCAGGATCGCCGAGGCATTGGCGATCGGCATCATGCCGAGCGCGGTGATATAGGTAACGGCCGAGAGCATTTCGCAGATGATCCGGAGGATGATCATCGGCTGCAGCACGATGCGCCAGGAGCGCAGCGCGCCTATTTTCCACGCGATCAGGTAGACGAGCAGGCTGGTAAACAGGCCGCGCAGGAACATGATCTCGCCGGCATTCATATAGGCGATCACCGATTTGGACAGAGCGTCGCTTGCGGAAAAGCCGGCCATCGCCAAGCTCATATAGATGGCGCCCTCAGTATTACGTGACCGCGGCATGAAGAGATTCCCTTACCTGTGCGCTCCTTCTTAGTCGGGAAGATGCATGAAGGGAATCGGATGAATGTCACACTCGGGATAAATCGCTGATGCGGTGCGCAAGGGGCTGACGTAACGGCAGCGCCTATGTGGAAAATCATCACAAGGGACGATTTTACCTCGCGAATTCGGCATTTCCGATACGGTCATCACGACTTCCGCCCGAACTCTGCCGCGAAACTGATCAGCGACGACGACCATTTGCCATCAGCGACTTTTGCTTTTGCGCGCGGGAAACGGGTGGCTGCAGCGCCTTATGTCTGAGATTTGGAATGCCTCGACAACTGAGGAGAAACAAACATGAGACTTCTGAACGACAAAACCGCGATCATCACCGGCGCAAGCTCCGGCATCGGCCGCGCAGCCGCTAAGGTCTTTGCACGGGAAGGTGCGAAGCTGGTGATCAACGGCCGGCGGCAGGATGCGCTCGATGCCGTCGTCGCCGAAATCGTGGCGGAGGGCGGAAGCGCTGTCGCCGTAGCCGGCGATGTCAGGGACGAGGCGCTGCAGGCAAGCCTCGTCGAAATGGCGGTCTCGCGTTTCGGCAGGCTCGATATAGCCTTCAACAATGCCGGCGTCGTTGGCCAGATGGTCCCGGTTGCCGGATTATCGCTGGAGGGCTGGCGCGAGACGATCGAGACCAATCTGACGGCCGCTTTCCTTGGGGCGAAGCACCAATCGGAAGCGATGGGAGAAGGCGGAGGGTCGCTGATCTTTACTTCCACCTTCGTCGGCCATACCGCTGGCATGCCGGGCATGGGCGCTTATGCCGCCAGCAAGGCCGGCTTGATCGGTTTCGTACAGGTGCTCGCCGCCGAACTCGCCTTTCGCAACATTCGCGTCAATGCGCTGCTGCCCGGCGGAACCGACACGCCTGCCAGCATCACCAATGCGCCTGATGCGACGGCGGAAGTGCTTGCCTTCGTCAACGGGCTGCATGCGCTGAAACGCCTGGCGCAACCGGAAGAGATCGCCAATGCGGCGCTCTTTCTGGCGTCCGATCTGTCGAGCTTCGTCACCGGCACGGCGATGCTGGCGGATGGCGGGGTTTCGATCAGCCGCACCTAAGCACGTCAGAGATCGAGCCACCCGCCCTCGTCCTTCGAGGCTCCGGCCTGCGGCCTAAGCACCTCAGGATGAGGGCTGATGGTGGTGCTCCGTCGTGGCTGGAGTGATCTGCGTGCCGTGTGGCTAGTGTGGTAATCAGGGCGCTACCTCACGTAGACTGGAGCTCTCGCGTGATGCTCGGCCCTCCATTGAGGCAAGCCGCGATTTGTCTCCGACCTCATCTGGTGCCCCGCAGGGGCCTCTAAGGACGAGGTCGGCCGCCATTGCGCCGTCATTTCCGGGACCTAGGACATAATCAAGCCGCCATCAACATTGATCGTCTGGCCGGTGATGTAAGCGGCGTCGTCACTGGCGAGGAAGGTGACCAGCCCGGCAACGTCCTCGCCGGAGCCGGCGCGTTTCATCGGGATGCCCTCGACCCATTCCTTCATCAGTTCGCCCGGGCCGTAATCGCCGAGCAGCTTGCCCCAGGCTTGGTCGTTATAGGCCCACATGTCGGTCTCGATGATGCCGGGGCAGAAGGCGTTGACGGTGATGTTCTCGGTCGCGACTTCCTTCGCCAGGCTCTGGGTGATGCCGACCACGCCCATTTTGGAAGCGGCATAGTGCGGCGTGAAGATGAAGCCGTCGCGGGCCTGGCCGGAGGCGGTATTGATGATGCGGCCGCCGCGCTTGTGCTTTCGCATTCTTGCAATGGCCTCCTGGGCGCAGAGGAAGACGCCCTTGGTGTTGACGGCCATGACCTTGTCCCACTCATATTCAGTGAGATCCTCGACTCGGGCGATGGTGATGACGCCGGCATTCTGGATCGAGACGTCGACTGTGCCGAATTCGCTTTCGGCCGCGTCGTAGAGAGCGACGACGCTCGCCTTGTCGGTAACATCACCGATGAAGGAGATCGCATTGCCGCCTTCGGCCCTGATCCCTTCGGCAACGCCGTGGACCAGATCCTCATTGGCCGAGAGGACGAGATTGGCGCCCTCGCGCGCAAAGCGCCTGGCGATCGCGGCGCCGATGCCGCGGCTGGCTCCGGTAATGACGACAGTCTTTTGCTCAAAGCGTTTCATAGTCGTTCCTCGTATTCTGACATAAACAGCAAATCTCGGCGCGGCCGATCCCGCGCTTATTGTTGGAGCTGAAGCGGCTGCTCGGCGTGAAGGGCGGGCAGACAGCGATGTTGCACGTCGTCATGCCCGTTAGTCCCTTCAGCACCGCGGTCTCAGCCAGGGAGGGAGCGAGACCGTTCTTTTTCCAGCGGCCGGCTTCTCATCGCATCACCAGCAGCAGAAGCCGCCATCGACGAGAAGATCGACGCCGGTCACGAAACTTGCCGCATTCGACAGCAGGAAGATCGCCGGCCCCACCATCTCGTCGACCGTCGCCATGCGCTGCATCGGCGTCTGCTCTTCGAAGAGCTTGGTCTGGTGGACCATCTCCGGCCGGGTGTTCATCGGCGTTGCCGTGTATCCGGGGGAGATGGTGTTGACGCGGATGCTGCGGCCGACCCATTCCATGGCCAAGGACTTCGACATATGGATGACGCCCGCCTTGGAGGCGTTGTAATGCGCCTGGCTCAGCCCCCGGTTCACGATGACGCCGGACATGGAGGCGATGTTGACGATGGAGCCGCGCCCATTCTTCAACATGGCGCGGGCCTCGGCCTGGCAGGACAGGAATATGCCCTTCAGGTTGATATCCATCAGCGTCTGATACTGATCCTCTTCCATCTCTTCTGCCGGATTGGCGTTGGCGATGCCGGCAGCATTGACGGCAAGGGTCAACGCGCCGAGATCCGCTTCGGTGCGCGCGACGGCGTCTGCAAGGGAAGATTTGTTCGTGACGTCAGCCGCGATCTGGATCGAGCGGCGGCCGGCGGCGCTGATGTGGTCAGCCGTCCTGGCCAGCCCGTCATCAGTCCGGCGGTCGAGCAGCGCGACGTCGGCGCCGCATTGCGCAAGGCCGATGGCAATGCGCTGCCCGATGCCGCTCCCGGCACCGGTTACGATGGCGACCTGGCCGCTGAGATCGAAAAGCTTCGGGGCGTTCAGAGTGATGTCGGACACCGCTCTTCCTTTCTCTGTTTGTTAGATAGTAGCCAACTCCATGACCGAAACGTCATTGGCCTGGTCACGATCGAGGATGCCTGCCTGCTTGCCTTGGGCAAGCACGAGAATGCGGTTGGAAACTCCGAGAACCTCCTCGAGGTCCGAGCTTACGACGATGACCGCCACACCTTGTTTGGCAAGGTTGACGATGATGTCGTAGATGCCGGCGCGGGCGCCGACGTCGATGCCTCTCGTCGGTTCGTCGAGGACCACGACCTTGGGATCGCGCAAGAGCCACTTCGCGATCACGACCTTCTGCTGGTTGCCGCCGGAGAGATCGGAGGCGTATTGCTCGGCGCGGCCCTTGACGCCGAACTTGGCAACTGCCTTTTCCGCGAAGGAGCGCTTGAGGCGCGGCGTGATCCAGCCACCGCCGAGTTTATCCAGATTGGCGTAGATGATGTTTTCGCTAATCCGGTGGCCGACGATGAGGCCCTGCTCCTTGCGGTCTTCCGGAACCATTACGATGCCCTTGGCGATGGCGTCGGCCGGATCACGCAGCCTGAGTTCCTCGCCTTCCAGCCTGATCGAGCCGGCACTGATCGGATCCGCGCCCGAAATCGCCCGCACCAGTTCGGTGCGGCCGGCGCCGACCAATCCGGCGATGCCGAGAATTTCTCCGGCCCGAACCTCGAAACTGACGTCCCGGAACGAATTGTCAGGCGAGCTCAGGCCGGAGACTTGGAGTACAGGGCGCTCGGTCGGAACGGGCAGGGTGGGGAACAGGCGATCAAGCGGGCGTCCCACCATGCTCTCGACAATCGTTCGCACCGGGGTCGCGCTGTCCGAAAATTCCTGCACCCGCTCGCCGTCGCGAAGAACGACGATGCGGTCGGTAATCTGCTTGATCTCTTCCATGCGGTGGGAAATGTAGACGATGCCCACGCCTTCCGAGCGAAGCTTGCGAACCTGTGCGAACAGAGCTTCCGTCTCGGCGCCGCCAAGGGCGGCCGTCGGTTCATCGAGGATAAGGAGCTTGGCGTTGAGAGCCAGCGCCTTGGCGATCTCGATGAGCTGTTGATTTGCGGTGGAAAGGCCGGCGACCATCCGCGTTGCCGGTATATGGAGGTTCAAGCGCGCGAGCTGGTCTTGGGCCCGGCGGACCATCTGAGCCCGGTCGACGACACCGTTCTTCATCGGCCAGCGTCCGATGAAGACGTTTTCGGCGATCGACAGCTGCGGCAGAAGCTGCAGTTCCTGGTGGATCAGCACAACGCCCTTGTCGATCGCTTCCCGCGGGGTGGCCGGGGCATAAGGCTGCCCCAGCCATGTCATCGATCCCTCGGAGGGTGTGCGTGAGCCGGCAATGATGCCCGACAGCGTCGACTTGCCCGCTCCGTTTTCCCCGAGAAGCGCAACCACTTCACCGGGATGGACGTCCAGGCTGACATTCTTCAGCACCTGGAGCGGTCCATACCACTTGGATATGCCCCTCAGGGAAAGAACTGGATCAGTCACGGCACACCTCCTCAAGACCTCGACTTCATTACGGATGGTTGGCGATGAAGCCTGCGACGTTTTCCTTGGTTGTCAGCGTGGCATCCAGGAGCTGTACCGGGGGTACCTTTTCGCCGGCGACAAGCTTGGCGGCATTTTCGACAGCGTCGCGGCCCATCTTCTGCGTCTGCTGGGTTGCCGTTACGTTGAAGACGCCCTTGCTGAGGGCTTCGAGAGCCGCGGTGTCGCCATCGAAGCCGCCGACCACGATCTTCTGCGAGGGGTTTGCGACCTTGATCGCCTGAGCGGCGCCAAGCGCGAGGCCATCGGCCTGTGCGAAGACGATCGAGACATCAGGATTTGCCTGCAGCATGTTCTGCATGATCTGGAAACCTTCGTCCTGGCTCCAGATGTTCGAATATTGCTCGGCGACGACCTTCACATCCGGATAGGCCTTGAGCGATTCAGCGCAGCCCTTGGAGCGGTCGACTTCCGGGGTCGTGCCCTTCTGGCCGTGGATGATGACCATCTTACCCTTGCCGCCGGCTTCTTTCAGAATGTAGTCGCATACCGCCTTGGCCGATGCGACGGAATCCGTTGCGAGGAACGTATCTCCCGGCGCGCCCTCGGCGTTGCGGTCGACGTTGACCACCGGAATGCCGGCGTTCTTCGCGAGCTTGACCGGAACGGTCGCAGCGGCGGCACCTGCCGGAATGTAGATCAGCGCGTCGATCTTCTGGGTCAGAAGATCCTGAATTTGGTTGACCTGCGTCGGCCCGTCGCCCTTTGCATCGACCGTGATGACTTCGATGCCGCGCTTCTTGGCTTCGGCCTCGACCGATTGCTTGATCTGGTTGAAGAAGTTTGCCTGAAGGTTGGCGACGGCCAATCCAAGTTTCTTCAGCTCCGCCGCGTGGACGGGACCGAGCATGAGACCGAGCAGTGCAGCGGACGCAAGCATGGTGCGCGCAATTTTCATTGTAGTTCCTCCGTTTTGATGGAACCCTAGGGTATGTCCTCCCCCTCGGGTGATTGCTCCGCCCCGAATTTCCGGGACGGAATTCCGTGCCCGCCAACGCGGCGGACGATGCGCGTCAGGCGCGACGCCGACGAATGGTCTCTGCGCCGACCGCAAGCACGATCACGATCCCGATGATCACCTGCTGGAGGAAGGGCGAGACGTTGAGAAGGTTGAGGCCGTTGCGCAGCACACCGATGATCAGCACGCCGATCAGCGTTCCGCCGATGCCGCCTGCGCCGCCGGAGAGCGAAGTCCCGCCGATGACGACGGCGGCGATGGTGTCCAGCTCATAGCCAAGGCCGCTGGACGGTTGGACGGAATCCAGGCGGGCGGCGAGCACGATGCCGGCAAGCCCGGCAAGGACTGCGCTCACGACATAGACGGCTATCGTCACCAGCGGGACGTTGATGCCGGCCAGCCGCGCGACTTCGGGGTTGCCGCCCACCGCATAGAGCATGCGGCCTTCGGACCGGAAGTGCAGGAAGAGCCAGGCCGCAAGAACGACCGCGAGCATGAGGAAGACCGTGGCAGTCATGACGCCGAAATGGCGATCGATTGCCAGCATCATGAACCAGTCGGGGAAGCCGACGATCTGCTGGCCGTCCGTGATCATGTTCGCAACGCCGCGCGCCGCCGACATCATTGCAAGAGTGGCAATGAAGGCTGGAACCCTGAACTGCGTCACCAGAAGTCCGACGATCAGGCCGCAAACAGCCGAGGCGATCAGCGCAAAGGCGATCCCAACGAGTAGCGGCAGACCAGCGACGTTGGCGGTCCAGCCCATGACCATCATCGCCAGGGCGAGGGCCGAGCCGACGGACAGATCGATGCCGCCGATCAGGATGACGAAGGTCATTCCAACCGCCATGATGCCGAGGACGGTGATCTGGTCGAGGATATTGAGGCCGTTCCGGACCGAAAGAAACGTGTCCGTGCTGAAGCTCAGAAAGATGCACAGCGCCAGCAATCCCACGAGCGGACCGGTCGCTCCCTTGAGCTTGCCGAGCCAAGCTCCGGAGGAAAGCCTGTGTTCATTGATATCGAGCGCCACCATTGCTCCTCCCATGCTTACGCTTGTATCTGATATTTGTGCAAGCTAGAATAATTATTCACCGTTGCTGGAAAATTCATTAACAAGTTGCTTTCCGGCTGTCAACAAGATTTGCAGCAGTGTGCGCTTCCGGGTGCCTCGCTAAAGGGCTTGACTAATCGGTTGGTTGTGCAAAAATATTGAGTAGTGAATATTTATGCACATGAGGAGCCCATGGATACGACAGAACTTGAGCGCATCGCCCGCGAGATCCGATTGCGTGATCTCCAGGCGGTCTTTGAAGCGGGCGCCGGCCATATTGGAGGGGAGATGTCGGTCATCGACATTCTGACGGCGCTCTATTTTCGTGTGCTGAAAGTCTGGCCGGATCAGCCGAAGCATCCCGACCGCGACAGGTTCGTTCTGTCAAAGGGACATACGGCCTGCGCTCTCTATGTGACGCTTGCCAAACGCGGCTTCATTCCGGAGGAGGAGATTTCCACCTTCCTGCAGCCGCATTCGAGGCTGAACGGGCATCCAAACTGCAACAAGGTTCCGGGCGTCGAAACGAATACCGGTCCGCTCGGCCACGGCCTTCCTGTTGCGGTCGGAATGGCAAAAGCCGCGAAGCTCTCAGGCGCTGGATATCGCACCTATGTCGTCACCGGCGACGGCGAGATGCAGGAGGGCTCCAACTGGGAAGCGATCATGGCGGCGGCCCAGTTCAAGCTCGATAACTTGACCCTGATCATCGATCACAACAGGTTCCAGCAGGGTGCTGCGCTGGCTGAAACCAACGATCTCGCGCCCCTTCGTCCGAAGCTCGAAGCCTTCGGCTGGGAAGTCACCGAAATCGACGGCAACAGTATGGGCGAGATCGTTCCGGCTCTCGAACACCGGGGGTTGGGACCGCATTGCATCGTCGCCCACACCAACAAGGGCCACGGAATCTCCTTCATGCAGGACCGGGTCGAGTGGCATCATAAGGTGCCGAGTAGGGAACAATACGAAATCGCATTGGCAGAATTGTCGGAGGCACTGTGATGAACGCGCCAGTAAACCCACCCAAGCTCCACGATTGCCGCGACGCATTCGCCTCTACGCTCGAGCGGCTGGCCGGCGAAAACGAAACGATCGTTGCCGTCTGCAACGACTCTGTCGGCTCCTCCAAGCTCGGCGGCTTCAAGTCGAGGTTTCCGGAGCGCCTCGTCAATGTCGGCATCGCGGAGCAGAACATGGTCGGCGTCGGAGCAGGCCTTGCCAATGGCGGACGGCTGCCCTTCGTGTGCGGCGCTGCTCCGTTTCTGACGGGGCGGTCGCTGGAGCAGATCAAGGCCGACATTTCCTACTCGAACGCCAACGTCAAGCTGGTGGGGATCTCGTCCGGCATGGCATATGGCGAACTCGGTCCGACTCATCACTCGATCGAAGACTTCGCCTGGACGCGGGTGCTGCCCAATCTCCCGGTCATCGCGCCCTGCGACCGGATCGAAACCGCTGCTGCGGTTGCCTGGGCAGCGACCTACAGCGGGCCTTGCTTCCTGCGCCTGTCACGGGTCGGTGTGCCCGACCTTCTTCCGGAAGGTCACACGTTCGAACTCGGCAAAGCGAATCTCCTTCGCCAGGGTTCGCAAGTCACCTTGATCGCCAATGGCACCTTGACGCATCGCATCGTGAAGGCTGCCGAGATTCTCGCAGACCGCGGCATCGATGCCAGGGTGCTCAATCTCGCAACGGTTCGTCCGATCGACGAAGAGGCCATCATCGCCGCAGCCAGGGAAACCGGAGCGATCGTCACGGCCGAAGAACATTCGATCTTTGGCGGGCTCGGCTCCGCGGTGGCCGAAGTGGTGGTCGACCATGCCCCGGTGCCGATGAAGCGCCTCGGCGTTCCCGGCGTCTATGCCCCGACCGGTTCGGCAGAGTTCCTGCTCGACGAATACGGCATGTCGCCATCCGCAATCGCCGACGCCGCGCAGGAGCTGATCAAGCGCAAGTAATGGGATCAAGACTGGCCGGGACGCCTGTTGCCATCCCGGCCGTCAGCTGATCTGGGGAGGATAGAATGCGGGCAATTCTGGCAATCGACCAAGGCACGACCAATTCGAAGGCAGTTCTCGTTTCCGAGACGGGCGAAATCATCGGCCGAGGTTCGTCCCCTGTCGGCATCTCCTATCCGGGGGAAGGCTGGGTCGAACAGGACCCGCGCCGGCTCTACGCTTCGGTCTGCGAAGCGATCGATGCGTGCCTGAAGGCCAGCCCCGACGCGAATATCGCGGCCATTGCCATTTCCAATCAGCGCGAGTCCGTCACCGCCTGGGATGCCGAAACGGGAGAGGCGCTTGGACCGGTGGTCAGCTGGCAGTGCCGTCGAACGGCACGGGATTGCGAACGTCTGATTGCCGAACGCCGCCTCGAGCGTGTGCAGGCGCTGACCGGCCTTCCGCTGGATCCGATGTTTCCAGGTTCGAAATTCCGGTGGCTGCTCGACCGGATTCCGGCCGGACGGCGGGTGCGATTGGGAACGGTCGACAGTTGGCTCATCCACTGCCTGACAGGCGGGCGCCGGCATGTATGCGATGCTTCGAATGCCGCCAGGAGCCAGTTGTTCGATCTCAGCGAACAGAGATGGAGCGAGGAACTCGGTGAGATCTTCGGCGTCGATGTCGCGTTCCTGCCCGAAGTGCTCGACAGCTCCGCCGATTTCGGCCGGACGAAAGGACTGCCAGGGGTGCCGGACGGCACGCCGATCATGGCCGCGATCGGAGACAGCCACGCCGCCCTGTTCGGCCATGGAGCATTCAAGCCGGGCGACGGCAAGGTGACCTTCGGAACCGGCTCTTCGATCATGACGACGCTCCCGCAATTCATAGCCCCACGCAACGGCATCACGACCACCGTCGCATGGCGCATCGGGGGAAAGCCGACCTTCGCTTTCGAAGGCAATATTCTGGTTTGCGCTGCCAGCCTTCCCTGGATGGCCGGCATTCTCGGCCTTGAAGATGTGGCGGCCCTTGTCGAACTTGCGGCGAGCGCCGAGCCTGGCGGACCCGGTTTCGTGCCAGCCTTCGTCGGACTGGGAGCGCCCTATTGGAATTCCGACGCCCGTGCCCTGTTCTCGCAGATCAACTTCAATACGACACGTGCGCAGATGGCGCGGTCGGTAACCGATTCCATCGCGTTCCAGGTCCATGATGTGATTGCCGCCATGCGGGCACAGAGCGGCGGCGCGCTCGGCGCGCTCTATGTCGATGGGGGACCGAGCCAGAACCGCTTCCTGATGCAGTGTGTGTCGAACCTCATCGAACATCCCGTAATCCAATGCGAAGCACCCGAGGCATCGGCTCTGGGCGCTGCCTATCTGGCGGGGCTGTCGCTCGGCATGTGGAGCGATCTCCACGTTGTCGCGGCGCTGCCGCGAAACACCGAGATCATCGAGCCGCAAACCGTGGATCGCGCGGGACTTCTCGATAGCTGGAATGATGCGCTCGCCCGCTCGACGTCCCGCGAAACACAGGCTAAAGGTGAATAAAAATTCACTCCGGGATCAGCGATGACTCGCCTCAACGAACTCCGCCTCATTTCAAGGGTCGCCCAGATGTACCACATAGAGGGGCGGCGACAGGCGGAGATCGCAGAGCACCTTCGACTGTCGCAGGCCACGGTGTCACGCATGCTCAAGCGCGCCGAGGCTGAAGATATCGTAAGGACCAGCGTGATCCCTCCTGTCGGCACCTACAGCGAGCTCGAGGGCGCGCTTCGCGAGAAATACGGCCTGCCTGAGGCGATCGTCGTCGAGTGCACGGAAGATCGGGACGGCGCCATCATGGCCCGTATCGGTGAGGCAGCGGCTCATCTCCTGGAGGTGACGCTTGCGCCGGGTGAGATCATCGGCGTTTCGAGCTGGAGCCAGACCATTTTCAAGATGGTCGAGAATATTCATCCTCAGAAGAGCGCCCAGGCGAAATACGTCGTCCAGACCCTTGGAGGCATGGGCGATCCGTCGGTGCAGACCCATGCGACGCAGCTGACAACACGGCTTGCGCGCCTGACCGGCGCCGAGCCGAAGCTGCTTCCTGTGCAGGGCGTCACGACATCCAGAGAAGCAAAGCTTCTTATGCAGGCCGACCCCTTCGTGCGCGAGACGATGGATCTGTTCGGCAGCATAACGCTTGCAATCGTCGGCATCGGAGCCGTGGAACCATCCGAACTTCTTGCACGCTCCGGCAATATCTTTTCGTCTCGCGAACTCTCCGACCTTGCGGAAGCGGGAGCCGTCGGCGATATCTCGCTTCGCTTCTTCGATAAGAACGGCAAGGCGGTCAAGACGCCCTTGGATGACCGGGTCATAGGGCTTCCACTCGAGGATCTCGAACGGGTGGACCGGGTCATTGCTCTTGCCGGCGGAGCCAAGAAGACCGACGCGATCGCAGGCGCGCTCCGCGTGGGTGTCATCGACATGCTTGTTACGGACAAGTTTACCGCGCAGCGATTGATCGACTGACGAGATGGGGTGACTTTACCAGGTCAATGTGCCGTCCCGTCGACGGTTACATGATGCTATTCCAGCGAGCATTTCTCCACCCGAGCCTCGATCCTGTAGATCTCCATCAACGTCTCGGCGGTCACCACATCCCCTTGGGGCGCCGCAGACGCGCATGCGGCCGTTGGCAATGATGAGGACTTGTCGACGAACCGCAGCGCCTGGTTGAGGTCTTGAATGGCGATCATGGCGAGCATGCCCTTGGTGCGGGCCTGTCGGCCATGAAGTCCAGGACTTCGATCTGGCGGTGGAGGTCGAGCGCGCTGGTTGGTTCGTCCATCAGCATGATTTCCAGCTCGCGGAGCGCCTGGGCGATCGAGACGAGTTTGACGTTGCGGCCGGACAGCGCGCCGAGATCACGGAAGGCGAGGGCTAATGTCTAGGGCGCCCATGATCTCGTCGATGAAGCGCAGGTCGCTGTCGCCGGCGGCCCAGGACTGGCCCTGCTTACGGGCGAGCGGGATGCCCGGGCCCTTCGCTTCAGGCTCCGGGCGTGCGGCCCTGCGATCGATTCACTGGATCGATCGCTGTGCTTTGCGGGACCGGGCATCACCCACCGGTGACACTCATATGCCGGGCCACCGCCGGACGGTTGTGCGTGCGGTCGATGATGAAGTCGTGGCCTTTCGGTTTGCGGGTGATGGCCTCGTCGATGGCGGCATGGAGAAGGGCGTCGTCTTCGGTGGCCCGCAGCGAGGCGCGCAGGTCGGCGGCATCGTTCTGGCCGAGACACATATAGAGCGTGCCGGTGCAGGTGAGGCGCACACGGTTGCAGCTCTCGCAGAAATTATGTGTCAGCGGCGTGATGAAGCCGAGGCGGCCGCCTGTTTCCTCGACCCTAACGTAACGCGCTGGGCCGCCGGTCTGATAATGGATGTCCACAAGGGTGAACTGACGTTCGAGATCGGCTCGCAATTTCGAGAGCGGCAGATACTGGTCAGTCCGGTCTTCTTCGATCTCGCCCATCGGCATGGTTTCAATGACGGTCAGGTCCATGCCGCGGCCGTGGGCGAAACGCAGGAGATCGGGGATCTCGGCACCGTTGAAATCCTTCAAGGCCACGGCATTGAGCTTGATTTTGATGCCTGCCTTCTGCGCGGCGTTGATGCCTTCCATCACCTTGTCGAAATCGCCCCAGCGGGTGACCTTGCGGAACTTCTCGGGATCGAGCGTATCGAGCGAGACGTTGATGCGGCGCACGCCGCAGTCATAAAGTTCCTGAGCATGGCGGGAGAGCTGCGAGCCGTTGGTGGTCAGCGTCAGCTCATCAAGGCCGGAGCCGATCTTTTCGCCGAGCCTGCGCACGAGATACATGATGTTCTTGCGCACCAAGGGCTCGCCGCCCGTCAGCCTGATCTTCTTCACGCCTTTCGAGATGAAGGCGGAACAGAGCCTGTCAAGCTCTTCCAGCGTCAGGAGATCCTTCTTCGGCAGGAAGGTCATATTCTCCGCCATGCAATAGGTGCAGCGGAAATCGCAGCGGTCGGTGACGGAGACGCGTAGATAGGTAATTGCTCGGCCGAAAGGGTCGATCATTGGATGCGCATCGGACACCAGCGGCGCTGCGTTGCTTATCGTTCCCACTCTTGTATTCACCAGTTCCTCCGCCGCAGGGCCTTGCCCTTCGGGCTGTCGTCGTCGCGAAAGTCATGCCGGTTTCAAGCGATATCTTTCAATGTGTGCATATGTGATTGCCCCGTCAAGGGAAACAGATTTCACATACGGCAATTTGCGCTTGCCTCCAAAATGGCGAAAGCCTACTTCTCCAGGGAAAGAGGGTGACAGAGATGAGCGATATCTGGCCGACCGAACTCCGCGTCTCGAAAGACAGGCAGCGGCTTGTGGTGACCTTCAGCGATGGGCAGAGCTTCGACCTGTCGGCCGAGCTGCTGCGAGTGCTCTCGCCTTCGGCCGAGGTGCAGGGCCACGGGCCGGGGCAGAAGGTAACGGTACCTGGCAAACGCAACGTCGCAATCATCTCGATGACGCCGACCGGCAATTACGCGGTCCGTATCGGTTTCGACGACATGCACGATACCGGCATCTACACCTGGACCTACCTGCGCGAGCTTGGCGAGCGAGGGCCCGAGCTGTTTTCGGCCTATGAGGACGAGCTCAGGGAAAAGGGCATGAATCGCGACACGGCGGAGAAGCCGCGCTGAATTTCAGATAAAACAGCCATGAGGGGCATATGGCGAAAACCAACCGAAAGAGCTGGCTGCGTGCCAAGGGCAGCGCCGCCGGCAGCAAAGTGACCTTTCTCGAGCTGTTCTTCGACCTGGTCTTCGTCTTTTCGATTTCGCAGCTTTCGCATGCGCTCGCAGCCCATTATACGCCGCTTGGCGCGGTCGAAGCGGCGCTGATGACCTTCGCCGTCTGGTGGGTGTGGATATTCACCGCCTGGGTGACGAACTGGCTCGATCCGGACAGGATGCCGGTGTGCGGCATGCTGGTGGTGCTGATGATGCTCGGGCTGGTGTTGTCAGCCTCCATTCCCGAGGCATTCGGCGACAAGGGGCTGCTCTTTGCCGGCGCCTATGTGGCAATGCAGGTTGGGCGGTCGCTGTTTGCGACCTATGCGATGACGCGAGTGGACCGTGCCAATACGCTGAATTTCGCCCGCATCACAAGCTGGCTGGTGGCGGCCGCCGTCTTCTGGATCGCCGGCGGGCTCTTGGAGCATGAGGCCCGGCTCATCGCATGGCTGATCGCATTGGCGATCGAATATGCCGGGCCGGCCGCGGGCTTTGCGGTGCCGCGGCTCGGACGCTCAAGGCCAAGCGACTGGGATGTGTCCGGCGCCCACATGGCTGAGCGTTGCGCCCTCTTCGTCATCATCTGCCTCGGCGAAGCAATTCTTGTTTCAGGCCGTACATTTTCGGAGTTGCCGATCTCTGGTTTGACCGGCCTGATCTTCGTAACCGCCTTCATCGGCACGGTCGCCATGTGGTGGCTCTACTTCCGCTTCGGCCACGGGCGAGCCGTTCATCGTATCGAGCATGAGGAGACACCGGGGGCCTTGGCGCGGCAGGCCTTCACCTATGGGCACATTCCGATCCTGGCCGGCATCATCGTGCATGCGGTGGCTGTGGAATTCATGTTCTCGCATCCGCATGAGACGGGCGACTTCGGAATCGCCGCGGCGGTGCTCGGCGGTTCGGGCCTGTTCCTCGTCGGCAATCTCTGGTTCAAGGGCGCGACCAGCGGGCAGATGCCGCTGTCGCATCTTGCCGGCCTCGTGCTGGTGATCCTGCTGGCCTTCGTGACCCCCTTCATCGAGGTCTATCTGCTGGGTATTCTGGCGACGCTGGTGCTGATCATCGTCGCTGCCTGGGAATACCGCTCGCTGAGCGGCACATCGACGGCGCCGTCGCTGCATTGATCATCACTCGTCGTCGCGCAGATCTTTCAGCAGCACGGCGACGATGCGTTCCATCGAGGTGGCGGTCGCCATGCATTGCTCGATCGGCTCATCGGAGAGCGTGCGCTCGATGAGATCGGTCTGGATTGCCATCGCCGCCTCGGTCAGTTTGCGACCCTCCGGAGTGAGATAGAGGCGTAGCACCCGCTTGTCGCGCTCGTCGCCGCGCCGCTCGATCAGGTCGCGTTTTTCCATCTGTGGCAGCAGCATGCTCATGTTGGAGCGGCCGACAAGCAGTTTGCGTGCCAGCTCCTGCTGCGAAATGCCTTCGAAGCGGTAGAGATTGACCAGAATGTCGAGGTGAGGCGGCTTGATTTCGAGATCGGCGAGCGAGCGGGTCAAAGACTGCTGCATCAGCTGACAGGCGCGCGCCACCGCAATCCAGCTGCGAAAACGCGGATGATCCCAGGGAAGGGATTGATTTTTGTTCATAGTTGTACTTTATTGTTCAGCGTTGAACAGTCTTTGGGATTCCCACTATGGCAAATTTCTTAAGTGACGTCACCCGCCGCGGTTTTTCGCTGCTGCAGGCAGTTTCACCCGCTCTGGCGGGCAAAGCGGCGTTCCTGCTGTTCTGCCGTACGCCATCGCCAAGGCCGGAGGGAGCGAAGGCGAGGGCGGCGCATGCGTCGGGTGCGGCCCGGCTTGCCGGAGCCGAGCGTTTCGCCCTTAAGCTCGCCGGTGGAGGACGTGCATATGCCTACCGGCTGAACGGCGGGGCCCGGGGCAAGCGCAAGCGATTTCTGGTGACGCATGGCTGGGGCTCGCGCACTGAATATATGGCCGAGCTCGTTTCCATGCTTTCGGCGCCTGGCGCGGAGGTCGTGGCGCTCGATTTTCCCGGCCATGGATGCGCCGGCGGACGCTTTCTGCACATGGGGCTCGCCGTGGAAACGATAGCGGCGGCCGAAGCGCGGTTCGGCACATTCGATGCAGCGATCGGCCATTCCTTCGGCGGGGCAGCTCTGATGGTCTCGGCTTTGGGTTTGCTGCCTCATCTCGCACCTGTCACCATCGAGCGACTGGCGTTGATCGGCGCACCGAGCGAGATGCGCTGGCTGTTTATCGATTTTGGCCGTTTGGTAGGCCTGCGCCCTGCCGCGCAGGCAGTCTTCGAGAACGAGGTTAGCCGTGTCACCGGGCGGCGACTCGAGGATTTCGATATCGGCGGGGCGGCGGATAGCATTGGCCGGCCGGTTCTCGTCATGCACGCCGAAGACGATAAGGAGGTGTCGCCCGCCCATGCAAGACGCTACGGGGCGGCAGGCGAGAGCGTCCGGCTGTTGTGGGCGAACGGTTTCGGGCATCGGCGCATCGTAAGCGCCGCTCCGGTGCTTGCTGCGATTGCGACATTTCTAGATGGCAATCCGGACGAGAAAGGCGTTACCGGCAGCGCTATCAAAAAAGATGCGGAGATCATTCCGTTTTTTGAGCTTCCGGCAAGGCGCGCGGCATTGTAGCGTCCGCCCCGGATATCAAGCCGCGGCGGGACGCCTTATGAAAATCATCAGCAGCATCGAAGAGCTCAATAGGATCTACGGCGCAGGCCTATCGCAGGCTTCGGTCGACAAGGTGACCAAGCGACTGACGCCGCTTTACCGTCAGATGATCGAGATATCGCCCTTTGCGGCGCTTGCGACCGTCGGCCCGGAAGGGCTCGATTGTTCGCCACGCGGCGATCTCGGCGGCGTGGTTCGCGTCGTCGACGAAGAGACGCTGCATCTGCCGGACTGGCGCGGCAACAACCGCGTCGATTCGCTCTCGAATATTGTGCGAGATCCAAGGCTCGCGCTGATGTTTCTGGTCCCTGGCTCGAATACGACGATGCGCATCAACGGACGCGGTGTCGTCTCCGACGATGATGCGCTGCTTGCAAGCTTCGAGATGGATGGCAAACACCCGCGCACCGTCGTCGTCATCTCGATCGACGAGGTCTATTTCCAGTGCGCACGCGCAGTGATGAGGGCCGATCTCTGGAATGGCGAACATTTCGCCGATCCGGCGAAGCTGCCGACGCCGGGTCAGATGCTGAAGGCCGCGGTCGGCGATTTCGACCAGGAAACCTACGACCGGGAATGGCCGGCACGTGCGGCGAAGACGATGTGGTGAAGGCCATCAGGACTTGTAGATCAGCCAGCTCTTGCTGAAGTCCTTCTGCATGCCGTCCTGATAGAGGACTATGCAGTTGCGCCCGGCATTCTTGGCGCCGTAGAGGGCGATGTCGGTCTTGCTGTATAGCTCGCCGGCATCCTCGGCATTCGACGCCATGCAGATGCCGATCGAAACGGTGATCGGGCCGTAATTCACCCGCGTGCGGGAATTCTTGAACGGCGTGGTTTCCAGCGTACGGCGGATGCGTTCGGCGATCGCCGCCACTTCCTCGACTGTGTTGCCCTCGATGATCAGGGCAAATTCCTCGCCGCCGGCACGGGCGACGAAGACGTCGCGCCGGACATTGCTGCGGATGACGGAGGCTACGGTGGCAAGAATCTTGTCGCCGACGGGATGGCCGTAGGTGTCGTTGATCTTCTTGAAATTGTCGATATCGGCGAGCAGCAGGGCCGTCACCGGCCGCATGCCGGGATTGTTGAAGACGGCCGCAAGGCGGTCGTCGAAGGCGCGGCGATTGGAAAGGCGCGTCAGCGAATCGGTATTGGCGATGCGCTTGTATTCGTCGAGTTCCTTGCGGACCTGGTCCATCTCCTGCGAGCGCTGGACGACGTCCTCGACGGTGCGTTCGCCATGCGCCATGGTGTCGCCAGTCGCCTGGCTTAAAAGTTCGATGGCGCTTTCGATCAGTTCGACGCTGGCATTGCTCTTCGATGTGATGCGCTTGTGGGTTTCGCCGAGCAGCCTGGAATAGCTTTCGAGCGAGCTCTGCTCCTGCCTCAGGATCCGCAACAGGCCTTCGAGTTCGCCTGATATGCGCGTATGAACGTCGTCGAAGACCCGGGCCGGGCTAGTGGTGAAATATTGCGCACCGAGCGCATCAAGTTCGGCCTGCGTGGCTTGGCTGCCAAGGGCTGCAAGTTCGCGAGTGAGGGCAGGGTTAGAGCCGATATAGGCCTCGTAGAAGAGTTCGTAATTGCGCGGTATCGGCGCAACACCCATCGAGCGCATGGCATAGGTGATTTGACCCGCGACGTCGGGAACCTGCACCTTCGGCGCGACAGCCGTATTCATCCGGCGAACTCCTCATAAATTCAAAGGCAATATTTAATTTGTTAGCTTAAATTTCTTGGGAAAAGATTAAAGCGACATATACCAAAGATTACATATAAAAATTCCGGCGAAGCTCAATACTTCAGGCAGACCTATGATTCTGCATTGGAAAATGTATCTTCGGCGGAACAGTGCATACCCGCTTGGCGGGAACGGTGTCTAAAAAACTTACAGTTCTTATCTGGTCCGAGGCCGTATTCATCTTGTCGACACCTGTAGGCAGAGGCATGAGACCATGAAAAGGTCTCGCCACATTTCTGTCATCGCTCTCGCCTCAACTGTCATCGTCGCTGGTGTCTTGCTGCTGGAGCAAACCGGTATTTTCGCCGGAGTATTCCGTACGGAGATACTGGCCAGAGTGGACGATGGAGATGTCGCGCGTCCCAGCCCTACTGCCGGTATGCCGCAGGATAACGGGGCATTGGATAAGGCGTCGACGCGGTAGAGGCGCGTGAGGAGCAGCTGACCGCGGTTGTTTTCATTGCCTATTCCTGGCGCTCAACGCGCTTGTGGCTCTGCCGCTTGCTTCTTCTCAACTGGATACCGTCGCAGTCATGCCAGGTTCAACTCCTGGAAGAAATCATTGCCTTTGTCGTCGATGACAATGAAGGCGGGAAAGTCTTCGACCTCGATCTTCCAGACTGCTTCCATGCCGAGTTCGGGATATTCGAGTACCTCGACCTTGCGAATGCAGTCCTTGGCGAGACGGGCAGCGGGGCCGCCGATCGAGCCGAGATAGAAGCCGCCATGTTTCTTGCAGGCCTCGCGCACGGCGCGCGAGCGGTTGCCCTTGGCGAGCATCACCATCGAGCCGCCGAAGGACTGGAACTGGTCGACGTAACTGTCCATGCGGCCGGCCGTCGTCGGACCGAAGGAGCCGGAGGCGTAGCCGGCCGGCGTCTTGGCGGGGCCGGCATAGTAGACCGGATGGTTTTTCAGGTAATCCGGCATGCCTTCGCCCTTTTCCAGCCGTTCACGAATCTTGGCATGTGCGAGGTCGCGGGCGACGATGATGGTGCCGGTCAGCGAAAGGCGCGTCTTGACCGGGTGCCTGGAGAGTTCGGCGAGCACCTCGGCCATCGGCTTGTCGAGGTCGATATGCACGGTCGATTCCGACAGTTTCGCCTCGTCGATCTCGGGCATGTACTTCGACGGATCAGTTTCGAGCTGCTCGATGAAAATGCCATCGCGGGTGATCTTGCCTTTGGCCTGGCGGTCGGCGGAACAGGAGACCCCGAGGCCGATCGGAAGGGATGCGCCGTGGCGGGGCAAGCGGATGACGCGCACGTCATGACAGAAATACTTGCCGCCGAACTGGGCGCCGACACCCATCTGCTGCGTCAGCTTGTGGATCTCATTTTCCATCTCGAGGTCGCGGAAAGCATGGCCGCTTTCTGAACTTTCGGTGGGTAGTTCGTCGAGGTAGCGGGTCGAGGCAAGCTTGACCGTTTTCAGGTTCATCTCCGCCGAGGTGCCACCAATGACGATCGCCAGATGGTAGGGAGGACAGGCTGCCGTACCTAACGTCAGAATCTTTTCCTTAAGGAAGTCGATCATCCTGTCATGCGTCAGGAGCGAGGGCGTGCCCTGGTAGAGAAAAGTCTTGTTGGCCGAACCGCCGCCCTTGGCGACGAAGAGGAATTCGTACGCGTCGGTGCCTTCCTCATAAATGTCGATCTGGGCAGGCAGGTTGTTCCTAGTGTTTTTCTCCTCGAACATCTTCACGGGCGCAAGCTGCGAATAACGCAGGTTCTTCTTCTCGTAGGCGTCTATGACGCCGCGGGCGAGGGCCGCCGCATCGCCGCCCTCGGTCCAGACCCTGCGGCCCTTCTTGCCCATGATAATGGCCGTGCCGGTGTCTTGACACATGGGCAGCACGCCACCGGCGGCGATATTGGCGTTCTTCAGGAGGTCATAGGCGACGAAGCGGTCATTGTCTGTGGCCTCGGGGTCATCGAGGATGGCGGCGAGTTGCTTCAGATGGCCCGGACGCAGCAGGTGGTTGATATCGGCAAAGGCGGTTTCTGCAAGTAGGCGGATGCCTTCCGGCTCAACAGTCAAGATTTCCTGACCCCTGAAAGTGTCGATCGAGACATGATCGCCGCTGATCTTGCGATAGGGGGTGGTGTCCTTGCCGAGCGGGAAGAGATCGTCAGCCATCGAAGAGACCTTTCTGGTGGGCGTGCGTCGCTAGATTGGAACCGATCTAAATCCCCTGCCAGGCAAAAGCAATCAGGATGCCGCGAGAGTTCGGCGGGTGCGCCATGCGCAGTGGACGAGGCGAGGCTGCGACGGGCTCGACACAAGACGACTTCAGGTTGCCTTCGGTTCGGAGCCGGTCCATATTCCCGGTCGCGTTAACTTGCAGGAGCTTCCGATGACCAAAGCAAAGCCAACTGCTAACGACGACCTCTTTATTTCTTTCGAACATGATCCGATCAGAGGGAACCTTCTCGACAACGACAACGATCCCGAGGGTGCGCCGCTCTATCTTCGTTTTTTCGATGGTGTCCGCGTCGATGCGAAACAGGGACCGACGCAGGAGACGATCATACAAGGGAAATACGGCACGTTCACCGTGCGGCCCGATGGTCATTTCACCTACGAGCTGGATTACACGCTCGACGTGGTGAAGAACCTGCGGGCGCACGAACAGCTGATTGAAGAGATCCGCTACAAGATCTCCGATGGCGCCGGGGGAACGGACGTCGGCATTTTGACGCAGGCGATAGACGGCGTCAACGAAGAGGACAAGTACCATGAGACTCTGGATTTCGACGATATGGGCGTCTTATCGAGGGCAGATAATTTCTCCCTTCCCAATTACCGTGGCTTTGCGCTCTCCGTGAACGGCAGCCATGAAGTGACGCTTCTGAACGGTATCGTCTATGATACGATCGCGGGCGTCGACGCCATCACCGAGGACGGGTTCAGCGATACCGTTCTATCGCCGGGTTCTGCGCCCGTAAGCTTGAAGCTGCTCGATGGCGGGGAATTCACCTTTCAGAGCGTTTCGATCGCCGAAGTGTCGGCAGCGCCCTTCCACCTGACGCTCACTGCCCTGAATGGCGGGCAGATCGTCTATCAGCAGGAACTCGAGGTCACCGGCGCCAGTCTCGAGGTCACTCTTGAAGACATCGAAGAAATCCGTTTCGACTTCATGGGCAATTCGGTCGTCATGGACAATTTTTCGCTGCTGGTTTGATCCCGGTCACCCAGGTCTGCAAGAGGAATGTCACATGTCAAACAGATATTCTATCGCAGCACAGCCTGAAGCGATCAGCTTCGATCAGGATCGGACGGCCGTCATGGTGATCGACATGCAGAATGACTTCGGCAGCCGCGGCGGAATGTTCGATCTTGCCGGCCTTGATATTTCGCCGATCCAGTGCCTCGTTCCGCCGATCGCGCTGCTCCTCGAAGCGGCGCGAAAGGCCGGTCTTCTGATCGTCTACACCAGACAGGAGCACAATTCCGATCTCTCTGATGCCGGAAATGACGATTCCGCCCATCGAATAAAGCACAGGCGCATGAATATCGGGCGGGCCGTCACGGCACCCGATGGCAGCGAAAGCATGGTTCTGGTTCGCGATACGTGGAATACGGCCATCGTTCCGGAACTAGCGCCTCAGCCAGGCGACGTCGTGATTTCCAAACATCGATACAGTGCGTTCTTCGAGACGCCGCTCGATGCCATTCTGCGGACCAGGCGGATCAACACGCTCATATTCGTTGGGGCGACTACCAGCATATGCGTCGAATCGACGGTCCGGGACGCAACTTTTCGGGATTACCGTCCCGTCGTGCTTCGCGACTGCACCGCTGAATTGATCGCCGCCGATGCTGCCCGCAGCAATCATGAGGCGACGCTGCTCGCAATCGAGCTGCTTTTCGGCTGGACGGCAGAATCCGGCGACGTGATTCAAAGTCTGCTTGCCGAGGCTGCCGGGTAGAAGGAAAGACGGATCGAGGTGAGCGATCGACCCGTCAGCAACGCCAGGCAAAGAAGGGCTGCAGCTTGCCGCCGGCTACTTCGGCCCGATCATCGTTTCCGGGCGGACGATCGCATCGTAGTCTTCGGCGGAGACCAAACCGCTGGCGAGCGCCTCTTCCTTCAGCGTCGTGCCGTTCTTATGGGCCGTCTTGGCGATCTTGGCGGCGGCGTCGTAGCCGATCTTCGGGGCGAGGGCGGTGACCAGCATCAGCGAGCGTTCGAGACCGGCCTTGATGTTGTCCTCGCGCGCCTCGATGCCGACGACGCAATTGTCGGTGAAGGAGACGGCGGCGTCGGCAAGGAGCTGCACCGACTGCAGGAAATTATAAGCCATCATCGGATTGTAGACGTTGAGCTCGAAATGGCCCTGGCTGTCGGCGAAGGTCAGTGCGGCGTGATTGCCGAAAATGTGGATGCAGACCTGCGTCAGCGCCTCGCACTGGGTCGGATTGACCTTGCCCGGCATGATCGAAGAACCGGGTTCGTTTTCCGGTAGCGCCAGCTCGCCGAGGCCGGCGCGCGGGCCTGATCCGAGCAGGCGGATGTCGTTGGCGATCTTGAATAGGGCGGCAGCTGCCGCATTGATGGCGCCATGTGAAAAGACCATGCTGTCATGCGAGGCAAGCGCCTCGAACTTGTTTGGCGCAGTGACGAAAGGCATGCCGGTGATGTCGGCGATCTCCTCAGCGACCTTTTCGGCGAAGCCCACCGGCGCATTGAGGCCAGTCCCGACTGCGGTGCCGCCCTGGGCGAGTTCGCAGAGACCGGGCAGCGTCATCTCGATGCGCTTTATGGCGGAGCCGACCTGAGCGGCATAGCCGGAAAATTCCTGGCCGAGCGTCAGCGGTGTCGCATCCTGGGTGTGGGTGCGGCCGATCTTGATGATGTGGCTAAATTCCGTAACCTTCATATCGAGGGCGGCGTGCAGGTGCTTGAGGGCCGGCAGCAGATGATGAGCGATCCGTTCGGCGCAGGCGATGTGCATCGCCGTCGGATAGGTGTCGTTGGACGACTGGCTCATATTGACATGGTCGTTCGGGTGCACCGGTTTCTTGGAACCCATGACGCCGCCGAGCATTTCTATCGCACGATTGGAGATGACTTCATTGGCGTTCATGTTCGACTGCGTGCCGGAGCCGGTCTGCCAAACGACCAGCGGGAAGTGCTCGTCGAGCTTGCCGTCGATCACCTCCTGGGCGGCGTCGATGATCGCCTTGCCGAGTGTGGGATCCAACTGCCCGAGCGACATGTTGGCGCGGGCGGCGGCCTGCTTGACGATGCCAAGAGCGCGGACGATCGACAGCGGCTGCTTTTCCCAGCCGATCTTGAAATTGCCAAGCGAACGCTCGGCCTGGGCGCCCCAATATCGGTCGGCGGCGACGTCAATTGGGCCAAACGTGTCGGTTTCGGTGCGGGTAGCGGTCATAGGGTTTGCCTTCCTGTAGCATGCTGTTTTCGGGCATCTTCGAAAGATGAGGTCTTATAGGTTGGAAACCCGGACAAGAAAACCGGATGCTGCGCGAAATATTGAAGGTAGCAGTCATGTTTGTGCTGCTGCCGCGTGCTTTTTCGGCCACGTTGAAAATTTTATGCGGCAGGAGGTTTTAGCCGCACTGGTTTGGCGGCAAAAAATCGGTAAAAAATTAACTAATAATTTCATAATTTTGTGTGAACTACTGCGCGGCGCCGTGCAGGATTTTCGTCACATAGAATTAGGTCCGCCGGCGCTGGCAGCGAAGGCCGGTTTCTGATCAATGGAGCCCTGCGCTGCTTGAGTTTCGCGGGATTTGAGCTTGAGCCTTGCGCTCGTGACAAGAACAGCATGACACCGGGACTGGAATATATATGACGTTCGTTTTGAAAGGTGCGGTATCCGCATTGGCAATTTCCTGCGGGCTGGCGGCAATGAGTGCCGCTCCCGCGCATGCCTATACGCTGATGGATATGCTGCGCGGCGACAGGCAGCGGACCCAGAACACCATCTTCATGGACCAGATGCCGCCCGGGCGCGTGGCGCCGCGTGGCAGCGCCGGCGGATCGCTTGGGCTCGACCCGGAGGCGCCGCTGCCGAAGGTGAGCGGCCCACGCTATTACACCTACAAGACCGAAGCCCTGCAGTTCGTCGATACCAGCAAGTTCGCCGATCCGATCGTCACAGGTGCGGTTGCAGAGGTTTCGCCGGCGAGCGATTCCGGCACGGAACCGGTGGTGCAGCGCCGCTTCCTGGCACAGGCCAGGGTTCGCGCCAATGCCGACGTCGCCAAGGCGCTCGAAGCTTATTATGGCGACAACCGCAACCCGCTCGTCTGGATTGACGGCAACCAGATCAGCGAGCGCGCCAAGTCGGCGATAGCCGCGCTGGCCGATGCGGCTTCCGTTGGCCTCGACCCAGCCGATTATGCCGTCCAGACGCCGACTGTCGATCCGGCCAATCCTGATCCTGCCGTGCGCGACCGGGCGATGATGCAGTTCGAGCTCGAACTTTCGGGCAAGGTGCTTGCCTTCGTGCAGGACACGGTCCGCGGCCGCATCGATCCAAACAAGATTTCCGGCTATCACGATTTTCAGCGCAAGGCGGTCAATCTGGCGCCGGTGCTGAAGCTCGCCCGCATGAGCCCTAACGCCGGCGCCTATATCGCGAGCCGTTCGCCTGATAGCCCGCAGTTCGAGGCTCTGAAGGCGGAGCTCGCCAAGCTTCGTGCCGCCGGCGGGAGTGAGGAGCAGATCGTCATTTCGCTCACCGGGTTGCTCAGACCCGGCGACAGCTCGCCCGAGATCGCCAACATCGTCAAAGCGCTGCAGAAGCACGGGTCCGAGACGCTGAAGACCGATCATGCGGCGACGCTTGCAGCCTATGCGGGCGGCAGCGACTATTCGCCCGAGATCGTCGCACTGGTCGAGGACTTCCAGAAAGAGCGCGGCCTGAAGCCGGATGGTGTGATCGGACAGGCGACGGTGCGCGCCATGACCGGGGGCGACACAAATGCTTCGAAGATCGACAAGCTCGTCGTCGCCATGGAGCAGGCGCGCTGGCTGCCTGAGGATCTTGGTTCCCGCTACGTCATGATCAATCAGCCGGCCTATATGGCCTACTACCATAATGACGGCAAGGAACAGCTGTCGATGCGGGTGGTGGTCGGTGGCAAGAACAACCAGACCTATTTCTTCAACGACCAGATCGAGACGGTGGAATTCAACCCGTTCTGGGGCGTGCCGCAGTCGATCATCATCAACGAGATGCTGCCGAAGCTGCGATCGGACCCGAACTACCTCGATCAGCTCGGTTATGAGGTTGAGGTGAATGGCCATGCTGTCGCCTCGTCCAGCGTCGACTGGTACGGATCAACGGCGAATGTTTCGGTGCGCCAGCCGCCAAGCAGCGATAACGCCCTCGGCGAACTAAAAATCCTGTTCCCGAACAGCCACGCGATCTACATGCACGATACGCCCTCGAAGAGCTTCTTCAAGCGCGACATGCGGGCGCTCAGCCATGGTTGTGTGCGCCTTGCAAACCCGCGTGCAATGGCAGCCGCCGTGCTCGGTACGACAATGGACGACATCGCCAGGCAGATCGCCAGCGGACAGAACCATGCGGTGAAGGTGCCACAGAAGATCCCGGTTTATGTCTCCTATTTCACCGCCTGGCCGAACAAGGACGGCGTGGTGGAATATTTCGACGACGTTTACGGCCGTGACGCCTATGTCGAGAAGGCTTTCGATGCCACGAGCAAGGCGCGTGGGGCGCAGATCTGACAATCGGATTTGATGGTTATGCGGGCGGGCGGTCTTTGGACCGCCCGTTTTGTTTTGGGGGCTTAAAGGGGAAGACACGAGGGAGAGGACATGCAACGGGCCGTGATCGCGCAGACATCGTCTTGATCACCAGGCCTCAAACAGCAACCTTTTCCGCATATTCCCCTAATAGTCTTTCGACCAATTCCGTTGTCAGCTCATCGAAATGGGTGATGATGTGGTCTGGTCCTAGGGTGTTCACCGGCACATCGGAATAGCCGAAAGGCACGGCGATCGACGGCACGCCGGCGTTTTTAGCGACAGCGATGTCGTTGATGCTGTCGCCGACCATTACAGTCCGGGAAACATCGCCACCGGCGCGCTCGATGGTAGATGTGAGGTGACGCGCGTCGGGTTTTCGGTATTCGAAGGTGTCGCCGCCGGTGATGGCGTCGAAATAGCCGGTGAGACCAAGCTTCTCGATCAGGCCGCGCGCGAGGCTCTCCATCTTGTTGGTGCAGACGGCGAGCCTATAGCCGCCCGATTTCAGCAGGTCCATCGCGGCGATCAGGCCGGGATAGGGTTGGGTATGGCCCGGCATATTGCCGGCATAATGGGCGACGAAGCGTTCGACCAGCGGCGGCAGGGTGTCCGCTGAGAGCGGATGGCCGCGCAGCCGGCAGGCGCGCTCGATCATGACGCGCGCGCCCTGGCCGACAAGATGGGTGAGGTCGTCATAAGTGACCGGTTCAAGCCCGAGGGCTGCAATCGTATGGTTCAGGCTTTCGACCAGGTCGGTATGCGTGTCGAGGAGCGTGCCGTCGAGATCAAAGACGACGAGCGGAGCGGGTGCAGGAGTCAAGGGCTTGCCTTTTTGAGCGTGGGCGTCTTGCGAGCGGCGTCCACGGAAACGAACGTGTCTCTCCGCGGAAGCGATGGACACTCCTGAGGTAGGCGATCGCGTGACGGAAAGCAACGGCCTGAGGACCGCCGGGAAAGCCGCAGGCGTTTGTTTCGGCTTTTCATTTTCCGTGATGATTTTGACTTTCGTTTGCCAGGCGAGGCGTGTAAACAGCACATCCAACGCAATAATTCGGAGTTGGCGGCGCATGGATGCCCGCGAAATGAAGATCAAGGCCGCCGAGGCCGCGCTCGCTCACGTCGAAAGCGGGATGCGTCTTGGCATTGGCACAGGGAGTACCGCGGAAGAATTCGTCCGCCTGCTGGCGGAGAAGGTTGCGGGCGGCTTCCAGGTCGAAGGCGTTCCAACGTCCGAACGAACGGCGCGGCTCTGTGTCGAACTCGGTGTTCCGCTGAAGTCGCTTGACGAACTGCCGGCGCTTGATCTGACGGTTGACGGCGCCGACGAGGTCGATCGGGCGCTTAGGCTGATCAAGGGCGGCGGCGGCGCGCTGCTGCGCGAAAAGATCGTCGCCGCCGCTTCGCAGCGGATGATCGTTATCGCCGACGAGAGCAAGCTGGTCGAAACACTCGGCGCCTTCGCGCTGCCGATCGAGGTCAATCCCTTTGGTCTCGTCTCAACACGGATCGCCATCGAAAAGGTTGCGACGCGGCTCGGCCTTTCGGGCGAACTCAACCTGCGTCAGTCCGGTGACGGAGAGTTTACCACGGACGGCGGCCATCACATCATCGATGCATCTTTTGGCCGCATTCCTGATGCAGAGGCGCTTTCGAGCGAGCTGAATTCCATACCCGGCGTCGTCGAACACGGGCTCTTTATCAATATGGCGGCACTTGCGATCATTGCCGGTCCTGCGGGTGCGCGCACTCTGCAGGCAAACAGATAACAGGAGCATACACTCATGGTGAACATTGCAGGTCTTGGCCGTTTTGCCGCTGCGACCATCGTTCTTTCCGGGCTTGCCTTCGGCTCCGCCGTCAACGCGCAGGAGGTCTCCGAGGAGCAGCTGAAGGCCGCGCGCGCGGCGATCGACGCCATCGGCGCTACTGCCCAGTTCGACAATATCCTGCCCGGTCTTGCCGAGCGCCTCAAGGCCGGCCTGATCCAGGATTCGCCGAACTACCAGGATGCCATTTCCTCGACGGTCGATGCGCAGGCGTTGGCGCTAGCGCCGCGTCGCGGCGATCTCGAGAAGGAAGCTGCGCTCACCTATGCGAAGACTTTCACCATCGACGAGCTGAAGGCGATCGCCGACTTCTACAATTCCGACGTCGGCAAGAAGCTGCTGAAGGACGGCCCGGTCGCCTCGCGCGAGACAGCGAAGGCCGCGGATATTTGGGCGCAGGGCATTTCTCGCGACCTGGAAAGGCAGAGTAACGCCGAGCTTTCCAAGGTCATCAAGGCGCCGCCGCCGGCAACCGACAGCCCGGTTGCTCCGGCTCCGGCCACCCAGCAGTAAGATCTGCTCGTCAGAACTTGCGAAAGCCCGGCATTG
The DNA here is from genome assembly GCF_017357245.1 of Rhizobium bangladeshense. Taxonomy (NCBI): domain Bacteria; kingdom Pseudomonadati; phylum Pseudomonadota; class Alphaproteobacteria; order Hyphomicrobiales; family Rhizobiaceae; genus Rhizobium; species Rhizobium bangladeshense. The sequence goes on along the minus strand of NZ_CP071612.1, from coordinate 2,444,891 downwards.
ACCGGGCTTTTTTGTTATGATGCAGCAAGTGTGCGGCGGAGCTTGGTGAGGCAGACATGTCCGATCATTACAAGGCTGTGCGAGTGCGCATATCAGGGAGAGTCCAGGGCGTCGGGTTTCGCATGTGGACGCGCGGCGAGGCGTCACGGCTTGGGGTCACTGGTTGGGTGCGCAACGAAGCGGACGGATCTGTGGCCGCCTTGGTCGCTGGATCCGATAGCGCGATTTCGACAATGATCGAACGTTTGAGAAGCGGGCCGGCCGGGGCATCGGTTTCAGGCGTCGAGACTGAAGCGGTCCGGCTTGAGCAAATGCCCGCGGAGTTCCGTATCACCGGCTGAGAGCGGCAATCCGCCGACGGATGTGATCATCGACGCGCCGGAGACTCACCCCCAATCCTTCGAGCTCTTTGCCAGTTGCCACACGCCCGTCTCGTCCGGCTCCACGCGTTTGTTGCCACGGTAGAAGATCGGCACTCCGGTTTTCTTGTCCATTGCGAAGCGGCTCGGGGTAAATTTCTCATTCTCGTGACCCTGGATGGCGAGGTTGAGAGCTTCCTTGAACTTGCCGGCCCTGCACAGGTTGGCGAAGAGAATCTGATCCATCTTTTGCTCCGGCATTTTTGATCCCGTCAGTTGCCTGCCAGTCTGATGCGACCCGGTCAACCGCCAATGAGGATTCGCCAAGAGAGAACGTCGTGACGCGGGAGCGGGCTTTTGTTTTCATGACGATCGCCCCTATATCAGGAACGTCCTTCCTGTGATTCCCTTCCGGAGCTTCTCATGTCTTCCTATGATTACGACCTCTTCGTCATCGGCGGTGGTTCCGGAGGCGTGCGCGCCGCGCGCGTCGCCGCCTCGCTCGGCAAGAAGGTGGCAATCGCCGAGGAATATCGCTACGGCGGCACCTGCGTCATCCGCGGCTGCGTGCCGAAGAAACTCTTCGTCTATGCCTCGCAGTTCCACGAACATTTCGAGGATGCGGCGGGCTTCGGCTGGACTGTCGGCAAAAGCAGCTTCGACTGGAAGAAGCTGGTGGCCGCCAAGGATGTAGAAATCGCCCGGCTGGAAGGCCTCTACAAGAAGGGACTGGCCGGCGCCAATGCCGAGATCCTGGAAACGCGCGCCGAACTTGTCGATGCCAATACGGTGCGGCTTATGAAAACAGGGCAGACGGTAACGGCAAAGACGATCGTTATCGCGACCGGCGGACGCCCGAACCCGCATGTCGCACTTCCGGGTCACGAGCTTTGCATTTCCTCCAACGACGCCTTTCATCTCGACGAACTGCCGAAATCGATCGTGATCGCAGGCGGCGGTTACATCGCCGTCGAATTCGCGAATATCTTCCATGGCCTCGGCGTGGGAACGACGCTGATCTATCGCGGCGCCGAAATCCTGTCTCGCTTCGATGAGGATCTGAGGCGGGGGCTGCATGAGGCCATGGTCGACAAGGGCATCCGCATTCTCTGCCACGATACGCTGCAGCAGGTTTCGAAGGCCGAGGACGGGCTCGTTCTCGAGACGCTGAACAACGGTACGCTGCAGGCCGATGTCGTCATGCTGGCGCTCGGGCGCGATCCGAATACAGAGGGGCTTGGCCTCGAGGCGGCCGGCGTTGCCGTCGACGAGCGCGGCGCCATCATCGTCGACGAATATTCCCGCACCAACATCGAAAACATTTACGCGCTCGGCGATGTGACCAATCGGGTACAGTTGACGCCGGTGGCGATCCACGAGGCGATGTGCTTCATCGAGACCGAGTACAAGAACAATCCGACCCGGCCGGACCATGAGCTGATCCCTACCGCTGTCTTCTCACAGCCGGAGATCGGCACCGTTGGCCTTTCGGAAGAGGAGGCGGCCAAGCGCTACGGTGAGCTCGAAGTATACCGCGCCCAGTTCCGGCCGCTGAAAGCCACGCTTTCCGGTCGGCGCGAGCGGATGATCATGAAGTTGATCGTCGATTCTGCTAGCCGCAGGGTGGTGGGAGCCCACATCCTCGGGCATGATGCCGGCGAGATGGCGCAGCTGCTCGGCGTCACGCTGAAGGCCGGTTGCACCAAAGACGATTTCGACCGGACGATGGCACTGCACCCGACAGCGGCCGAAGAGCTCGTCACCATGTATGCGCCGAGCTACCGTATCCGTGACGGAAAGCGCCTTTGAGCCTGTTAACTGGTGATGCGTGGCGCGCGGATGACCTTGAGGAAGAGCGCCTTCATCGCTTCGGCGATACCTTCGGTCGGCGTCACCTCGAAGTAGAGGCCGGGTGAGGCGCATGCCTGCATCTTCGTCGGGATCTCGCTCTGAAAGGGCTTGATCCAGGTGTTGTACCAACTGTTCTTCGGCAGCGGCAGATAGGTGGTGTAGAGCACCGCGATCCTAACGCCTTTATCCTTCAGCGGCTGGCAGAACGAAGTGTCGATCGGCTCCTGGCAGCGCTTGCCGGTTAGCTTCTTTGTGCAGCCCTTCGGTTTCTCGCTGTCGCCGACGCCGTCCGAAACGAAGAAGAGGATTTTCTGCGGTGTCGCGGAGGTGCTGCCATCGCCGGGCGTCGTGATGATGTCTTTCATCTGCGTCAGCGCGTTGTCGAAGCTCGTCTGTTGGTCATTGTTGTAACCCTGATAGGGAATGGTCATCAGATCAACGGCGTCGGTGTAGGTGCGTACCTTGTCGAGATCGTCCGTCGGAGTGGATATGGTCGTCAGCTTGGCGTCTTCGGCCTTGGTGCCGAAGGTGTAGACGCCCATGCGGAACTGGTTTTCGGAAACCCGCGTCGTCTTGGCGGTCTGCGTCAATTCCTTGGTCGCCTGGCGCACGACGTCGATGCGCATGCTGACGCCGAGTTTCTTGGCTAGATTGTAGTAATTGTTGCTGTTCTGCGTTTCGTGACAGGCGAAGGCACAGCTGTCACTAGTGTTCTTTTCCATTGTAGCGACGTCCTTCGCGGTGGCGCCGACGCCCATTGAAGGCGTATTGTCGAGCAGGATATAGAAATCCATGAACGAGGCGGTCTGGTATTCGGCTGTCGCCCTGCCCGAAATAGTGATCGACTCACGGCCGAGAACGCGCATGAAGGTGGTCGGCACAGTCGCGTTGAAGGAAACTTGCGAGTTCAGCTTGTTGGCCGCCTTGGTCACATCGATGTCGAGATCAACCTGAATGTTGCTCAGCTCACCCGACATTTGAGACATGAAGATGTTGTGGGCATCAGTTTTGCCGAACGAAATCGTACCATTGCCGCTCATCGCCATCGCGGCAGCGACCGCTCCGGATTTTTCGGCGATCGAACCGACGGCGGCGGCATCGGCAGCGGCATAGAGTTGCGTCCTCAGGCTCAGTGCGTGGGCCACATCCACCGCCATGCCGGCCGCACCCAGGAGCGGCGCCATTAGCAATGCCGTCATGATGCCGAAATTGCCCGAACGGTCCAGAATGAAGTCGGGCGGAAGAATCGCCATGACATGCCCCTGATGTTGAAACTCTGTTCAGGTCCTACACGCAAAGTCTGAAATATGGGAAAATCGACATGGTATATGCTGGTTTAAAGCTTCCGCCGATTGGCCTTTGCAAGCCTCATCTAAAGGTCTATAAGCCGCCGGATATCAAGACAGGGCATCCGAGGAATGGATGTGAGTGAGGTTGGCGAAATGGCAGAGAACTGGACCCCGAGCAGCTGGCGGCAGAAACCGATCCTGCAGGTGCCCGAATATCCCGACGCCGCCGCTTTGGCGGCGACGGAGGCCCAGCTTGCCAGCTATCCGCCGCTTGTCTTCGCGGGCGAAGCGCGCCGCCTGAAGAAGCATCTCGCCAATGTCGCCGAAGGCAACGGTTTCCTGTTGCAGGGCGGCGACTGCGCCGAGAGCTTCGCCGAACACGGCGCCGACAACATCCGCGACTTCTTCCGCGCCTTCCTGCAGATGGCGGTCGTGCTAACCTTCGGCGCGCAGCTGCCGGTCGTCAAGGTCGGTCGCATCGCCGGCCAGTTCGCCAAGCCGCGCTCGTCAAATGTCGAGAAACAGGGCGACGTGACGCTGCCTGCCTATCGCGGCGATATCATCAACGGCATCGAGTTCACCGAGGAATCGCGCATTCCGAACCCGGAACGGCAGGCCATGGCTTACCGCCAGTCGGCCGCGACGTTGAATCTTCTCCGCGCCTTTGCGATGGGCGGCTACGCCAATCTCGAAAACGTGCATCAGTGGATGCTCGGCTTCGTCAAGGACAGCCCGCAGGGAGAGCGCTATCGCAAGCTTGCCGACCGCATCAGCGAAACCATGGATTTCATGAAGGCGATCGGCATCACTTCGGAAAATCACCCGAGCCTGCGCGAGACCGATTTCTTCACCAGCCATGAGGCGCTGCTGCTCGGCTACGAGGAGGCGCTGACCCGTGTCGATTCCACCTCGGGCGATTGGTATGCCACATCAGGCCACATGATCTGGATCGGCGACCGCACGCGCCAGGCAGACCATGCGCATATCGAGTATTGCCGCGGCATTAAGAATCCGATCGGCCTGAAATGCGGCCCCTCGCTGCAGGCCGATGATCTGCTGCAGTTGATCGATATCCTGAATCCGGGCAACGAAGCCGGCCGCCTGACGCTGATCTGCCGCTTCGGGCATGACAAGGTTGCCGAAAACCTGCCGCGCCTCATTCGCGCCGTCGAGCGGGAAGGCCGCAGAGTCGTCTGGTCGTGCGATCCGATGCACGGCAACACGATTACGCTCAATAACTACAAGACCCGTCCTTTCGAGCGGATCCTGTCGGAGGTCGAAAGCTTCTTCCAGATCCACCGCGCCGAAGGCACGCATCCTGGCGGCATCCATGTCGAAATGACCGGCAAGGACGTGACGGAATGCACCGGCGGCGCCCGCGCGGTCACCGCTGACGACCTGCAGGACCGATACCACACCCATTGCGATCCTCGCCTCAACTCCGACCAGGCGCTCGAGCTCGCCTTCCTGCTTGCTGAGCGCATGAAGGGCGGCCGCGACGAGAAGCGCATGGTCGTCAACGGTTGAGCCCAGCCCGAGACGAATGACGAAAAACCCGGCGCGAGGCCGGGTTTTTTATTGCCCTCAGATGCTGGCTTGGACGCTGTGCAGGTTGGCGTAGACGCCGTCCTGCGCCATAAGTTCGTCGTGTGTGCCCTGTTCGACGATGCCGTCAGCAGTCAGGACCAGAATCCGGTCGGCATGGCGGACTGTCGACAAGCGATGGGCGATGACGAGCGTGGTTCGGCCATTCGCCAGGCTCAGCAGCGCCTGCTGTACCGCCCGTTCGCTCTCGTTGTCGAGGGCGCTGGTCGCCTCGTCGAAGATGAGGATCTCCGGATTTTTGAGAAAGGCGCGGGCGATAGTGATGCGTTGGCGCTGGCCGCCCGACAGCTTGACGCCGCGCTGGCCGATATCGGTATCATAGCCATTGGGCAGGGCCATGATGAAGTCATGCGCATTGGCCGCACGCGCCGCCGCTTCCAGTTCGGCATCGCTGGCATCCGGCCGGCCGTAACGCAGGTTTTCCGCCACGGTGCCGGCAAAGAGGTAGACATCCTGCTGCACCACTCCGACATGGCGACGAAGCGAGGCAAGGGTCACGTCACGGATGTCTGTGCCGTCGATGCGGATCGCCCCGGCCTCGACATCGTAGAAGCGCGGTATGAGCGCGCAAAGCGTACTCTTGCCTACTCCCGAAGGGCCGACCAGCGCGACGAATTCGCCGGGGGCGATGGTGAGGGATAGCCGTTCCAGCACCTTGGGGCCATCGGCCTCGTAGCCGAAGGCGACGTCGGAAAAGCTGATCTCGCCGCTTGGCGCCGACATCAGACTGGCGTCTGGCAGATCGGTGATATCGGGATCGATCTCCAGGATTTCCATGGCTCTGATGAAACCGGTATAACCCTCCTGCCAGAGCCGCACGAAATTCGCGAGCCGCTGCACAGGATCGACCAACACGCCGACGCAGAGCAGGAAGGTCAGCATGTCCGGGACGGTCAGGTCCGCGGCCAGGATGCGCAAGCCTCCTGCGATGATCACCAATATGGTGACAAGCTGGGCGAAGGTTTCAGTGCCGACTGAAAACCATGCCTCGCTGCGGTAGCCATCAGCGCGGCTTTGCAGGAAACGCTGGTTCTGCTCGGCGAAGCGCCGGCGTTCGAGTGCCTCGTTGGCGAAGGACTGGACGACACGGATTCCCGCAAGCGCATCCTCGACACGCTCGTTGACGGCCGCGATCTGCCGCTTGCTGGCTTCGAGCGCCCGGTTCATGCGCCGGTTGAAATAGAGGGCATAGGCCACCGCCACCGGTGTCAGCAGCAGGATGAGGGTCGCCAAGAGCGGGTCGATGAAGAACAAGACCAGCATGGCGCCGCCATATTTCAGAACTGCGATGGAGATATCCTCGGGGCCGTGGTGAAAGAGCTCGCCCAGCCAGAGGGAGTCGTTGGTGATGCGGCTCATCAACTGCCCGGTGCGCTGACGGTCGTAGAAGCTGAACGAGAGCTTCTGGCAATGCTCGAAAAGTTCTTGGCGCACCGTCGCTTCGATGCGGGCGCCCATCACGTGGCCGCGATAATCGACGAAGAAGATTGCCGCTATCTGGACAGCCAGAACGGTCAGCATCACACCGCCCATCGCAAGGATCTGAGCGAAGGCCTGCGGCGCGTCCGGCAGAGACAGAAGCCGGCTTGTGACAATATTGGCGCAAAGCGGCAACGCCACCGCGGTGCCGGCGACGAGGATGGCGCAAAGCAGATCCGCCAGCAGCAAAGGCAGATGCGGACGGTAATAAGAGAGGAACTTGCGCATGCGCGACCAGCGCCGCTGCCGATCGGCGGCGTTCGAATAGTCGCGGAAGAGGTCCAGGAAGAGGTTATGGCGTCGCGAGCTTTTCCTCGCGCGGGAGAACGGAGTGTGCATGAAGCAGAATGTCCTTGTGGGCGATATTTCCTTTCTGTTCGGACAGGGTCGCTCTCATGTCAGTCTCCCGGCGGTTGAATAAATCGAGCCTATAGTATCACCGAGAACAGCGTCCGGTTCAACGCGGCGAGGAGAGGAGATCGGCGAGTGTTGTCGACGGGCAACATCTGGCGGTCGCCGGCCAGGCTTGAACGGGGTTTGCGTTGAACCTGCGCCTTCAAGATTTCTGATCACTGGTTCAGGGGAATGGATTTGACGATGAGACCTTGTCGCCGCAAGTTTCTCCACGAACGAGGAGAGAGCGATCATGAGTGAACAACATACCGGCGGCTGTCTTTGCGGCGCCGTGCGATTTTCAATTCGGGCAAAGCCGGGACCTGTCGTGGGTTGCCACTGTTCCCAATGCCGCCGGCAGACGGGACTTTATTATGCTGCGGTCAACGTGCCGCGCACGGCGCTTTCGGTCGAAGACAATAAGGCGGTCCGCTGGTATCGCTCGAGCGATGAGGCGCAACGCGGCTTCTGCCCCAATTGCGGCTCCGCGTTGTTCTGGCAGGGGGATGAATCGCCGGAGGTTTCCGTCCTCGCCGGAGCCTTCGACGAACCGACCGGCCTTGCTTTCAGCCATCATATTTATTGCGCCGACAAGGGTGATTTCTACGAAATAACAGATGGCCTGCCGCAATATGACATCTATCCCGTCTAGCCGATTTGGGCCGTCTTGCGTCAGGTCTTGGCCGCGAGCGAGGCGCTGAGGCGAGCCACATCTTCTCGCAGCGCCGTCAGTTCCGTCAGGACGCGCATGTCTATTTTCTGGTGCAGCGAGAGCACTTCGAGTTCGGCCTTGAGATTGACCTCGTAATCCTTGGCGGCCTCGAAGCGGTCGCGCTCGGCCTGGCGGTTCTGTGACATCATGATGATCGGCGCCTGGATGGCGGCGAGCATCGACAGGATCAGGTTCAGGAAGACGAAGGGGTAGGGGTCGAAGGCGCCGGTTGCCAGGACGACGGTGTTGATCACCGTCCAGACAACGAGGAAGGCCAGGAAACCGAGGATGAAGGACCACGAGCCGCCCACACGGGCAATGCTGTCGGCGATACGTTCTCCAAACGAGGCCTCGGCAGAAAAGGCGGCGTTGACATCGGTCGAAATGATCTTGCGCTCGTGCGCTTTCGCCAGCACGCGTTTTTCGGTGTCGTCTAGTTCGTCGGCCGGTTTGTCGAAATGATGGTGCACGAAATTCGAGAAATTATTCATGGCCTGTTTCCGATGCCGGTTGTCTATCTCGGGCGTCAGTATTCCGCTCCGCCGGTAAATTGCAATGCATCGACGCAGTAGGCCTGCAGCGCGGCTGTTCACAAAAAATTCGTGGACCCGATGCAACGCTTTGACCGCGAACGTGTTGCGGTAACGGGAGCCGCAGGCTAAACAAATGACATGACACAGGAAAACGCTCTCTCCGATATCTTCCGCATCGCTATCGGCCAGCTCAATCCAACGGTCGGCGATGTCGCCGGCAATCTTGCCAAGGCACGTGAAGCACGCGCAGATGCCGGCCGAGAGGGCGCGCATTTGCTTGTACTGACCGAACTTTTCATCTCCGGCTATCCGCCGGAGGACCTGGTGCTGAAGCCGGCCTTCATCCGCGCCTGCTGGAAGGCGGTGGAGAGTCTTGCGGCCGACACCGCCGATGGCGGGCCGGGCGTCGTCATCGGCTTTCCCAGGCAGGACGAGACGGGGCGCTATAATTCCGTCGCGGTGCTCGACGGCGGCAAGGTGATCGCAGTGCGCGACAAGGTCGATCTGCCGAATTACGGCGAGTTCGACGAGAAGCGGGTCTTCGTGCAGGGGGCCATGCCGGGACCGGTGAATTTCCGCGGCGTGCGGCTCGGCATTCCGATCTGCGAAGATATTTGGGGCGAACTCGGCGTTTGCGAGACACTGGCCGAAAGCGGGGCGGAGATCCTGCTGTCGCCGAACGGATCTCCCTACTATCGCGGCAAGGTCGATATCCGTCACCAGGTGGTACTGAAGCAGGTGCTCGAGACCGGTCTGCCGTTGATCTATGCCGCCCAGCTCGGCGGCCAGGACGAGCTTGTCTTCGATGGTGCGAGTTTCGCCTTTAATGCCGACAAATCGCTTGCCTTCCAGATGAGCCAGTTCGAGACGGCGATTGCAGTGACGACATGGAAACGTCGGGAAGCCGGCTGGCACTGCGCCGAAGGGCCGATGGCGCGTATCCCCGAGGGTGAGGAGGCCGATTATCGCGCCTGCCTGCTCGGCTTCCGCGACTACGTCAACAAAAATGGCTTCAAAACCGTCGTTCTCGGCCTTTCCGGCGGCATCGACTCGGCGATCTGCACAGCGATCGCGGTCGATGCCCTCGGAGAGGAGCGGGTGCGAACGGTCATGCTGCCCTATCGTTACACCTCGGAAGATTCGCTGAAGGATGCGGCCGACTGCGCCAAGGCGCTCGGCTGCCGCTATGACATCGTACCGATCGAGCAGCCGGTAACCGGCTTCAGCAGCGCGCTCTCCAACCTCTTCGAGGGTACGGAGAGCGGAATCACCGAGGAGAACTTGCAGAGCCGCGCGCGCGGCGTCATCCTGATGGCGATCTCCAACAAGTTCGGCGCGATGGTGGTAACGACGGGCAACAAGTCGGAAATGTCGGTCGGCTATGCCACATTGTACGGCGATATGAACGGCGGCTTCAATCCGATCAAGGACCTCTACAAGATGCAGGTCTATGCGTTGGCGCGCTGGCGCAACGAGAATGTGCCGCCGGGTGCACTAGGGCCGTCGGGTGAGGTGATCCCGCAGAATATCATCGACAAGGCCCCATCGGCCGAGCTGCGTCCCGACCAGAAGGACCAAGATTCGCTGCCGCCTTATCCCGTTCTCGATGATATTCTCGAGTGCCTGGTGGAGAAAGAAATGGGGGTCGAGGAGATCGTCGGGCGCGGCCATGACGTCGCGACCGTTCACCGCGTCGAGCATCTGCTCTATCTCGCCGAATATAAGCGCCGGCAATCGGCGCCGGGCGTGAAGATCACCAAGAAGAATTTCGGCCGGGACCGGCGCTATCCGATCACCAACCGATTCCGGGATCGCTGACGCGATCGGGATCTGGGGCGATCGTGATCACCGACGCGATCGGCATCGCGGACGCGCTCGGGATATCAGGAGGAAACATGCGCAGCTCGGTCGAGATCTACAATGTCAGGACAGGCAGGGCTTGCGAGGTCTGGCAGACGGACAGGCTGGTGGAGGCGCCGAACTTCTCCCCCGACGGTTCATATCTTCTGCTCAACGGCGACGGGCTGCTGTTCCGGCTGCCGCTCAACGGCGGCGATGTGGTGAGGGTCGATACGGGCTTTGCGGTCAACTGCAACAATGATCACGGCATTTCACCCGATGGCACCGAGATCGTCATCTCCGACAAGACCGAATTCGGCAAGTCGGCGATCTATATCCTGCCGATCGAAGGCGGCACGCCGCGACTCGTCACTGAAAACCATCCTTCTTACTGGCATGGTTGGTCACCGGACGGTCGGCAACTCGCCTATTGCGGCATTCGAGACGACCTCTTCGACATATATACGATTTCCGTCGACGGTGGCGTCGAGACGCGGCTGACGCATGGCGAGGGCCGCAATGATGGACCCGACTATTCCGCTGACGGGCAATGGATCTATTTCAACTCCAGCCGCACCGGGCTGATGCAGATCTGGCGTATTCACCCCGACGGCACGGGTCTCGAGCAGGTGACCTCGGACAATCAGGGCAATTGGTTCGCCCATCCATCACCCAGAAATGACAAGGTGTTGATCCTGTCCTATGACCCCTCTGTTTTCGATCATCCGCGCGATCTCGACGTGCGATTGCGGCTGATGGATATGGACGGCGGCAACCTGAAGACCCTGTTCGAGCTTTTCGGCGGGCAGGGCACGATCAACGTGCCCTGCTGGTCTCCTGATGGCGAGGAATTCGCCTATGTGCGCTATTTCCCGGCCGTTTAAGCCGCTGCCGCTTTGCGCCGCGTGCCAGCGGCTTTCGCCAACTCTTCCAGCACTGTCACCGACAAGTTCCAGTCGATGCAACCATCGGTGATCGACTGACCGTAGACCAGCGGCTTGCCGGGAACGAAATCCTGGCGGCCGGCGACGAGGTTGCTTTCCACCATCATGCCCTTGATATGATAGTTTCCGGCGGTCACCTGCGAGGCCACGGAATGGACGACGAGTGGTTGGTTCATCGGGTCCTTGCCACTATTGGCATGGCTGGCGTCGATGAGAATGCGGGGGGCGACGCCGAGTTTAAGGCATTCCGCTGTTACGGATTCGACATCGGCCGCCTCGTAATTCGGCCGCTTTCCGCCGCGCAGAATGATGTGGCAGTCCTCATTGCCCTTTGTCGAGGCGATTGCCGCCTGTCCGTCCTTGGTGACGGCCGGGAAGTGATGCGGCTGTGAAGCGGCGAGGATCGCGTCGAGCGCGACGCGAGCGCCGCCATCGGTGCCGTTCTTGAAGCCGATCGGGCAGGAGAGGCCGGAGGCGAGCTGGCGATGGATCTGACTTTCGGTCGTGCGTGCGCCAATCGCACCCCAGCTGACGAGGTCGGCAATGTATTGCGGCGTGATCGTCTCGAGGAATTCGACACCCGCCGGAAGCCCCATCGCATTGATGTCGAGCAGCAGGCGTCGCGCAATTCTCAGCCCTTCCTCTATTCTGTAGCTGCCGTCTAGATGCGGGTCGTTCATCAAGCCCTTCCAGCCGACTGTGGTGCGGGGCTTTTCGAAATAGACACGCATGACGATTTCAAGATCGCTGGAGAAGCGCTGTCGTTGCTCGGCCAGCCGTGCGGCATATTCCCGTGCGGCAACCGGATCATGGATGGAGCAGGGGCCGATGACCACGATCAGGCGGTCGTCTTCACCCTTGAGAATCTTATGGATCGCATTGCGATTGCTGGTCACCGTCTCGCTGACGTCAGCGGTTCGGGGAATTTCCGCGATTATATCAGCGGGTTTGGTCAGCGGAGTGATCTCGAGGATACGCAGATCATCGATGGTATCAGACACAGTATGGCTCCTGTTTGGTCATACCGTGCGGAATAAAAAAGCCGCCAGGTAGACTAGCGGCTGTTCGGGTTGTCGTCGCGTCGAATTCAGTTACGCACGGACCCGCATCCGCTGGGAGCAGCGGTACGAATAAAATCGCGAGGCGTAGATTGAAGTCGTCGACATCAGGCGTATGTAGCGTCGAGGTCGTCGATTGTCACGCAAAATTTGCGGTCGGAAATCCGGCGTTCGCATGGCATCTTCCGCCTCCGAGAGGCTCAAGGCGTATCGCCCAGAAGCATTCCCTTCGAGGCGATACGTTGTATAACGAAATCAGAGGGCGTCGACGTTCACGCCTATGGTGACGGCGCCGATCGGGGTTCCCGATTCGTCTGAGATAGTGATGCTCGCCTGCGACTGCAGTGTCTGGGTCGATTCGTCTTTTTCGATCTCATCGACGAAGATGGCATCCTTGCCGGCGCCGAAGGACTTCTGGAATTTCGCCTCGTCCCCCTGCCAGTAATCGGAGGTGACGTCGCTTTGGCCGACATTCAGCCCCTTTGCGTCCATGACGAAGATCTCGGTAATCTTGCCGCCCGAGGCTTCCTTTTTCGCCTGAAGGAATTTCGACAGCGCGTTGCCGAGCACGCCATCGATCATCGAGTGGTCGGAGCCATCGACCTCGGCGCGCCATTTCTTGTCGAGGGCGTCGATGTCGGCTTCGCTCAGATTGGCGTTCGCAGTATCCTGCGCCTTAATTGCCTCAATGACGGTGGGATCGTTCAGCCAGGGGTTCACCTCGCTCTTAACGTAATCGGCAATCGGGGCAAGCTTGGCATCCTCGGCCATCGATACGCCGATGGGTGCGACGAATGCGGCTGAGGCGAAAAGCAATGTGGTCACAACTCTCTTCATAACTGTTCCCTTCCTGTGATCAGTTGCTGAGAAATGGGGCTTATCGGGGCGAGGACGACATCAGAACTCCTCCCAGGCACTGGGAGAAGCGGCAATGGCTGCATTTCCGGCATGTCGTGGCACGATGGCTTTGGGTTCTGCACGATTTTGGCGGGCGCTCGGCCGGACGGGCCTTGGCTCGCCCGCCACGGTCGAGCCGACAACGAACCGGCCGGCCGAATCCTGCAGCTGGCGTCCCTGCAACAGCAGCTCCTGGCAGGCCGCGTTCGTTTCTTCGACCATCGCCGCGTTCTGCTGCGTCGCGTGATCCATCTGGTTGATCGCGCCGTTGATTTCCTGCAGACCGGTCGCCTGCTCGCGATAGGACTGAACGAGGGTAGCGATGCTGTCGCTGATGCGATTGATCTGCTCCTCGATCTTCAGGAGAGCATCACCGGTCTCGTTCACCAGCCCGACGCCGGCGGCAACCTCCCGGCCGGAAACGTTGATCAGGTTCTTGATTTCCTTTGCCGCGTTTGCCGAGCGCTGGGCGAGTTCACGAACCTCCTGTGCGACAACCGCAAAACCCTTGCCGGCCTCGCCGGCGCGCGCGGCCTCGACGCCGGCATTCAGCGCCAGCAGGTTCGTCTGGAATGCGATTTCGTCGATGACGCCGATGATGCGCCCGATCTGGCTGGAGGAGGTCTGGATCCGGTCCATCGCTCCGATCGCGTCGCGCACGACCGTCGCCGAGACGTGAGCACTTCGCTTGGTTTCCTCGACCAATTGTCCGGCATTTTCGGCCCGCTGCGACGAGGTCTTGACGGTCGTGGTCACTTGATCCAGTGCCGCAGCCGTCTGTTCCAGTGCTGCCGCCTGCTGTTCGGTCCGCTTGGCAAGCTGATCTGCGGAGGAGGCCAGTTCACTTGAACCGCCCTCAACCGCAACGGAAGCGATCTTTATCTCTGTCAGCGCGGCCGCGACGGCCTGGACCATGTTGTTGAAATCCTGGCGCAACTTGTCGAATTCAGGGCCTAGATCGGCAAGCTGAACCGAGAAGTCGCCGGCGGCCAGCTTTTCCAATGCGTTCGCAAGAGTGGTCATCACTAGCCGTTGCCTGTTGCCGGCTTCTTCCGTCAACAATGCATTGCGCGCCCGTTCGGCATCGAACGAGGCGCTCTGCTCGGCAGCGGCCTGCTCTCTTTCGACCTTTGCGATCGCCTCGTGACGGAAGACTTCCAGCGCACGCGCGAGAAAGCCGATTTCGTCGCCATTTTCCCTGTAGGCGACGGGGGAGGCGAGGTCGCCATTCTGCAACGCGCCAATTCGTTTGCTGAGGATCCTGAGGGGCCGGCCCACCAGGCTGCGCATGGCGAAAAGGAGAGCGATGACTGCGAAGGCAGTGATGACGGATTGGGTGAGCAGCGAAACGAGAACCTTCTGGCGGACTTCGGAAGCTATCTTTTCGACAGACCAGTTCGTAACGACGTAGCCGGTTGTCTTGCCGGACTTGTCCAGCGGCAGCGGCGCAATAATCGTGACCAGACCGGCGGACATTCCGTTGTCATCGACTGTCGTTTTGTCAGGTTTGGCGCTGAGGCGCGTCGCCAGGTCGGCCGGCGTCGGCAAACCGGAAATGCCGTCGCGCGTCCAGGTGTCGACGGCAGCAGGCTCCGCGTTGAATGCGGCAAATTGAACGAGATCGAGCGAGGGGTCGTCACGGTACAGCGAATAGGCTTCGCGAACGGCGTTCGCCTTGCCCCATTTCACGCCGCCGGCGGCCAGAGAGGCAAACTGTTCCGCATCCTTGGACCAGTTCGCCTTGGCGCTATCGATCAGCGCCCGGGTTTCATACATCCACGTATAGGTGGCGAAAGCGGAAATGCCGCATACATTGACGGCGACGATGATCACAGCCAGCTTGGCTGTCAGGGGCATGGTTTTCAAGAATTGGAACATCCGCGGAGCCTGGAATTGCGGCTCGGTCGACCATCTTTGCGACCGGCATATCTGCACGGCATCGACGCTGACGGTCACATCACGAGCGCTCATGCCCATGTCTGATTTGCGACCCAAAACGCGCAAAGGCAGTGTGGATTTGATGTATGAAGAAATCATAAAGTAGAGGAGGATGGGTAGGCACACAGAGGCTGTTCCTCCCGCAACCAAAAGATCGCCGATGCGGAGCTGTCTGCCCCTGATCAGCCGTCTGCGGTCGCGGTTCAGGGTCAGTCTGCCCGCACTTGCCGCCGCGCCGGTTTCCTGAAATAGATGCGCCGTCAGGTGCTCGCCCTGTGGGCGGGAGAATCGGGAATCCGGTGCAATGCCGGAACGTGCCCAACGCTGTAAGGCCGACGTCTGCCGCTTCATCGTGCCACTGGCTTTTGCCGGGAAGGCTGCGGCAGATGGATGAAGCCAAGTCAGAAGACCGGCCTGGCGAGATAGACCCAACCCGCGCGGACGGCGGGCGGTTGCGTTGTTGGGGATATGACGATGCGACCCTTTGATGTGGATGCCCTTTCGGCGGCATCCGGTTTTTCGCCGGCCGAGCGCGAGGCGGTGTATCACGCGATCATGACGCGACGTGACGTGCGCAGCCAGTTCCTGCCCGATCCCTTGCCCGACGACCTCGTGGCGCGGCTTCTGACAGCCGCGCATCATGCACCTTCGGTAGGCTTCATGCAGCCATGGAATTTCATTCTGGTCAAAAGTGCAGCCGTCCGCTCGCGCGTGCGCGACGCCTTTGCTGTGGCCAACGATGAGGCAGCGTCGATGTTTGAAGGTGAGCGGCGGCAGGCCTATCGATCCCTCAAGCTCGAAGGCATCGTGGAGGCGCCGCTCGGTATATGCGTGACCTGCGACCCCACTCGCGGCGGCAGCGTGGTGCTGGGACGGACGCACAATCGGCGGATGGATTCCTATTCGACCGTTTGCGCCATTCAGAATCTCTGGCTTGCCGGCCGCGCCGAGGGGGTCGGCATCGGCTGGGTCAGCATCTTCCGTGAAGGTGACCTGAAAACCATTCTCGGCATCCCCGAGCATATCGAAGTGGTCGCCTGGCTCTGCGCCGGCTTTGTCGACCGGCTATATGAGGAACCGGAACTCTCGATCAAAGGCTGGCGGCAGCGGCTGCCGCTCGAGGAACTGGTTTTCCACGACGGATGGGGACGCAACGACCCCTAGCAGTTACTGCTGTTGCGGTTGTGGGCCCGGCGTTGCCGGATTGGCAAGATCGATCGAGCCCTGGTCGCCTGCAAGGAATTGCGGGCCGACCTGACGGATCTTGTTCCGGGTGGGGTCGTAGGGACGCTCGGGAACGGATGGTTGCTGCGAGGCTGCTGCTGCTGCAGTGTCCTTCGCCGGGGGGGTGGTGCGGATCGTTGTGATCGAACCCTGCTGCGGCGGCTCGCTTAGGGCCTGCTTGCCACGCATCTCCTCGTAATAGGCGGTGAGATTGCAGGCGCAGGAATTTTTCTCGCCAGGCGCGCGGTTCTTGTAAGCGAAGGCGTTCTTCATGGCGCTGTAGGGAGCGCCCGTCGCGACCGAGATCATGTTCGAGGCCTCGGTACTGGTCACGTCGCGATAGAAGAGTTCTGTCTCGATGCCAGGGCACATTTTGGCGCAGGTCTGGGCATCCCGGCCGAAATCGACTGAGGTGGTGTTCGAGCTGATCGGGAAGAAGCCGCCGTCGCAGCTGCGAACGCAGATGGTGCTGACCGGCGAAAACATTTCAGCCCTCGGCAGGCCGTAACGCGGATCGGCCTCTTCACCGCTACCGAGCGCGATGAAGGTGTCGGTGCGCATCGCCTGTTCTTCGACGCTTGGGGCGGCCTCGCTGGCGCTGCGCTCTGTCGGCGCATAGAAATTTTCGCTGTTGCAGCCATTGCGTTCGAGCGCAGCCGTCAATTCACGGCGCGCGCCGTCATCGCCGCCGGCTTGGCTGCGCAGCTCGTTGCGGCGCTCCTGGAGATAACGGATATTGTCGATCATCCGGGCTTCGGCGTCTGAGAGCTCGGCGCAAAAATCGGCATTCTCGCCGCCGATCACGAGCATGCTGCCCGAGGTGCAGCCGTAGCTGCGCAGATCGTTGCGGACCTTGCGCAGCTCGAGGTTCTGCTCGGCGATTGCGCTGGCATATTGGCGCGCTTCCGGACCGTTGCCGTTGCCGATCGACCGCGGCAGATCGGCAAGACGACCGCGCAGGTCGTTGCAGACGGCGCTGGACTGCGCGGCGGCGGGCGATGCCAACGCAAGAAGAAATGCAAGAGACAGGTTTCGGCGTTTCACGACTCGTCCCGGAATAAGCAATCGGTGGGGTATCGAATGCGACGTCACCCCGTGCGTTTCATAGCTCATTTCTCTTAATAAGCTCAGAGGATTTCTTAGCGTATTTTCGCGATCTTATCCAGCAGAGCGCCTGGCGCTCGTCGCTCCAGCTATTCCGATTATGCCTAAGTTCCAGCGACAGCTGACGGCGTCATTGAGGCCGATCAGCCTTGAAGAATGTGCCTGCGCGTCAGCTCCATCAGGCCATCGGTGTCGCGTTTCTCTATCGCGTCGACCATCTGCTGATGTTCGCGGCCGGATTGCTCTATGCGGGCGCGCGTTCGCCACTGCGACACCGGCGCGGAAGACGTCCGCTGCCGAATTTCCGTGATCAGTTCCACGAGTTCCTGGTTGCCGGCGAGAGCAAGCAGATGGCGATGGAAGGCGAGATTGGCTTCGTAAAGTTCAAGCATGGTGCCGTTCAGCACAAGATCGTCGAAGCGTAAAGCCAGAACCCGCAAATTTGCAATATCGGCCTCGCTCGCATTCGCGATGATGCGGTCGCTGACGGCCACTTCGAGGATGACGCGAATGTCGCTAACCTCCTGAGCGCGGCGCCCGTCCTGCTCATGGACGTGATAACCGCGATTGGGGATATGCTCCACCAGTCGCTTCTGCACCAGTCTGTCGAGAGCCCTGCGAACCTCGGGCCGTGTACAGTTATACCGCCTCTCGAGATCGATCTGCTTCAACCAGGTTCCGGGCGGGAGGCGACCGGCAAGGATATCCTGGAGAATGAGTTCGGTCACATCGATGGCTTGCGGCTCTTGTGCTTGCGCTGTCGCGTCGCCTTCCAGCGAAATCATTCAATTCTCCCAGCCCGATTTCGGCGATGACTATCATAGCTCTGCCTCGGCCAACAACGAGGCGACATCGGCATCGAAAAATATTCATGCTCATGCCTTGCGCGCCTGATGCAATTGGAGCATAAATTGGCGCCAATTTGATTACCACTTTATAAGGCGGATTGTAAATCCATGCAGAATTCAGATGCCGTTTGGGAAATCGTCGAGAGAAAGCGCACGGCGTTCTTCGAGTTGAGCGATCGCATCTGGGATATTCCCGAGATCAATTACCTGGAACATCAATCTGCCGAAGAGCACGCCCGCATGCTGGAAAGCGAAGGTTTCCGTGTCGAGCGCGGCATTGCCGGGTTGCCGACGGCGGTCATGGGAGAGGCAGGCGAGGGTGGGCCGGTCATCGCGATCCTTGGCGAGTTCGATGCGCTGCCGGGTTTGAGCCAGGTGGCCGGTATTGCCGAGCAGCGCCCCTTGGTCGACGGCGGCAATGGCCACGGCTGCGGCCATAATATGCTAGGCGCCGGATCCATGCTCGCTGCCGCCGCGGTAAAGGATTTCCTCGCAAAAAGTGGTTTGAAGGGAAGGGTGCGCTATTACGGCTGCCCAGCCGAGGAAGGCGGCTCTTCGAAGGGTTTCATGGTGCGCGCCGGCGTTTTCGACGACGTCGATATCGCCATCTCCTGGCATCCCGCAGCCTTTGCCGGCGTCAACAACCCCATTTCGCTCGCCTGCAATGAGATCAACTTCCATTTTTCCGGGAGGGCGTCGCATGCCTCCGCCACGCCACACCTCGGCCGCAGCGCTCTCGATGCGGTGGAGTTGATGAATGTCGGCGTGAACTATATGCGCGAGCACATGCCTTCGACCGCGCGCATCCACTACGCCATCACTGACGCTGGTGGCGGGGCGCCTAACGTCGTGCAGGCGCGCGCGACGGTACGCTATCTCGTCCGTGCAAGGACTTTGCCGGAGCTCCTGTCTCTGGTCGCCCGCGTCAAAAAAGTTGCCGAAGGTGCGGCCCTGATGACCGAGACGATCGTCCGCAGTGAGATCGTCAGCGGCGATGCCAATCTCGTCGGCAATACACCCCTTGAAGAGTGCATGTTCGCCCATCTGCAGCGGCTTGGCCCGCCCCCATTCGATGATGCCGACCGGGCGGCAGCCCGCAAGTTCCAGCAGACCTTCAATGCAGAAGATATCGCCGCGTCCTATGGTCGTTTTGCGCTGAAACCGAAGGAGGGGCAGGCGCTCTGCGAGGAGATATTTCCTTTGAATGCCGGTGACGGCACACTGGTCGGCTCCACCGATGTCGGAACCGTCAGCTGGGTGGTGCCAACCGTGCAGATGCGAGGCGCTACCTATGCCATCGGCACGCCCGGACATTCCTGGCAGCTGGTTGCGCAAGGCAAACTGCCGGCTGCACACAAGGGAACCGAACACGCCGCCAAGGTGATGGCGAGCACGGCCGTCGATCTCATCTGTAATCCCCGATTGATCGAAGCTGCCAAAGCCGATCACAGAGCGCGACTTGAGCGTACGCCGTTCGTCAATCCGATCCCGGATGACGTCGAGCCGCCATTGCCGGAGAAGGCTGATGCCTAACCCGGACTTTCAGCCCGATCCTGAACGCCTGATGGCCCATATCCGCGAGTTCGCCCGTCGGGTGAAATTGTCCGGAACGCCGGAGGAACTCGAGAGCTTTCATTATCTTCAGGCGCAGATGGAGAGCTACGGATACAGGACGCAGTTGCTGTCGCATGATGCGTTCATCAGCTTGCCCGGTCCTGCGAAGGTCGAGGTCAAAGGCGAAAGTCTCCGTTGTATTACCCATTCCATGTCGGTTTCCACAGCGGGCATAAGGGGCGACCTCGCATATGTCGGCGAAGGCAAGGAAGCCGATTTTTTTGGCAGGGACCTGGCCGGCAAGATCGTCCTAATCGACGGAATTGCGACGGAGGAAGTCGCCGTATTGGCGAGCGCGGCCGGCGCTGTCGGCGAGATTCATGTGAGCCCGAATGAGCATCTCTACGAGATGTGCGTGTCGCCCGTCTGGGGCAGCCCATCGCAACACACGCGCGCCCACCTGCCGAAGACCGTGATCTGCACCATTGCCTCGGAAGATGGGGTGCGCCTGCGCGAAAGGCTCGCGCGCGGCGAAAGGGTGCGGGCGACGCTGACGGCAGAGGTCGATACCGGCTGGCGCAAGACGCCGCTTCTTGTCGCCGAACTTCAGCCGTCAGGCGAGGACAAACCATTCGTGCTGTTTTCAGGCCATCATGACACCTGGCATTTCGGCGTCATGGACAATGGAGGCGCGAACGCGACCATGCTGGAGGCGGCGCGCCTGCTGGCCCTTCATGCAGGTGATTGGCGACGCGGCTTGCGCATCTGCTTCTGGTCAGGCCATTCGCACGGCCGCTATTCCGGCTCGGCATGGTATGCGGACGAATTTTTCGACGAACTCGATCGCCGTTGCGCCGTGCATGTCAATGTCGATTCCACGGGCGGCGAGGGTGCGACCGTTCTCACCAATTCCGCTGTCATCGATGAACTGAGGCCGCTGGCGCTAGATGTAATCGAGAGGGTAACCGGACAAAAGCATGCCGGCAGACGGCATGGCCGAGCCGCGGATCAGTCATTCTGGGGAGTCGGAATCCCCTCGATGTTCGGCAGCCTCAGCCATCAGCCGCCGGGGCCCATCAAGACCCTGACGGCGCTTGGTTGGTGGTGGCACACGCCGCATGACACGGCAGAGCATATCGATCCTGACAATCTCAGCCGAGATACGCGGATCGTGCTTGACGTGCTTTGGCGCTTGCTGACCTCTCCGCTCCTGCCATTTGACTATACCGTCTACGCGCAGGCTCTCAGCCAACAAGTCGCGAAACTGCAGGCTGAGCTTTCCGGGCGCATCGACATTTCGGCTCTCGCAAACGCAGTCGAGGAGTTGAGCAACAGCGCGAAAGCCGTATTGGAGACGACGGACCTGTCTCCGGCAAAGACGGCGCGTGTGAACGCGTCGCTGATGCGCGCCGGTCGCCAGCTCGTGCCGCTGAATTATACGAGCGGCGAGCGCTTTCATCATGATCCCGCCCTTCCGCACCCGGCCTGGCCGGCGTTGGACGGGCTGCGAGCGTTGGCGGCGCAGCCCGTGGGATCGCCGGATATGCCTTTTTACGCTGTCCATGCCCGCCAGACGAGAAATCGCCTGGTCCACGGGGTGAGGGAAGCCAACGCAGCTTTGCGTGCGGCCCTGGAGGACTGACGCAGCCATACTGCAGAACAAACAAGCGGTCATTTGGCCGAAAAAGGGGAACAGAAATGAAGAATAGAAATTTGCTTGCCGCTCTGTTCGGCGCCATTGCCGTCCTGACTTCGTCCGCTGCCGGCGCCAAGGACTGGACGCATGTCAAGGTCGGCATCGAAGGCGCATTTCCCCCCTGGAACCTCATGGATTCCAGCGGCAAGCTGGCAGGCTTCGATGTCGATCTCATCAACGACCTCTGCAAGCGCGCCAAAGTCGGCTGTGAACTCATATCCGGCGAATGGAATGCAATGATCCCCAGTCTCAATGCCGGCAAATTCGATCTGGTGATGACCCTCGGCATCAACGAGAAGCGCAAGCAGGTGGTCGATTTCACTGTACCCTACGCCAGCGGGGTCGCAAGCTTCCTGCTTCTGAGGGACGGGCCGGTATCTTCTCTGCCGATGACCGGCGAACGGCTGAATTTGAACGACAAGTCCAAGGCCGATCCGGTGATGGCCGAAATCGGCAAGGCCCTCAATGGCAAGACCGTCGGCGTCGTACAGTCGACCAGCCAAGAGCAGTTGATCAACGCCTATTTCGGGTCCGATGTAACGGTGCGCGCCTACAAGAATTCCGGCGAGCGTGACCTCGATCTGAAGGCTGGGCGCATCGATGCTGGTTTCGACAGCGGTGTTTACGGAACCTCCGTGCTCGGGAAGCCTGGCAATGACGGTCTGATGATGTCAGGCCCGCTGGTGAAAGGCGCGATGCTAGCTACCGAAGTCGCACTCGGCATGCGCAAGGGCGAGACCGATCTGAAGGCCAAATTCGATGACGCAATCAGGCAGGCCGCCAAGGATGGCACGATCAAGCAGCTCTCTGAAAAATGGAGCAAGATCGACCTGACACCGACGTTCGACGTCCGCTAAGCGCCCTTTCGGCGCATCATGCCAACTGAGGCTATGACAATGTCAGTCGCTGCAAGAATAAGCTCTCCCGGGGCGGCGCCATGAGCCAGCCGGGTCTTTTTGAGCTTGCCGGCTTCGGTCCGGATGGCTGGGGGCATGCTCTTCTGGCCGGAGCGTGGATGACCATCCTCGTTGCAATCGCCGGCTATGCCGTCGGCGCCTGTATCGGGACGCTTGGGGCATGGGCGAAGATTGCCGGCAATGGCTTTGCTCGAGCAACCGCTGATGCTTATACGACCGTGTTGCGGGGCATTCCCGACCTGTTGGTCATCTACCTCTTCTATTTCGGCGGCAGCGCCGTGGTCACGGCGGTCGGCAGACTTTTCGGTGCCGAAGGCTTCCTCGGCTTCCCGGGCTTTCTTGCCGGTTCCCTTGCCGTGGGCGTCACCTCCGGCGCCCAGTTTACGGAGGTGCTGCGAGGCGGGTTCAAGGCGGTCCACCCGGGTGAGATCGAGGCGGCCATCGCCTGCGGCATGCCGCGCTGGCTTCGTCTGCGGCGGATCATTGCGCCGCTGACGCTGCGTCACGCGCTTCCTGGTCTCGGCAATGTCTGGCAGGTCGTCCTGAAGGAGTCGGCATTGGTATCGATCACAGGCGTTGCCGAACTCCTGCGCCAGGCCCAGGTCGGCGCGGGATCGACCGGGCTCCCATTCGATTTCTACCTGATCGCCGGCGCGATCTACCTGATGATCTCGACAGTTTCGAGCCTCATCATCCAGCAGGCGGAGCGGCGCCTGTCGCGCGGCGTGAGGAGGGATTGATGGACTGGCAGTTTCTCAAGGAAACATTTCTGAGCCTGGTCTCTGCAATTCCGTTGACGATCGAGCTTGCCGTGACATCGATCTGCCTTGGGGCCATTCTGGCACTCTTGCTGGCGCTTGCCCGCCTCTCCGGCGTCGTCGCTCTGGATTGGTTCGCACGGCTCTATGTCTTCATCTTCCGCGGCACGCCGCTGTTGGTGCAGATATTTCTCATCTATTACGGGCTTGGCCAGTTTCCGGCCATACGGCACAGCGTCTTCTGGCCGTTTCTCCGCGATCCTTACTGGTGTGCGGTTCTGGCGCTTACCTTGAATACCGCGGCCTACGCCAGTGAAATCATTCGGGGCGGGCTGCTCTCGGTGCCGCACGGTCAAATCGAGGCTGCTCGCGCCTGCGGCATGCATCGCATTCTTATGTTTCGCCGAATTATCTTGCCACTCGCAATCCGCCAAGCATTGCCCGGATACGGCAACGAAATGATATCGATGGTCAAGGCGACGTCGCTCGCCTCGATCATTACGCTGATGGAGGTAACGGGCGTTGCCGCCAAGATCATCTCCGAGACCTATCGGGCAATTGAGGTCTTCGTCGTCTCCGGGGCCATCTATCTCGCCCTCAATTTCTTGCTGACGCGTCTCATTCAATTCGCCGAATACAGGCTTAGCCCGCATCTGCGCGCTCCTCTTCCCGTCACCCGAGAGAGTGCCGCCACGACGACCCCTGCAGGAGAACATCGATGACGGCTACACCAATCGCACTCAGCGTGCGCGAAATGCACAAGAGCTTCGGACCTATTGAGGTCATCCGGGGCATCTCCCTTGACGCTTTGGAGGGCGATGTCGTCTCCATTGTCGGTTCGTCGGGCTCCGGGAAATCGACGTTCCTGCGTTGCATCAATCTGCTCGAAACGCCGGACTCCGGCGAAGTGACCGTCGCCGGCGAAACGATCTCGATGCAGCGCAATGCCGACGGCGTGCACCGCGCGGCGGATAGAAAGCAGGTCGATCGTATTCGCTCCCAGCTTGGAATGGTGTTCCAGAACTTCAACCTCTGGTCTCACAAGACGGTCATCGAGAATCTTATCGAGGCGCCTATCCATGTTCAGCGCCGCTCGCGCGCCGAATGCATAGAGGAAGCCGAAGCGTTGCTCGCCAAAGTCGGTATTGCCGATAAACGCAATTTCTATCCCGCACATCTCTCCGGTGGCCAGCAGCAGCGCGCCGCCATTGCCCGCGCGCTCGCCATGCATCCAAAAGTGATGCTCTTCGATGAGCCGACATCGGCACTCGATCCGGAGCTTGTAGGGGAGGTTCTGCGCGTCATGCGCGCCTTGGCCGAGGAAGGACGCACCATGCTGGTCGTCACACATGAGATGGGATTCGCCCGCGACGTCTCCAGCCGCGTCGTCTTTTTACACAAGGGTGTGGTCGAGGAAGAGGGCAAGCCCCAGGATGTCTTCTCGAACTCGAAGTCGGAGCGCTTCCGACAGTTCATCAATCAATAATTCATCAGCTCAAACAAGGGGAACTCAAACATGAAATACCTGACTGCAATTATGACCGCGATCGGTATGATCGCTGCCTTGGCCGTTTCGACGGCGGTACGCGCCGAGGAGAAGAAATGGACGCATGTGACGATTGCGACCGAGGGAGCCTTTCGGCCGTGGAACTTCACCAAGGCCGACGGTAGCCTTGAC
This sequence comes from Rhizobium bangladeshense, assembly GCF_017357245.1. NCBI lineage: Bacteria > Pseudomonadati > Pseudomonadota > Alphaproteobacteria > Hyphomicrobiales > Rhizobiaceae > Rhizobium > Rhizobium bangladeshense. The sequence goes on along the minus strand of NZ_CP071612.1, from coordinate 2,420,215 downwards.
GGTTACGAAATCGAGCTGATCAAGTATCTTTGCGCCCATATGAAGATCGAATGCACGACCGTAATCCAGCCTTTTGACGGCATGATCCCGGCCCTCAATGCCGGCAAGTTCGACGTAATCATTTCGGGGATGTCTGCAACCGCCAAGCGCGAGGAGGTTATCGCTTTCAGCGATTCCTACGGCACGACGGGTCAGACCTTTGCTGCATTGAAAGACTCTCCGGTTGCCAATTTGCCTTTGAAGGGCGAGGTATTTTCGCTCGCAACGGACGAGGCCGGCGCTGTCGCCGCGCTGAAGCAGATAGAGCCGTTGCTCAAGGGCAAGACAATCGGCGTGCAGACTGCATCGATCGCTGCAGCCTTCCTCGACAAATATTTAAAGGGTGTCGTCGATGTCCGTGAGTACAAGACGACGGAACAGCATGATCTTGATCTGAAGGCCGGTCGCGTCGACCTCGTCATGGCGTCGATGGCATATCTCTCGACCGCGGCGGCAAAGCCGGGCAACGAGGATTTGATCGTCACAGGCCCTCGGTTCCAGGGCGGCATGCTCGGGCGAGGGAGCTCGGTTGGCTTGCGTAAGGAGGATACGAATCTGAAAGCTATGTTTAACGACGCGATCGCAGCAGCCAAGGCGGACGGCACGATCGTCAACCTATCGCAGAAGTGGTTCGGCTTCGACGTTACGCCGAGGTGAAATGCGGCTGGATTCTCCCGGCTCAGAGTTCGTGGACTTCACGAAGCCCTTGAAACCTTGATCTTCAAGGGCTTCAAAGAGCTTGGCGGCGCAACTGAACGAGCCGGCGCGTGCCGCCGAATCTCGTTGCAGCGGATCGAACAGCGGTTCTCGGTGCTTACTCTTCACGACAGCGGTGCTCGCTTCGAAACACCGCCGCGAATTGGGCCAACATCGCTTTACGCCGGCTGCGATGCCTCGACGACGGCGAGTGCGGCCATGTTGACCACACCGCGTGAAGTCACAGACGGAGCAAGAATGTGAGCGGGCATGGCGGTGCCAAGCAGGATCGGGCCGACATGCAGTCCGTCGGTCATCGACTTCACCACACCGAAGGTGATGTTGGCGGCGTCGAGGTTAGGGAAGACGAGCAGGTTCGCCTCGTCGTGCAGCGTTGTATCCGGCATGACGCGCTTGCGCAGCGCTTCGGTGATGGCGCTTTCGCCGTGCATTTCGCCGTCGACCTCGAGGTCGGGGGCTGTTTCGCGAACGAGCTGCAGGGCATTTCGCATCTTCGTCGCGCTTTCGGACTCGCGCGAGCCGAAGTTGGAGTGCGAGACGAGGGCGGCTCGCGGAGTGATGCCGAAGCGGCGGATTTCCTCCGCCGCAAGCACGGTTGCTTCGGCAACTTCCTCTGCGCTCGGATTGAAGGTGACGTAGGTATCCGTGAAGAAAGTGGCGCCGCGCTGCGAGATCATCAGGCTGAGGGCTGAGAAATCGCGGACATCCTTTCGCTTGCCGATGATCTGGCGGACGTCGCGCAGGTGCTTCTCGTAGCGGCCTTCGAGGCCGCAGATCAGCGCATCGGCCTCGCCGCGCCTCAGCGCCAGCGCGCCGATGACGGTCGTGTTGGTACGCACGATAGTACGGGCGGCTTCCGGGATGACACCACGCCGGCCGACCAGTGAGAAATACAGATCGACATATTCCCGGAAACGCGGATCGTCTTCCGGATTGATGACCTCGAAATCCTGCAGCGGCCGGATGCGCAGACCGTAGCGCTTGAGACGCGTTTCGATGACCTGCGGACGACCGATCAGGATCGGCTTGGCCAAGCCTTCTTCGAGCAGCACCTGGGCAGCGCGCAGCACGCGCTCGTCCTCGCCTTCGGAGAATATGACGCGTTTGCGCTCCGCGGCCTTTGCCGCAGTGAAGATCGGCTTCATGACGAAGCCGGAGCGGAAGACGAAGCGATTCAGCTGGTCGAGGTAGGCGTCGAAATCCTGGATCGGGCGGCGGGCCACACCGCTCTGTTCGGCGGCTTTCGCAACCGCAGGGGCGATGCGCAGGATGAGGCGCGGATCGAAGGGCGAGGGGATCAGGTAATCGGGACCGAAGACCGGCGTTTCGCCGGAATAGGCGCGGGCGGCGACGTCGGACGGCTCCTCGCGGGCGAGAGCTGCAATGGCGCGCACGGCCGCCATCTTCATTTCTTCGTTGATCGTCTCCGCGCCGCAATCGAGGGCGCCGCGGAAGATATAGGGGAAGCACAGGACGTTGTTGACCTGGTTAGCGAAATCCGAGCGGCCTGTGCAGATCATCGCATCCGGACGGGCGGCGCGGGCGAGATCCGGCATGATCTCCGGCGTCGGATTGGCAAGCGCCATGATCAGCGGCTTGTCCGCCATCTGCGCCAGCAGCTCCGGCTTCAGCACGCCCGCGGCGGAAAGGCCGAGGAAAACATCCGCGCCGCCGATATTTTCGGCGAGGGTGCGGGTGTCGCTCTTCTGTGCATAAACGGACTTCCATTCGTCCATCAGCTCGGTGCGGCCCTCATAGACGAGGCCTTCGATGTCATGGACCCAGATGTTTTCGCGCTTGGCGCCGAGCGTGACCAGCAGATTGAGGCAGGCCAGCGCCGCGGCCCCCGCGCCCGAGGCGACGATCTTGACGTTATCGATGGACTTGCCAGCCAGCTCCAGCCCGTTCAGGATCGCGGCGGCGACGATGATCGCCGTGCCGTGCTGGTCGTCGTGGAAGACCGGGATTTTCATCTTCTCGCGCAGGCGCCGCTCGACCTCGAAACATTCCGGCGCCTTGATGTCTTCGAGGTTGATGCCGCCGAAGGTCGGCTCCAGCGACGAAACCGTCGAGACCATCTGATCGACGCTTGCGGCGTCGATCTCGATGTCGAAAACATCTATGCCGGCGAATTTCTTGAAGAGCACGGCTTTCCCCTCCATGACCGGCTTCGAAGCCAGGGGGCCGATATTGCCGAGGCCGAGCACGGCGGTGCCGTTGGAAATGACAGCGACGAGATTGGCGCGGGACGTGTAGTCGGCAGCCGTTTCAGGATTGTCGCGAATGGCGAGGCAGGGAGCGGCGACGCCCGGCGAATAGGCAAGTGCGAGGTCGCGCTGGTTGCCGAGCGGCTTGGTCGCCTGGATCTCCAGCTTGCCGGGGCGGGGGTAGCGATGGAAGAACAGCGCCTGCTCGTCGAGATCGCCGCCCGGCAGGTTCTTGTCCGTCTTGGATTTTTCCTGGTGATCCATTGCCGCCTCCGTGCACGTCTTTTTCTGAAGATCCCTCCATACATCAATCGGATCGTGGGGACAGTATGGAAATGAGGGTGGGAGAAGTTTTCGTCGAGACGGCGTGTCCCATGACACTACGCGGCAGATCTACCGCCATCGCCGGTACTAATCCTTTTGGAAACTTGTTTGACACCCCTTGCAAGCGCAAGATGCCGGCCGCGACGGTGCGGGGCGCCGGTCGCATGGAGGAAATCATGGACAATTTGAACCTGACGACCCTGCAACGGGGTCAGACGATGGTCAATGACGTGGCCATGGATGCGTTTGCCGCCGGCTTTCGCGGCAGTCTCCTGACCAGCAAAGACATGGATTACAACGAGGCGCGGACGATCTGGAACGCAATGATCGATCGCCGGCCGGGCCTGATCGCGCGGTGCGCGGGAGCGGCCGATGTCGTGCGCGCTGTGCGCTTTGCGCGCGACAACGATCTGCTCGTTTCGGTGCGCGGCGGTGGGCACGGCATTGCCGGCAATGCGGTTTGCGAGGGTGGTGTCGTCATCGATCTGTCGCCGATGAAATCGGTGCGGGTAGATATCGAGACACGCCGCGCCAGGGTCGAGCCAGGCGCCACGCTCGGCGACGTCGACAAGGAAACGCTGGCCTTCGGGCTGGTGCTGCCGACCGGCATCAATTCCACGACCGGCATTGCCGGCCTGACGCTCGGTGGCGGTTTCGGCTGGTTAACCCGCAAATTCGGGCTGACGCTGGATAATCTGATTTCGGTCGATGTGGTGACCGCCGAGGGCGAGCTGGTCAACGCGAGCGAGACGGAAAGGCCGGATCTGTTCTGGGCACTGCGCGGCGGCGGCGGCAATTTCGGCGTCGTCACCTCCTTCGAATTCCAGCTCAACCCGCTCCATCCTGAAGTTTTCGCCGGATTGGTCGTACATCCCTTCGCCGACGCGGAAAAAGTGCTTCGGGAGTATCGGCAGGCGCTGGAAGCAGCACCCGACGAGCTGACCTGCTGGATGGTGATGCGCCAGGCGCCGCCGCTGCCGTTCCTGCCGGCCGAGTGGCACGGCAAGGAGGTCGTGGTGCTCGCCATGTGCTATTGCGGAAACGTTGCGGCCGGCGAAAAGGCTGCGGCCAGATTGCGTGGGATCGGAAAGCCGATTGCCGACATCGTCGGCCCAATGCCGTTTGTTGGCTGGCAGCAGGCATTCGATCCGCTGCTGACACCAGGGGCGCGCAACTACTGGAAGAGCCAGGACTTCGCGTCGCTTTCGGATGCGGCGATCGGCTTGCTTCTGGACGCCGTGCGCGGACTGCCAGGACCCGAATGCGAAATATTCATCGGCCATGTCGGTGGGGCCGCCGGCCGTGTGCCGACCGAAGCCACCGCATTTCCGCAGCGCAGTTCGCATTTCGTCATGAATGTGCACGCGCGCTGGCGGGAAACCGGGATGGACGCAGGCTGCATTGGCTGGGCGCGTGAACTCTTCGAAGCCACCAAGCCGCATGCTGTGGGCACCGCCTATATCAACTTCATGCCCGAAGACGAGGTCGACCGGGTCGAAATGGCTTACGGGGCCAATTATGCGCGTCTTTCCGAAATCAAGCTGCGCTACGATCCGAACAATCTGTTCCGGATGAACCAGAATGTGAAGCCGATGGCGGCGGAGCAGGCTGCGTGAAGTTGAAGTAGGGCGGGAGGGGTTGAGTTGGCGCTGACCGTGGCGGACATGGACGTTTTCGCGGATGAAACGATGAATTGGAGAAGGACGGTGCGGCCTCGTTGGGGAGGGGTTTATCCACCGCCCTTCGGCGTTATCGTCACATCAGCGCCATAGGCATCGCGCAATTCGCTCTCCTGTCCCGGCTCCCGGTCGCAGGCCTGGTGCAGCAGGATTGATTGGTAGCCGTGGGAGCGGGTTCCCTCGATCAGCGTGACGTCGGCGTTTCCGGGATTGTCGGAGCGCTCGAACCAGTCGACCGAATGGTGGAGAAAATTCATTTCCACCGCGCGGTTGGTGACGCCATGGCCGACGATCGCTACGTTGTCGTCGTCATGTTCGGCGTCGCGCATGACCGTCTGGAGAAAGAGACGCACCCGCTGCGCCACGTCCGCCCGGCTTTCGCCGTCCGGCGGCCGCGCGTAGAATTTCCCGCTGTTATTGCGCAGTCTTGCCCATTTTTCGAATTCCTCGGGGAATTTCTGCTTCCGCTCCGCGTGATCATAGATCTCGGTGAAGAGACCGAAATCCTGCTCGCGGAGGAGATAATCTTCCCTGATGTCGCCGACAAAGCTTTCCGGCAGGGCTTCGAGCAGCGCATCCTTGCTCTGGCGTGTCCTTAAAAACGGGGAATACCAGATGTGGAGCTTGCCTCGACGTGCGCTCGGCAATGCTCTCAGGAAGGAAGCAATCGCACCGCCAGCCTCTGACGCCTGCCGGTAGCCCCACTGCGTCAGCGGCACATTGTGATCGCCGAATTGGCGGTAGGCCTGCTCGTTGATGTTGCCAAGGGACTCGCCGTGACGAACAAGGAAGAGACGCATCAGCCAACCCGCAGTGTCGAATGTGGAATCGCCATCATCATGAACGTGCCGGATGAACAGGGCAACATTGCCGGCGGACGATAGCGCTCGCGCAATGAACGGGTTTGCGAGGCTTTTCCCCACCTTGTCATCTTCCTGAAACACGAGTCTGGTTTTGGAAGGCTAGATGAAAGATGGGGCATGAGCGGCAGCTCGTGATAGACATGATGGAACCCAGACATTTCCGCACGCTCTTCATTTCCGATGTCCATCTCGGCTCGAAGGCCGCGAAGGCCGATTTTCTGCTGGATTTCCTGCGATACCACGAGGCAGATACGATCGTCCTCGTCGGCGATATCGTCGACGGCTGGCGCCTGAAGCGCAGCTGGTACTGGCCGCAGGTCTGCAACGATGTCGTCCAGAAATTGTTGCGCAAGGCGCGCAAGGGCACCCGCGTCGTCTATATCCCAGGCAATCACGACGAATTTCTGCGCGACTTCCCGGGCATGCATTTCGGCGGCATCGAGGTGGTCGAGCGCATGATGCATGACGGTGCGGACGGCAAGAAATACCTGATCCTGCACGGCGACGAGTTCGATGTCGTCGTCCGCAACGCCCGTCTGCTCGCCTATCTCGGCGACTGGGCCTATGATACGGCCATCCGCATCAATATCCTGCTCGCGGCCGTACGCCGCCGCCTCGGCATGCCCTATTGGTCGTTTTCCGCCTGGGCAAAGCTGCAGGTCAAGCACGCGGTCAATTTCATCGGTGAGTTCGAGCGCGTCGTGGCCGAGGAGGCTCGCAAGAGCGGTGCCGAGGGCGTGATCTGCGGCCACATCCACCACGCCGTCATCCAGGATATGGACGGCATACGCTACATCAACACCGGCGACTGGGTGGAAAGCTGCACCGCGGTCGCCGAACATGCGGACGGCACCTTCGAACTGATCACTTGGCGGGCACTCACCAGCGCCGTACCGGCGCTTGCAGCCGTCGAGCGTTCCGAAGAGGCGGAACTCGCCCCGCAGGCGGCGTGATTTTTGCGCCGTCGCAGCCGCGGCGGCTCTCCAGCAGTTTAGCCGTTACCGCGAGGTGACAGGCCCAATTTATTTCTTAAAACGTTTTCGGACGGCTATTTCTCGCAATAGTCCCTTCCGGGGTGGTGTGTTAGGACAGCGTCCAGTTTCCTTCAGGTCCACCTATGATTCCCGCTCAACATTCCCCGGGTGAGGGAGCGCCGCCGCGCTTCCGGCTGCTCAGCGCGCTGTCCTATTGCGCGCCGCTGCTCGTCAACGGCATCGTGCTGCCGTTCTTCCCCGTATGGCTGGAAACTCACAGCTTCAGCGATCATGAAATCGGCATCATCCTTGCCATACCGATGGTGGTTCGGGTCCTGGTGGCGCCCGTCGTCGCCATGTTCGCTGACCGCATGACGGAGCGCGCCGACGTGCTGCTCTGGTCGGGCGGCCTCTCGCTGCTGACGGCGATCGCGCTTTATTGGACGACGAGCTTCTGGCCGGTGACGATCGTCTTCGCGCTGCAGGGCGCTACCTTCGCACCCTATCTGCCTGTCATCGAATCGATCGTCATTTCGGGCGTGCGCCGCTGGGGACTCGACTATGGCTCGATGCGGGTATGGGGCTCAATCGCCTTCATCATCTCGACGCTTCTCGGCGGGCAGCTGATCGGCTGGTGGGGCGGAGGGATGGTGCTCGTCGTCATGATATTCGGCTTTACCATGACGGTGGTCATGGCGATCTTCTGTCCGCGGATCGGGCCGACGCGGCGTCGCGGGCAGCCGATCGATCTTCCGGCCGCGACCGGCCGCGGTCTGCGCGAACCGCATTTGCTGATGCTCCTGATCGGAGTCGCCATTCAGCAGTCAAGCCATGCGGTGCTGAATGCTTTTTCCTCGATCTACTGGCATCAGCTCGGCTTTTCCGGCACTGAAGTCGGCCTGCTCTGGAGCGCCGGCGTTGCGTCGGAGGTGACGGTCTTCTTCCTGTCGAAGCGTCTCAACCGACGCTTCAACGCCTGGACGCTGATCCGCTTCGGCTGCGCCGTCAGCGTCTGCCGCTGGATCCTGTTTCCCATGGATACCGGCTTTGCCGGCTTCTTTCTGTTGCAATGCTTCCACGGCTTCACTTATGCCTTCGTGCATACCGGCGTGCAGCGGCGGATCGTAGCGACGGTGCAGGAGACGCAAGAGGCCTCGGCGCAGGGCGCCTATTTCTTTTATGTCGGCATGGCGATGGGTTTGATGACTATTGCTTCCGGCTATCTCTACGCTTGGCTCGGCCTCGTCAGTTATTACGTCATGGCGCTCGTCGCGCTTTCCGGCCTTGGGCTCGTCATCTCAGCCTACTACCTTCAGCCCCAAAGGGCGCTGTCCGGCGGAAAGACCAGGGAAGCGGCGTAGCGCAGGCCGGGCTCGCGATCGCGCGCGAGCAGCAGAGGGCCGTCAAGATCGACGAAATCGGCATTTTGCGCGAGCAGCACGGCCGGCGCCATGGCAAGCGAAGTGCCGACCATGCAGCCGATCATGATCGAAAAGCCGAGCCTCTCGGCTTCGGCCTTCATCGCCAAGGCCTCGGTGAGGCCGCCTGTCTTGTCGAGCTTGATGTTGATGGCGTCATAGCGGTCGGCAAGGCTTGCGAGATCGCCGGTGTGATGGACGCTCTCGTCGGCGCAGACCAGCAGCGGACGGCGAATTTCGGCAAGCAGCGCATCCCGGCCGGCCGGCAGCGGTTGCTCGACAAGGGCAACACCGGCCTCTGCGGCGATCTGCAGGTGACGCTCGAGCACTGCTTCGGGCCAGCCCTCATTCGCGTCGAGAACGATTGCGGCATCGGGTGCGGCCGCACGGACAGCGCGGATGCGGCTTTCATCATCACCGGTTCCCACTTTGACCTTGAGCAAAGCGCGATCGGCATGTTCGCGCGCTTGGGCGGCCATCACCTCCGGCTCGCCAAACGATATGGTGTAGGCTGTCGTGAGCGGCTTCAGCGCAGTGAGGCCGAGGCGGGCTGCGACAGCCTGGCCCGTCCGTTTTGCTTCGAGATCCCAGAGAGCGCAATCGACGGCGTTGCGCGCCGCACCCGGCGGCATCGCCGACAACAGATCGTCGCGCGAAATGCCGGATTCAACCAGCGGGCGCGCTGCCTCGATCTGTGCGAAGACGCTCTCCATGGTCTCGCCGTAACGGCGGTAGGGCACACATTCGCCGTGTCCTTGCGCGCCTTCTTCTGTGACTGTGCATGTAACGACCTCGGCCTCCGTCTTTGCCCCGCGGGAGATGGTGAACGTTCCGGCAATCGGAAAGGAATTCATCTGGATATCGAGGGTGCGCGGCATTATTGCTATCCTGCAAGCATAGAAATTGGACGTTGCTTCTGTATATTGACCCGCCGGGCGGCGATCCGCTTCGCGAGTCGGCAATGTCGCCGCAAGCCTTGAAAGACACAAGTATCTTGAACGCCGAGAATCGCAACGCCGCCTCGCTGCAAGTGGACGACCGGTCAGATGGTTCGGGGCAGCACGTTCGTCTCAGCGGCAATTGGCGCAGCGCCTATGTGCATCTTGTGCTGCGCGACTTCGAAAAGCTTCGGCGAGAGAAGAACGGCGACTTGACGCTCGACCTCTCTGACTTATCAGACATCGATACCGCCGGCATCTGGTTGCTGTGCCGGCTGAAGAAGGAAGAGGAAGCGGCTGGACGCACAGTGCGCTTCGTCGGCACCAATCCGCATATCGACGAAATGCTGGAGATGTTTTCCGAGGAACCGGCCAAAGCGGAGCCGGAACAGAAGGAAAAGGTCTCGCTTGCCGCGCGCATCTTGGCGCCCATCGGCAAAATGACTTATGACATCTGGGATAATCTTGCCGCCTCGATGTATATTCTCGGCTCGGCGGTGCGCGGCGCGCAAATGAAGCTCGGCCGCGGTAGCGGCGTTTCGCCAGCCTCGATCGTCAACCAGATCGACCACATGGGTGTGCGCGCTGTTCCGATCATCCTGCTGATGTCGTTTCTGATCGGAGCGATCATCGCCCAGCAGGGCGCCTTCCAGCTGCGTTATTTTGGGGCGGAGGTCTTCGTCGTCGATCTCGTCGGCATTCTGCAGCTGCGCGAAATCGGCGTGCTCCTGACCTCTATCATGATTGCCGGCCGCTCCGGCAGCGCGATCACGGCCGAGATCGGCTCGATGAAGATGCGTGAGGAGATCGACGCGCTGAAGGTGATGGGGCTTAACCCGATCGGCGTGCTGATCTTTCCCCGGCTGGTGGCGCTCACCATCGCGCTGCCGCTGCTGACGGTATTGGCGAATTTCGCCTCGCTGGCGGGGGCAGCGGCCGTCGCCTGGGGCTATTCCGGCATCACTTTCGCCAATTTCCTGGCGCGCCTGCACGAGGCCGTGACGCTGTCGACCGTGCTGTCGGGCATGATCAAGGCGCCATTCATGGCACTCGTCATCGGCATCGTCGCCGCCGTGGAAGGGCTGAAGGTTGGCGGCAGCGCGGAATCACTCGGTCAGCACGTGACGGCCTCGGTGGTGAAGGCGATTTTCGTCGTCATCCTGATGGACGGACTTTTTGCGATGTTCTATGCAGCGATCAACTTCTAGTATGGCGGACCGCGTGAACGAGCAACGGATCGAAAGCGAAGGACAGGGCAGGGATATCGTGCTTTCTGCGCGCGACGTCACCGTTGCTTTCGGTTCGAAGGTGGTGCTCGACAATCTGAACCTTGATATTTATCGCGGCGAGATCCTCGGCTTCGTTGGCGCGTCGGGCACCGGCAAGTCGGTGCTGATGCGCACGGTGCTAAGGCTGCTGCCGCGCCGCTCCGGCACGATAAAGATCCTCGGCCAGGACTTCGATGAGCTCAACGAGCCGCAGCGCAACGCGCTCGACATGCGGCTCGGCGTGCTCTTCCAGCAGGGTGCATTGTTTTCGTCGTTGACCGTCAAGGAAAACATCCAGGTGCCGATGCGAGAATATCTCGATTTGCCGCGCTCGCTGATGGATGAGCTGGCGCACCTGAAGATCCGCATGGTCGGGCTTGCCGCCGATGCGGCCGACAAATATCCGTCCGAGCTTTCGGGCGGCATGATCAAGCGTGCCGCGCTTGCCCGTGCGTTGGCGCTCGATCCCGAGCTCGTCTTTCTGGACGAACCGACTTCAGGTCTCGATCCGATCGGAGCGGCCGAGTTCGACGAACTCATCGCCAATCTGCGCGATAGTCTCGGGCTGACCGTCTATATGGTGACGCACGATCTCGACAGCCTGTTTTCGGTTTGTGACCGTATTGCCGTGCTCGGAAAGAAGCGGGTAATGGTGGAAGGCACGATCGACGACATGCTGGCCTATGACGATCCGTGGGTGCAGGCCTATTTCAAGGGTAAGCGAGCACGATCGATCGTGCCGCAGGACAGTGGCGCGCGGCACGGCAACGGCAGCGGCGGGAAGTGACCGGATAGATGGAAACCAAAGCCAATTATACGATTGTCGGTTTTTTCACGGTGCTGGTGATCGCGGCCGCCTTCGGCTTCGTCTACTGGATGGCCGAATATGGCCGCGGCGGCCCGATGACGGAGTTGATCGTGCGTATACCCGGCTCGGCGAACGGCCTCAGCGTCGGCTCTCCGGTGCGCTTCAATGGTATTCAGGTGGGCTCGGTGCAGACGCTGTCGATTGATGCCGACGATCCCCAATATTCGCTGGCCTTCACCCAGGTGCGCACTGACGCGCCGATCTACCCCTCCACCAAGGCTGCCCTAGAAATTCAGGGACTGACGGGGGCCGCCTACATCGAGCTGTCGGGCGGCCGCAAGGGCGAGGAGAGTATCCTCAAACATGCGATCGAAAGCGGCAAACGCGCCGTCATCGTCGCCGACCAGTCGAGCGTTACCAATCTTCTGGCGACCGCCGACAAGATCCTCGATCGCGCCAACGGCGCGGTCGGCGAACTTCAGGGGTTTATCGAAGACTCGCGCGCTCCGCTTACCCAGACATTCAAGAATGCCGAAACCTTTTCGGATGCTCTTGCCAAGAATTCCGACAATATCGATGCATTCCTGCAGAGCGTCGGCGAACTCTCCAATACGGTGAAGGCGGTCTCCGGCCGTGTCGATTCTACGCTCCAGGCCGTGGAATCGCTGGTCAAGGCAGTTGACGCTCAGAAGATCGACAATATCGTCTCCAATGCCGAGAAGATCACCGCCAATGTCGCCGATGCCTCAGGCGATCTCAAGGGCGCGATCCAGAAGTTCGACGAGACGGCCACCACCTTCAACGATTTCGGCAAGCAGGCGCAGGCGACGCTTGACCGCGTCGACACGCTCGTCGCCCAGATCGACCCGGCGAAAATCAAGGGTTCGGTCGACGATATCTCGCAAGCCACGAAGGATGCGCGTGCGGCAGTTGCCTCGATCCGCGATGTCGCCAACACGGTTTCGTTGCGCCAGAAAGATATCGACCAGACGATCCAGGACGTGTCGCAGCTTGCCAACAAGCTGAATTCGGCCTCGACCCGCATCGACGGCATTCTCATCAAGGTCGATGCGCTGCTCGGCACCGACAATACGCAATCTCTGTTTGCCGAGGCGCGCGCGACGCTCGAATCGTTTAAGAAGGTTGCGGACAATCTGAACTCGCGCATCGGTCCGATCGCCGACAATCTACAGAAATTCTCGAGCGGCGGCTTGCGCGACGTGCAGACTCTCATCAATGACATGCGCGGAACCGTGAGCAATCTCAACGATACGATCAGCAACTTCGACCGCAATCCGCAACGCCTGATCTTCGGCGGGGACACGGTCAAGCAGTACGACGGCCGGACGCGGCGTTAACAGGGGAAGTCAGGGGTAGCCTAATATGGTCGCATCGCATCTGCTGTCGCGCCGTTCGTGGATCAGGGGAACGGCGATCGCGCTGCCGTTGACGGCGCTGATCCTTTCCGGGTGCGGTACTACGGCCAAGAACGACACTTATGACCTGCCGGGCGCCGTTGATGGCGACGGACCCGCGGCCAAATCCCGCCAGATACTGATTGCAAGCCCGACGGCGCTGAGGGCGCTCGACAGCGACCAGATTCTTATCCGCGTCTCGTCCTCGGAAATCCAATATCTGTCGCGAGCCCAATGGGGCGACAAGCTGCCGCGCATCGTTCAATCGAAACTGGTCGAGGCTTTCGAGAATTCCGGCAAGCTCGGCGGCGTTGGCATGCCGGGGCAGGGGCTGGCGATCGATTACCAGATCGTCACGGACATCCGCTCATTCGAGATCGACGCTTCCAGCGGCAACCAGGCGGTGGTCGAAATCTCCGCCAAGATTCTCAACGACCGAAACGGTTCGGTACGCACTCAGAAGGTGTTTCGCGCCACGGCGCCGGCCGGTGGCGACAATGCCGGTTTCGTCAAGGGTCTCGACCGCGCCTTTTCGACGGTGGTTTCGGAGATCGTCAGCTGGACGCTGCGCTCAATCTAAGATGGCGTTCCGTCGCCGGTATCGCCTCGCTAGTCATGCGCACCGGCAATGGTACAAGGCGTGCTCCGGTCTGGCAGCCGAAGAGGTGTCGCTCGAGGACACGTTCTGCCGCTGAGTGGTCGACTGTGACGAGCCCGTTATCGTACCGGGCGCCAAACTGGAAGTGGGCCTTCCGGTAACGAAGTGCGTCACGATCATCCAGCTTCGCTTGCCGTTTACTTCGTCGGCTGCGCATCCGTCATCGTCGCTGCAGGCTGAGTGCCTGGCGTGGTGGAGGCAGTGGCGGTTGGTGATGACGGCAGGGCGCTATCGAGGAGGCTCGCCATCTTGTCGTCACGCAGGCTTGCCGTCTTTTCGCCCATGACGACGCCGACGACGCGGCGGCCATCCTTCAACGCCGAGGTCACGACATTGTAGCCCGATGCATCGGTATAGCCTGTCTTGATGCCGTCGACGCCGTCATAGCGATACATCAGATTGTTGTGGCCGCGCAGTTTCATGCCTCGGAACTGAAAGCCGCGCATCGAGAAGAGCTTGAACTCCTCGGGGAAGTCCCGCATCAGCGAAACACCGAGCGTGGCCATATCACGAGCCGTGGTCACCTGCTCCGGATCGGGAAGGCCCGAGGGGTTCTTGAAGACCGTGTCCTTCATCCCCAGCTGGCGCGCCTTGTCGGTCATCGTTCTGGCGAAAGCCTGTTCGGAGCCGCCGAGCTGTTCAGCGATCGCCACCGCGGAATCGTTGGCGGACAGCACAACGATGCTTTCGACGGCTTCACGCAGCGTCACCTTCCGGCCGGCGCCGACCGCAAGCTTGAAGGGCTCCTTGCTCTCGGCGTTTTCCGACATAGTGAGCTTCTGATCCCAGGTGAGGCGTCCATCGTGCAGCGCCTCGAAAGCGAGATAGAGCGTCATCATCTTGGTCAGCGAGGCGGGATAGTTGAGATCGTCCTGGTTGGAAGCTTCAAGGACCTGACCGGACTGCGCATCGATGACGAAGCTTGCCTGACCGGCCTCGGCCGGCATGAAAGCGCCCATCAGCAAGGTGGACGAGAGCGCGGTGGCAAGGAGCCGGGATGTCGTCATGGTCATCGGTATTGCTGTCTCTTTCGTTGCACGGCCGAGGAGCCGTTGGATTTAAACGCAAGCGGATCGGAAAAGTTTGTGACGGAATGAAGGACGGCGAGCAATAAAAAAGCCCCTTCCACAGATGATACTTTTTGTCTCGGACCTTCAGGTTTTGACAGTCGCACGCACGGCACGTAAACGTCATGAGCACGAACCGAGCGCTTTTCTCCCATCACGACCGCACCTGCAAGCAGGTCGGGATCGCGCGCGCCCTTGGTGGACGAGGTCTCCGCGTCCTGCTGTGACGTCCGGGCGCTGCATGCGGCCGGCGCGCCGCCGGACGTAAAGCCCTTCACCACGTCAATCAGGGTTGCCAGGGAGACACAATATTTATCACGTCAATTCGCTCGTCCATTGGGAGGAGCGCGAGATCAATCTGCGCGATCATCTGATCGGCTTCTTCTCGCAAGAGGTCCGCAGCTTTCTCAGATCGGTCAATCCGGCCTGGGATGTGCGAAGGATCGAAGCGCCGGCGCTGATGCCGCGGTCGTTGGTTTCAAGCGCTTATTCGAATGCCGACATCTGGGTCCAGGAGCAACTCGGCGCCAGCGATACTACGCTGGTGCTGAGGCCGGAGGCCACGCCTTCGACCTATGTCTACATGCAGCATATTCTGGCAACCATTCGAAGACGCGGCTGCCTCTCTGTGTCTGGCAGGCTGGGAGGTCCTATCGTCGCGAGCAGGAGCAGCCGACGAAACAAATGCGGCTGAAGGAATTTTTGGCAGCTCGAATTTCAATGCGCCTTCACCGCCGACAGCGGCAACGACTATCACGCGGCTTGCCTCGAACCGGTGCGCCGCATGATCGGCTTCGCTGATCCATCTACCTACGCGGGTAGTGTCCTCCGATCGGTTGCCGGCCTATTCCGAGGTGACGACGGATATCGAGGTCAATAATGGCGACAACTGGATGGAAGTCTGCTCGATCTCGCGACGCACCGATTTTCCGCAGCGCTACCGGTCGCAGGCCAAAAAGGGAGCGGCCGTCGACCACGATGTCCTCGTACTGGAAATCGCCATCGGCCTCGATCGGTGCATCTATAACTGGGGTATAGCGGCCGATCAGTAGGGTATGTGGAACCGGGGCCGGCAAGTTGTATCTCCTTTGCCCCTGCCTTTCATCTCCTCTACAAGGAAAGGTGGAAGGCGGGCAATCGGTCCGGCTCTGATGACACACGGTTCAAGCAGTGTGAGAAGCCATGCTGATTATCTTCGGCGGTTTGCCGGGTAGTGGAAAGACGACTATTGCCGGTGCGCTCGCGAGACGGCTCAAAGCCGTATATGTAAGGGTCGACACGATCGAACAGGCAATCAGAACGTCTGGGGATCATGCAAGAGACGTCGGCTCTGCAGGCTATGTGGTGGCATACGGCGTTGCCGAGGACAATCTCGCCCTCGGCAGGTTGGTGATCGCCGACTCCGTCAACCCGCTGAAGATAACGCGTGACGCCTGGCTGGCGGTCGCAGAACGGTCCCAGGTGAGCGCCGTCGAGGTCGAGGTTATCTGTTCCGATAAAATCGAACATCGCCGCAGGGCCGAGACGCGGGAAAGCGATGTCCAGGGCTTGGTCAAACCGACGTGGCAGCAGATCGTCGACAGGGTCTATGACGATTGGGATCGCAGGCCGATCGTCGTCGATACGGCTGCGATGAATGTGCAAGAGATTGTTGACGCATTGGTCGTCAAGATCGGGGCCGATCGCCCGCTGCCCGTATAATGTCCAGCTCTGTTGCGGGGTACTGCGTGCAAAAGTCCCTCTGCCCTGCTGCTGGGAGCGGGCGCGGCATACAGAGGTTTGTGAAATGCCAATGTAGCCGGCCGCGGGCGATCCCGTCATCGCGCGGCTCACACCCCGCATCGCAAGTGAAAGCCGCCTGACACAGGTTCAGGCGGCTTCAGCTGAGGTCAACAATATCTGCCAGACTCTATCTGAGCCTGCCGGCTGCATGGGCGAGCATGGTGTAGACCTTGCCCGTATCCGAGGTCAGGTAGGACTGTGTGACGGTCTGGTTCGGGTCAGTTCGGGCGACGTCGGCCAGCAGCTTTTCGAAATCGCCGATATAACGGTCGACGGCGGTGCGGAATTCCGGTTCGCGGTCGTATTTGCGCTTGATCTCGTCGAAGGTCTGCTGGCCCTTCAGCGTGTAGAGGCGGCGGGTGAAGACGTCGCGCTCGCCGCGCTGGTAGCGGCGCCAGAGATCAACCGAGGCATCGTGATCAATGGCGCGGGCGATATCGACGGAGAGCGAATTCAGCGATTCCACGACATGGCGCGGATTGCGGCTGTCGTTGCTGCGCGCGGCCGGTGCGGCGGTTTCCGCCGAGCGAGCGGGAGCACGGGCCGGCGCCGCGTCCGCAGCTTCTTCACGGGATGCACCCCGCAGGAGATCGCTGATCCAGCCGCCGCTTTCCCGGGCCGGTTCCTGACGGCCCAGTTCCTGGCGAGTGGGGGCGGGCTGCTGGGCGGCTCGCTGAGGGGCGACTGCCGGAGCGGACGGCGCGATTGTTCCGCGTAGACCCGTCGCTTCGATCGGCGCAGGCGCTGCCGGCTGCGGTGGTTGGGCTGCGATCGGCTGCGTCGGGCGCGGCGCCGGCTGCGCCTGGGCAAGCGAGCGGGCGACAGGCTCGGAGAGCTCGAGCTGCTGGCTGGAGCGGCCGACAAGCTGCGAGATGTCCTGCAGCGCCTTGATCTGTTCGGCGACAGCGCGGCGCATGGCCGAGGCGCTTTCCTTGGCCTCCTCCGGCAAGTCGAAGGCGCCGCGCTTCAGTTCGGCGCGTGTAGCGTCGAGTTCATTGCGTATGTCGGCAGCAGAGCGGCGGATGTCCTCGGTGGCGCCGGAGAAGCGGCCGACGGCATCCTCGATCGCCTCGCGCAGCGATTCGCGCATGTGCTGGGCGGCACCGTCGGAGGCGCGGCCAGCTTCGCCGAGCATGCGCTCGACTTCCGACAACGAGGCGGTGAGGCCGCCGCGAATACGATTGGAGAGATCGCCGGAACGGCGTTCGACATTGGCGAAGGTGCTGTCGATCGTCGTATTGGCCTCGTTGCCGGCGCGGGTGATCGCCTCGCGCATGGTCTCGGCGGCTTCCTGAGCGCGCTTCTCGGTTTCCGTCAGAACGCGGCCGATATCGGCAAAGGAGGACTGTACACCCTCACGTAGATTACCGGTGACTTGGTTTGAACGCTGCTCGGCGCGCTCGAACACGGTCTCGATCATGCCGCCGAGCCCACGCATCGTCTTTTCGATCTCGCTCGAGCGCTGCACGAGGCTGACCGAGAGGGCCTGAAGCGCGCTCTCGCGCTCTTCGAGCGTCGACACCAAGTTGGACTGGGCCGCACCCAAAAGGTGCGAAGCTTGGGTGAGAACCTTGGAATGCTCGTCGAAGCGGCCGATAATGCTGCCGACCTGGGCCAGAGTCTGCCCGGAAATGTCGGACAGGCGGTCGACCTTGCCTTCGAGAAGCCTGGTCGAGGCGTTGACCATTTCGGCAGCCTTGGTAGCGGAGTCGGCAAAGCGGGTCGTGGTTTCGCCGAGGCGCCCGTCGACACTCGTCAGCTGCTCGGCGGCGCGGTTCATCATCATCGCCATCGCCGCGCTGCTTTCCGACATGCGCTGAACCAGACCGTTGACGTTGCCGACGAGGCTGTTCTCGATGGCGCTGACGGCGTTGGCGACATTCTCGGTGCGGGCGGCAACGGCGCTTGCGAGCGCTTCGTTCTCGGCGCGCAGACGGTCCGCACTTTGGCTGGCCGCGGCGGTGATGCGGGCCGCGGCCTGCTCGCCGGCATCGGTGTAGCGATCGATGATCGGACGGGCCGTTTCGTCGAGTATACGGGTCAATTCGACAGAGCGGCCTGCCAGCATCGAGTTGAGGTCCCGGGTGCGTTCCTCAAGCGTCGAGCGAATCGAGTTGCCTCGCGCTTCGAGCGCCCGGTCGACGTCGGAAAGGGTGGTATCGATCTCACGGGCACGCTCCTCGAGATTGGAGCGGATGGCGCTGCTGCGGGCTTCGAGCGCCTTTTCAACATCCGCCATGGTGGAGGAAATCTCGCTGCCGGCCCCAGAGAGCGTCGTGCGGATGGCATTGCCACGCGCCTCGAGAGACTGACCGGCATCCGACAGGGCCCTGGAAATCGCATTAACCTGCGTGCCTACGATGGTCTCGGCCTCGGCGACCTTGTTGACAATGGCATTGCCGGCTTCCGAGAAGGTCTGGGCGACGGCAGCGGCCTGGGTTGCCAGGCGGTTCTGAGCTTCGGCGACCCGCGTGACGATCTGTGACGAGCGCTCATCCATGGTGCGGGTGAATTCGTCGCTTTTCGCATTGAGATCCTCGGCGAACTGCTGGCCGGTCTTGCCGAGCAGTTCTGTGGTTCTCGTCGCTTCGCCTTCCATTCCCTGGGCTGCTTCGGCCACCGCGCTGCGGAGCGTCGAGGCGAGGCCGGCGGCCTTGCCTTCGATGGTGCGGTTCACGGCTTCGAGGCCGACAGTCAACGCGCGATCCATGGTGGAGAGGCGTTCCTCAATGCGTTCGTTGCCGCGGTCAAGGGTTTCGCCGAGACTTGCCGTGCGGCCTTCGATCGCGCCTGCAAGCGAGGTCGTGCGGCTGTCAAGCGTCTCAGCCAGATTGGCGGTGCGGCTGTCGATGGCCTGGGTAAGATTTGCGGCGCTTCCTTCGAGTGTCGCCGAGATGCGCTGGGTGGCATCGTCACCAAGCGCGCCAAGACGGGAAATGCCGTCGGCAAGCACCCCGGAAAGCTGGCTGCTGGCAGCTTCGACCTTTTCGGCAACGCCGCCGACGCCGTCACGTATGCGGGTCTCGATGGCCGTAAGGCCGGCTTCCATACGAGAACCGGTTTGTTCGAGACGTCCCGCGAGGTTTTCGACCGACCGGTCGAGATGGGAGGATAGGCTTTCGGCGGAGCTCGAAATAGCGTTCGCTGCCTCCTGGAAGCGGCCGGCGATCTGGCCGGCGCCGGTGCGCATCCGATCTTCCAGTGTCTGGGCGCCGGCATCGATCGCCTGACGGATCGAAGCTTCACGGTCTTCCAGCGACAATTCGAGCATGCTGATGCTCGTCGCCACCGAAGTGCCGATGCTGGTCGCCTGTTCGGTCAGCGTATCGCTGATCTGCGCATGCGCCTGGTTCAGCGACAACTCGATGGCATTGCCGCGATCCTCAAGCGTCGTGCGGATGCGCTCATGGGCAGAGGCAAGCCCACCTTCGATGCGCGCCGCGGCTTCCTCGGCCAGGCCCCCGAGCCGCGCATGGGCATCGCTCAGGCGGCCATCGATCCGGCCGGTCAAGCCGCTTACGAGATCCTCAAAACGGGCACCGCCCGCATCGAGAACGCCAGAAAGCGTGGCGCTGTGCTCGGCAAGCGCGGATTCAAGCCGTCGCTGATTGTCGGCATAGGCGTTGTGGATGGCGTCCGTCTTGTCGGCAAAGGCGCCGGCGACTCGGGCCTCGGCATTGGCAACGGCTTCCATGATCGCATTGCTGCGGGCTTCGAGGGCGCTGTCGAAGCGGCTCTGGTTGTCATCGAGGGAAATGGCGAGCGCCATGGTCTTCTCGTCGAGCTTATCGGTGAGCCGGTCATGGCTTGCCGTTACCGCGCCGACGAGTGCGGCGGTGCGGTGTCCCAAGGCTTCCTCGAGGCGAACCTGACCTTCATTCAGCGAGGCGGCCAGCGCGCTAGCCTTCTGGTCGAGCACTCCATTCAGGCGTTCATGCGTGCCGGAGACCGCATTGGTGATCGCATCGGCGCCGCTCGTCAGCGTTTCCTCGAGGCGGCTCTGGCTCTCGTTCAGCGAAATGGCAAGGGCCATCGCCCGATCATCGAGCGTCTCGGACAGGCGGTCATGGGTGGCAGAAACCGCATTGAGGAACGATTCCGAGCGGCTCTCCAGAGTGTCCTGCAGGCGGCTCTGGCCTTCGTTCAAGGAGGCGGTCAGTGCCGATGCCTTCTCGTCAAGGGTTTCGGCGATACGCTCATGCGTACCGGAGACGGCCCTGAGGAAAGCTTCGGAGAGAGCTTTCAGCGTGTCTTCGATCCGCGTCTGGTTCTCGTTGAGAGAGATTGCGAGTGCCATCGCCTTCTCGTCCAGCGTTTCGGACAGACGATCATGGGTGCCGGAGACTGCATTCAGCAGGGCTGCCGATCGGGTCTGCAGCGTGTCGTCGATGCGGGCCTGGCTTTCCGTCAGCGAGATGGCAAGCGCCATCGCCTTTTCATCCAGGGTCTCAGCGAGACGGTCATGGGTGCCGGAGACGGCGTTCAGAAGGGCCGCGGAGCGGGTTTCGAGCGTATTTTCGATACGCGCCTGGGTCTCGCTCAGCGAGTTGGCAAACGCTGCCGCCTTACCTTCCAGCGTCTCGGCAAACAGGTCGTGCGTGCCGGAGACGGCATTCAGCAGGCCAGCGGAACCGGTTTCTAGCGTTTGCTCGATGCGGGCCTGGCTCTCGTTCAAGGAAATGGCCAGCGCCATTGCCTTTTCATCCAAGGTTTCGGCAAGCCGCTCGCTCGTGCCGGACACGCTGTTCAACAAGGCTTCGGCGCGGGTTCCGAGCGCGTCTTCGATGCGGGCATGGCGCTCGTCGAGCGAGGTGGTCAGGGCCGCTGCCTTCGTATCCAGCGTTTCCGACAGCCGATCATGCGTGCCGGAGACGGCGCTGAGGAAGGCAGCGGAACGGGTTTCCAACGTGTCTTCGATGCGGCTCTGGCCTTCGTTCAAGGAAATAGCAAGCGCCATCGCCTTTTCGTCGAGCGTTTCGGAGAGGCGGTCATGGGTGCCGGAAACGGCGTTGAGCAGCGCCTCGGAGCGGGTTTCCAGTGTATCCTCGATGCGGGCCTGGCTCTCGTTCAGGGAAATGGCGAGCGCCATCGCCTTTTCGTCAAGCGTTTCCGCAAGACGGTCATGGGTGCCGGAAACGGCGTTGATGATGGCGTCGGAACGCGACGTCAGCGCTTCCTCGAAGCGGCCGTGGTGGCTGGTCAGCGCATCGACCAGCGCTCCGCCGCGCTCCGCCATGACGCTGTCGATACGCTCGTGGGCTGTGCCAAGCGCTTCCCGGATTTCTGCGGCGCGCGCCGTCAGCACGCCGGTCAGTTCCGCGGCGCGGCCGCCGAAGGCCGTCGTGACCTGCTCGGTGCCAGCGGCAACGGCGGCGGTCAAATCGGTGGTGGTTGTGTGCAGCGTATCGCGGAATTCGGCCGAGCGGGCCTGAAGATTGTTCTGCAGGTCGGAGGTGCCTGATGCAAGCGCCAGCGCGATGTCAGACGTGGCGCTCTGCAGCGCCGAGGTCAGTTCGCCGGTGCGGCTGGTAAGTGCGGTTGTGATTTCTTCGGTGCGGCTGTTGAGCGTGCTCTCCAGCACTTCATGGCCGGTTGCGAGCGCAGTAGCAAGCGCCAGCGACTGGTCGGTCATCGAGGAGCCGAGCCGCTCGATGCTGGAGCTCAAGATGCCTTCGATCGAATCAGAACCGCCGGTCAGCGTCTCGTTGATGCGGGCAAGGCTCTCCATCAGCTTGGTGTCGAGCGAGCCGGTGCGCTTGTCGAAAGCGCTCGTGAATTCGGCGACCCGCTCGTCGAAGGCGGTCGACAGCTGGGCAACGGTCGTCTGCAGCCGCTCTTCAAAGAAGCCGGAACGTAGGTCGAGATCCATGACCGCGTCGTCGGCAGTGCTTTGCAGGCTCTGGCGGAAGCTTGCGCCCTTCTCGTCGAGCGCGTTGTTCAGCTTCGACAGCACGTCATCGAGCGTCCCGCCGATGGTGCGTTCGCCTGACGTCAGGCTCTCGTTGATCTCGCGGGTGCGGGCGATCAGGATCTCATTGAGCTGATGCGTGCGCTCGTTCAGCGCGGCGTTCAGCTTCTCGGTGCTGCTGTCCATGGTCGAGGCGCGCGTCTCGAACTGGCTGAGCAGCCTTTCGCCGTGTTCATTGAGGTGGGCGGTGAGCGCCTCGAGGCGGTTGTCAAATTCGGTGGCGAGCGCAAAACCGGATGCATTGAGCGTCTGGAGCAGGCTGTCGGTCTTGGCGGCCAGCAGGCTGCCCATCGACTGCAGGGCACTGTCCGATTTTTCCAGGATCGTCGCTGCGCGCGTGTCGATCAGCGAGGCGAAGGCTTCGCCCGATGTCGCAAGCCGCACTGCGATCTCTTCAGTCGCGAGCGACAGCTCTTCCTTCAACTGATCGTGGACACTGCCGATCGAGGTGCGGATGCGGTCGGCATGGTTGACGATCGCCTCCCGCTCCGAGCCGAGTTCATGGACAAGGCCGCGCACGCGCAACTCGTTGTCCGCATAGGAGCGTTCCAGCGCGTTGACTTCGGAATGGACCAGCGTTTCCAGCTCGGAAGCGCGCGCGATGGTGCGCTCGATGCCTTCGTTCATGGCGGAAACCTCGCGGCGTACCGCCTGGCCAACGGTCATGATGCGTTCGGAAGCGATGGTTTCCGGCTCGGCCAGGCGCAGTGCCACCTCTGCCATGGAGCGGGCGGCGTTGCGCATGTCCTGGGCTCGGGAGATCATGATGGCGAAAGCATAGAACATCATCACCGGAATGATGATGCCGACCAGGCCGGCAATGACGCCGGGCAGGGCGACGAGATCGGCGATCGAGCGGATCTGCCAGATCTGCGGCGCATAAAGCAGCGACATCAGGCCGAGGCCCGCCATGACCCAAAGCACGGAAAACAGGGTGGCGGTTCGCACCGCCGAGCGGCTGGAGGCGCCGTCGAAGGATTTTAGGATCGAAGCGGGCGTGTTGCGGCTGGCATCATTGGCGGGGGCGAAGGCCGGAGCCCTGGAAGCCTGCTCGGCCCCGGCGCCGCGGCGGCTGCGACGCTGCGCTTCTTCCTGGGCCTGCTGGTTACGCGCATTCGATGGATCAGACACATTACCCTCCGGCGCCTGGGGCGCGTCGCCGCGGCGAGACGGCACATTGTCCTTGCCGAAGTCGATCTGGAGCGCCTCGTCCAACGCCTTGAACGCCTTGTCCTCGATCGACTCATTATACTTGTTATTCGCCATTCGGTTACGCCTCGTTACTGTCGGCCGGCCCGGCAGCGCATCCCGGCTTCCGCCTTGTCCGGGAACAACTTTGCCGTTACGGCCTTCCATCCCAACCGCGGACGGATAAGCATGTCATTTCAGAGTAGATAGCCGCTTTTTCAAACGGAAGGTATCAAAACACTACCATTATCCACTCACTCGGCAAAGGCGCGTACCATAAACCCGCTCCACCAGTATCGTAGTGACACATCTGGGCTCTGCACACAATTAATGAAGGCTTGAGATTCACGGCTCGTTAACCTGTTGTTAACACCTTTGAATCTGAGGCTCGGCTTAAAAACCAATAATTTAGGGATATTTAACAGACGTTAACCATATGGTGAGATTTCCGCGCCCGATGTGCCGGAATTTAACGCGATGGCCACCCTCCTGACGCAGAACTGTAGCAAGTGCGGACGACATGAGACGGGAGAAATGGCAAATGGCGGCCCAGATGGCAGCATTGAAGATCGTATTCGAGGCGCCGGATAATGCAAAGGGGCCGTGTCCCTCGAAGGTCCGGCCGATCGATCTCGTCCATCTCGCAAAGCAGACGATGGGCGACAAATCGTTGGAAATCGAAGTCCTTCAGATGTTTGCGCGCCAGGCACGGGCGTGCCTTCAAGATATGGCGAGCGGCGAAACCGTGCGTGTCGGGGCGGCCGCTCACCGGCTGAAAGGTGCGGCGAGTTCAGTGGGCGCTTTCCACGTGTCGCAGACGGCTGAGGTCGTCGAGGAGACCGGCGGCGATGCCATCGCGATGGCGGCGCTCGGTGCTGCCGTCCTCGAAGCCGAGAATTTCATTCTCAAGCTCTGCCGCGGCTAACCTCCAAGTCTTCGCTGATCGAATGAGGCCCGTTGTTTCATTGCGGAACCACGGGTCTTTTTGCGACGTCCCAGATGACGCTTTGAAGACGGTGGACGAAGGTCCGATCTGCGAGGTTATGGCGGATTTCCGATTGTTGACTGACGCGTCGAATTATCGGAAGAAAATCCGCCCATCCATTTGAAGACCGGAAATAGTCCTGATGCCTAAACTTACCATCGTCGCCTTCGACGGCACGCGCTTCGACCTCGACGTCGACCAAGGCTCCACCGTTATGGAGAATGCCGTGCGCAATTCGGTGCCCGGCATCGAGGCCGAATGCGGCGGCGCTTGCGCCTGTGCCACCTGTCACGTGTATGTCGACGAGGAATGGACCGAGAAGGTCGGTCAGCCGGAAGCGATGGAAGAGGATATGCTCGACTTCGCCTTCGATGTCCGCCCCACCTCGCGGCTCTCCTGTCAGATTCGGATGAAAGCCGTCTATGATGGGCTCGTAGTGCACGTGCCCGAACGCCAGGCCTGACGGGTTCCGCGCTTCGCCTGGGCATAGCCGGAAATCGGAACCGACTTTCGGAAAGCCCGATGCGCAGATCCTGATTGTCAGAGCGTCCTTTGCGCGTCGAAAGGACGCACGGCGCTCAGAGTGCGAATAGCCGACATCACTCACCACAAAAAAGACGCCTCGCGCGCTGGTGCGAGCGAGGCGAGGCGGGCGCATTACCAACGGATGAGGGAGGAACATCCGCGGCTTCGGAACGCGCCAGGAGAACCCAGCGAGGAAAGTCCAGATGCCGTACCTGAACTTTCGAATGTGTTCATATTAACGCGTTCCGGTTGAGTCTGCCAGGATGAAAAATGACCATTAACACGTTGGGAATGGGGTAAGTTTCGCACAAGTTTCGTTGCGCAGCTAAGTTTTTCTGCTCGTCACCGGCCTTAAAAAGCCTTAGTTTGCGCCGACTCGACCGTTGATTCGATTTTTCAACAGCCGCAACATGCGCTTCTGGAAGTTGACCGCCTCAACCCGGTCGAATCGCGCCTGCAGCCGATCGTGCTCCTCTATACCGCGAGCTGATTCGTTTGAGACGAGCTCCTGCATGGCCTCGCAGCTGCGCTGCTGCGGCAATGCGCGGATGGCGCGCTCCATGGCGCGGGCCTGATCTCTGGCGATCTCGGCATGACGCTCCTCGTGGCGCTTGATGTCGCTCGACAGTGCGTCCCATATCAGCGACAGCTCCTTGCTGGCACCCCTGCGGCTCTTCCAGCGCGGCAGGATGATTTGGGTGTGGACCGTAACCTTGACGTTGCCGACGCGGCATCGGCCATTATCCTGGATATAAGTAGCCTCGCCGCCGAAGCGTATCTTGGTGGCGCCTGGATGGCGCGACGACGAGCCGCTCGCCGTCGGGCCGCGCCGGCTGAGTTCGCGGTCGAGCTCATCCGCGGTTTTGCCGCGGATATCGAAATAGGAATAGCTTTTCGATGCGATCACTTCGGCTGCCGCCGGACTGCCGAGAGAAAGAGCAATGGAAAAGGCGACAGGAAGGCACATATAACGCATTGCAAGCGGCATTCTCAACGCAACCCATGTTGAAATCGACAGGAGCTTGGGGCATAGCCACCGCAAGCGCAATATCGGATGACGGCTTTTTTCGTCATCAATAGGATAAGTCTGGTGACAGGGCTCGAAGGCAGTTTATGGCGTGTGGGCCATGGCCGGGAAATCGAACTCGGCCGTCGCTCGGCGATCATGGCGATCATCAACGTGACGCCGGACTCCTTCTCCGACGGCGGACGTTTTGATACCGTCGATGCCGCCGTCGAACACGCGCTGCAGGCGGTCAGCGACGGTGCCGCGATCGTCGACATCGGCGGTGAATCGACCCGGCCGGGCGCGGCGCCGGTCAGCCCTTCGGAAGAGCAGGCGCGGGTGTTGCCCGTCATCGAGGCGCTACGCGGTCGAACCGAGGCGCTGATCTCGATCGACACCTATCGTGCCGAGACGGCGCGGCTTGCAGTCGGCGCCGGCGCCCATATTGTCAACGACGTCTCCGGACTGCAGAAAGATGCAGGTGTTGCGGATTTGGCCGCGGCCACAGGGGCGGGGCTCTGCATCATGCATACCGGCCGCGACAGGGTCAAACTTGCCGATGTAATCGCTGACCAGGTGCATTTCCTCGAGCGATCGCTTGCGATCGCCGCCGCAGCCGGCGTCAACAGCGACCGGATCGTGCTCGATCCGGGCTTCGGTTTCGCCAAGGAGACTGCGGAGGAGAACATGGAGCTGATGGCGCGGTTTTCCGAACTTTTGCGATTCGGCCTGCCGTTGCTTGCCGGCACGTCACGCAAACGCTTCCTCGGCGCCGTGACGGGGCGCGAGGCGGCGGAGAGGGACGCGGCGACGGCCGCGACCAGCGTGCTGCTCAGGCTTCAAGGGGCTGCGGTTTTCCGGGTGCACAATGTCGCAATCAACAGGGATGCGCTTGATATCGCCGATGCTATGCTCAATGCGCGCCAGGAATTCGAGAGGAAGCGGCCGACATGACCACCTACACGATCACGCTGCAGAACTGCGCCTTCTTCGCGCGCCACGGCGTGCATGACGAAGAGGAATTCCTCGGCCAGCGCTTCTTCGTCGATGCCGAGCTCGATGTCGTCGCGGGCGAGGCGCTGGAAAGCGATTCGATCGACGACACCGTCAATTACGGCATCGCCTTCACGGTGATCGAAGAAATCGTCACCGGCAAGCGACGCTATCTCATCGAAGCCCTGGCGCTCGATATCGCCAGGGGGCTCTGTCAGAAATTCCCACAGGTCCGGCGGGCGAAGATCACGGTGCGCAAGCCGAACGCGCCAGTGCCCGGCGTGCTCGATTTCGTCCAGGTGAGTGTTGAGCACCTTGCGTAAGGCTGCATCGCAATCTGCCACACTCGGTCTCGGCGGCAATATCGGCGATCCGGTAACGGCGATGGCCGCGGCGCTGCAGAGGCTGGATGGGCGCGACGACTGTCGTGTCACCGCCGTATCACGGCTCTATCGCACGCCGCCCTGGGGCAAGACCGACCAATCATTCTTCTTCAATGCTTGCGCTGCCATCGAAACCCGGCTCGCTGCGGAGGCGTTGCTCGATGTCTGCCTTTCGATCGAGCGTGAGATGAAACGCGAGCGTATCGAGCGCTGGGGGCCGCGCACGCTCGATATCGACGTGCTGACCTATGGCGACGTCGTCCAGCAGGCCCCGCGGTTGGAGTTGCCGCATCCTCGTATGACCGATCGCGGTTTCGTCCTGATGCCGCTTGCCGATATCGCCCCTGGGCTCGTTGTCAGGGGCCGGCCGGTCAGCGACTGGCTCCTCGAGGCCGACGTGACCGGCATCGAGGTCGCCGATGTCAGCGGCGAATGGTGGCGGAGCGCCTGAGGCTCTAAAACGTGAAACGGCGGTAAACCCGCCGCTTCAGGAAAACCCCTCATGCAGTCCGTCTACTGGATCGAGCCGACGGCCATTTCATCGACCTGACGGGTCAATGTCAGGCCGATAACCGGTATCATCTGGCTTTCGACCTTGACCGATACGGTGACATTCATCGTCTTGTCATCACGGACGCGAGCGATCATCGCGCCGTTCAGCTTGGCGCGGTTGATGCCGACCACGACAGTATCCTCGGTGACCGCGCCGGAGACAACGTCAAGCCCCTTGCCGGCGGCGCCGTCGAGGAACTTGCCCTTGTAGGTCGAGCCCGACTGCGAGATGACGGCGGTCATCGGCTGCTTGAAGACGCCGACGCGGCAGGTGCCGTCGAGCTTGATGCCGGCAGTGCTGTCGCCGGTCGGTTCACCGGTCAGGTTGCAGGTGAATTTCGTGCCCTTGTACTTGCCGGCGACGATCTCGCCGGGCCCTTTCCAGGAACCGGTGACGGATTCGAAGAAGGCCTTGTCGCGGGTTGCGGCAGTGGCTGCCGGAGCGACGTCTGCGACGGGCGACAATGCCGCGGCGGCGAGGCCGCATACGAAGAGAAACTGGCGCGAATACATGGATTTTCCTTGGCAAACACCACTCACGAACTGCTGCCAAGTTTTGCCGAAGAATGGTTAATCCTTCCTTTCGAATGTGCCGAAATGCGAGGGATTGCGTTTCTCTCCCGCCGCGCGGATTCTAAGATCTGGCAACTATGCTGTTGAATCTGCTCGGTTTCGCCAACTTCACCTACGGGAGGGCGTAAGCTGAGGGATGGTCTCGTCAGTTAAGGATTGTTGCCGCGCGGCGACATTGACGGCGTGAGATCCCCGATAAAATCGCCGATTCCCGGTCGCCTCACCGCACGAAAGGCAAGCGGGCGACACAGATCCATCGCCGCGATTCCGATGCGAGCAGTCATCAGGCCGTTGATAACGCCTTCGCCGAGTCGGGCCGACAGCTTCGATGCCAGCCCATGGCCGAGCACCTGCTGGACGAGACTATCGCCGACTGCGATCGAGCCAGTGACAGCGAGATGGGCCAACACGTCACGCAGCAGGCGGAACATGCCCAGCGTGCCGGGGCGGCCTCCGTAGAGCTCGGCCATGGCGCGGATGAGGCGTACGGACTCGTAGAGCACATAAAGCAGATCGACGATCGCGCGCGGGCTAACGGCGGTGACGATCGAGACGCGCTTGGAGGCGTTGACGATGAGGGCCCGCGCTTTGCGGTCGAGCGGGGCGAGCAGCTCGCGCTCGGCCAGGGCGATCAGATGCGGGGGATCGATGACCTCGCCCTCGGTCGCCGTCAGCGTCGCGCGGCCTTTCGCTGTCTCGGGATTGGCCGCAAGAAGCGTGGTGAGTCGCGCAACGACGGCACGCGCCTTCGCCGGCCGTGTCTCCAGGATCGCCGCCTCTGCTTCGGCCTTGATTTCCTGGACAGCGGCAAGGCGCATCATCCCCGCGGTCTCGCGGATGACGAGGGCAAGTACGGCGAGGATACCGATGGCGAGCACGCCAAGAGCCGCATAACCTAGCCAGTCGGCGCGGGTGAAGAGATCGCGAATCAGCCGGTCGGTCCAGAGGCCGAGCCCGAGCGACAGCAGGATGCCAAAGGCGCCAAGGGCGATCTTGCCGAAGGAGGTGCGCCGCTTGCGCGGCGTTGCCACCGGCACTGCGCTCAGATCCCGATCGGGATTGATGAAGGGATCCTCCTCGTCGGGCGTCAGAACGATGTCGTCCGCGAAGCTTTCCGGTTTGCGCCGGCCTTGCTGTTGCCGGCCGTTGTCGCGCGGCTCGGCAGCCTCATCCTCATAGGCGAAGGCGGCGGGCGGGCGGCGCGGCAAATCGGAAGGGGGCTTACTCATGCGAGACGGTCTCCGAACAGGAACTGCATGGCGCGGTCGAGGCGGATATGGGGTACTGACAGCTTGATGCCGCCGCCGGTCTCCTCCAGATGCGGCGGGCGGAATCTGACGACGTTAACGTCGGGGAGGGTGTCGGCGGTCTCGCCTGAGGCGATTCGATCGAACAGGCTTTCCGGATCCTGCGGCAGGTCTCCGGGGAAAATTGCAGTCTTTCTCTGGCCGTCGAATAGCTCGCCTGCGATGGTTTCGCCCTCCATCGGCGTGCCGACGATGACAGGCAGGTCATGGCCGTTGCGTTTGACCGAAGCCTCGCGCGTGGCGCGCACGGAAGCGAGCGCCATCACATCGATGCCGGCTCCGGCCATGCCGATGCGGGCGATGGCGCGCTCGACGAGGCGGCGGGTCAGCGCATCGAGCCGATCATGGCTCTCATGATGAAGATGGTCGGCTTTGGTGGCGGCGACCAGCACGCGATCGATGCGGCGCCCCAGCAGCGAGGAGAGCAGCGAGTTGGTGCCGGGGCGGAAGCAGGCAAGCACATCGGTCAGCGCGCGTTCCAGATCCTGGACGGCTTCGGGGCCGCGGTTCATTGCCTGCAGCGCGTCGACGAGCACGATCTGGCGGTCGAGCCGGGCGAAGTGCTCGCGGAAGAAGGGTTTGACGACGACGGATTTATAGGCCTCATAGCGTCGCTCCATCATCGTCCAGAGCGAGCCGCGATCGGGACGCGCGCCCGGCGGCAGGACGAGTGGCGCGAAGGTCAGCGCGGGCGAGCCATCGAGATCGCCGGGCAGAAGCAGGCGCCCCGGCGGCAAGGTGGAGAGCGAGCGCTCGTCGGCCTTGCAGGCCTTGAGATAATCGGCAAAGGCGGTGGCAAGCTCGCGGGCCACCATCTCGTCGGCGCCGGCATCGATATCGGCGGCACGTGTCAGCGCCAGCCATTGCCGCGACAGTTCGGAGCGAACGCCGATTTGCGCAAGCGCGATCGTCTCCTCGCTGAAGGCGCGATAGTCCTTGCCGAGCAGCGGCAGGTCGAGCAGCCATTCGCCGGGATAATCGACGATATCGATCGACAGCCGGCCGGGTGAGAACAGGCGGTTCCAGCCGCTGGCGCTCTGATAATCGAGCGTGATGCGCAGTTCGGAAATGGCCCGGGTCGAATCCGGCCAGACGCGGTCCTTCACCAGCGCCCGGATATGATCCTCATATTGAAAGCGGGGCACGGCATCGTCAGGCTGCGGCTCCAGCCGCACGGCGGAAACGCGCCCCGACTGCACCGGCTCGAACAGCGGCAGCCGACCGCCATGCAGGAGATTGTGAACAAGCGAGGAGATGAAGACCGTCTTGCCGGAACGAGAGAGGCCGGTAACGCCGAGCCGCACGGTTGGATTGACGAGGCCGCTTGCCCTGTCGGCGAGATTATCAAACGCGATACGGGCGTCGTCGGCAAGGGATGTCAGGCGTGGCGGCAAGGCGCAATTCCGGTTTGATGACTGCCGGGAATATAGGAAGGCTGCGCCGCACGATAAAGAAGCGGAGCGAAAGACTTCAGACGACTAGGAAATCGATAAGGCGCCAGCGGCCGTCGGACACGTTGAAATCGAGAACCGCTAGGCCTGCAGTCGGGAAGCCGCCGGGAAGTGCGCTCACCATAGCCTCGTGGCCGATCAGCGCCTCCAGCGCCTGCTCGATTGTCGGGTTGTGGCCGACCAACATAACGGCGGCATTATCCTGCGCATCGACGATTTCGACATAGGTATCGACCGTGGCATTGTAGAGCGCGTCGATGTAGCTCACCTCCAGCGCCGCACCCATCGCCCGATGGACGGCATCGGCGGTGTCGCGGCACCGTAGCGCCGTCGAGCTGATCAGAAGATCGGGACGGTAGCCCTTATCAGCGGCCTTGTCGGCGATGATTTCGGCATCGCCATACCCTTTTTCGTTGAGCGGCCGGTCGAAATCGCGCTGTCCGGGTTCGGCCCAGGCGGCCTCGGCATGACGCAGGAGAAAGATTCGATTGGGGGGAGGCAGCGGTACGGTCATGGGCAAATCCAGGATCGGCGGGCCTTTTCAGTAGCGGTTGCGATCATCCGCCGTCAACCGCCAGCCATGCCGCGCCCGCCGAAAACCTGGCTGACAACACGGCGTTTTGAAGGCGAAGCAAAAATTGCGAGCTCGAATAATCATGAGAAAATAGCCCGTTAGCCGAAAATTGTAACAGATTTAAAAATCTGTTTAGCTGTCGTATTTGGCTTGAATCGCGGCTAGCGCTTGGGATATACACCCCGCCAGATGAGATGTTCTTCAGGAGAATCGCGTTGAGTGAGAAGATCGATCTTAGCAATTACGTTCCCTCGGAAGAGGAAGAGTTCATGAACGTAAACCAGCGTGCCTACTTCAGGGCGAAGCTGGTCGCCTGGAAAAACGATATCCTTAGAGAAGCGCGCGAAACACTCGACCATCTGGCTGAGGAAAGCGCAAACCATCCCGATCTCGCCGACAGGGCGTCGTCGGAAACCGACAGGGCGATCGAACTTCGCGCCCGCGACCGGCAGAGAAAGCTGATTTCCAAGATCGACGCGGCGCTGCAGCGCATCGAAGACGGCACCTACGGCTATTGTGAAGAAACCGGCGAACCAATCGGTCTCAAGCGTCTCGACGCCCGTCCGATTGCGACGCTGTCGATCGAGGCGCAGGAGCGCCACGAGCGTCGCGAAAAGGTCTACCGCGACGAATGACAATTCCCATGCAGGCATGAGCCATATTAGCGCCGCGATTTGTTCGCGGCGCTTCTTTGTTGAGCATCTGCCCCGGCGTTTCGAGGTTATAGCGGTGCGCCTGTCGCCAACGCTTTCCAGTAGGGCTCCCGCTCGGCCTCCATGGCGAGATCGATCATGACGAGGGTGCCATTCCTGATGCGCCGCCGCATGATGTCTGCCCGGTCGGGTTCCGTTCGACAGACGCCCTGATCGTAAAGAGCCAGCAGGCGGGAGCGAGATATCTTCAACTCGCCGGCCAGCAACCGATCCAGGCGTATATTCGTGGGAAACGGGGCCATCAGTTCGATCTCGAGGCTCGTCCAGCCTGTGGTCTCGTGCCGTATCTCCTTGGCGATGTCGACTTCGGCGAACTCATCCACGCGCTGTGACTTGCGTCGCAGCGCATCAAGGTTGAATGTTTCCGACCGAATCCAGTCCGGATCGTTGGACTGCAGCGCGCCAAGAATCATTGGATCGATGTCACGGATGTTCCGGCGCTCCAAGATCGGCCGGTTCCATGTCCTTTCGCAGATCAGGCATTTGTAGATAAGCCAGGCGTCGAGCTTGCGACCGTTGGCATTGAGCCGGATCTTGCCGCTGGATCTGAAAGCTCTGAGACTTCCGCATCCGCTGCACGCAATCCATGGCTGCGGCGCCGTCCTGGGAGTGATGGTCCATCGGACCCGGAGTGTCTTGCACATATCGTCTTGGTCTTCCGTTCGGAAGTCCACCAAGATGGTGCATGAGAAGACCCTTGCGGGCGCGGTATGGCGATGTTGTGGGCGGCTGAAGAGCTGAGACAGCGGAGCTGCACATGGCACATGTTAACAATGCCAGACCGGTCTCTCGCCACCACCCGATGAACATGTTCGCATGCCGCCAGCGTGTCGCTTGCAGCAATACGGGTGAAACTGGAGTGAGACCGGTATTTACTTAGGCAAAGTCTACCTCGAATGCGCCGATGCTCTTCGACCTGATCGATAGCAAATGCTTGGCGAGTTAGGGAGCCCTCAAGGGGGTCGCCACCTAAAAGCCGCAGCACTGCGACTTTTATGCAACTTTGCCACGAGGGCCGAAGTGCAGCAACCGGATATGAGCGTTTTCCTACTTGTCGCGATTGACGCTCATTTCACCGAAGATGCGGGCAACTTCTTTTTGCAGTTCGGTATCGGCGCCGGTGATGGGGGCAAGTTCTGGATCGCGGCGCGGGAGGGTGGCTGGCTGCGGTGCGGCCTGGCGGGCCTGGTTTGACGGGACCGGCACGAGGCGCTCGGCTGTCAGATTGTTAGCCATTTCCTGTTCCAATACCCGCTGGAAATCATGGCGAATCGCCGCTGCCGAGTGCGCAGCCGCATCGTCCTCGGCCGTGGCCGGTACCGCGCGCGGCGCCGGCATGTCCGAGACGGAGACCTCGGGCTCGATGCGCTGCTGCGGCAGCACGCGCTGGCGGGCGGCATCCAGAATCTCGGCGGCGCTCGCGGTATCGCGAAATGGCGCCGGTTGCGCGGCGGCGGGAGCGGGGTGACGTTCCCCAGCGCGGGATTGGGGCGGCACAGGGCGGGGAGAATGATCGCGTTCGGCCGATGGAGGTGCCGTCACGGGTTCTGGTGGAAGCGGGCTGGTGGCCACCGGTGGCGGCACGATAGGTGGGGCCGAAGGCTCGGGCCGCGAACGCTGCTCCGGAGCGGCGGGCGCTGCGAAGGAGGGCTCGGCTGCCGGCTCGGCGCGGGGTGTGGTCGGCGCACGGGCCGCGGAAACAGGTGGTGTTTCCGGCCGCGGGACTGTTATCGGCCGCTCCGCGGCCGGCTCCGGGCGATAGACGCTTTCCGGCTGTTCGGCCGTCTCCGCCAGAATGCGGCTTTCGATGACGATATCGGTCGGGCCGCCGATCATGATGAGATGCTCGACATCGTCTCGGCGCACCAGCACCAGCCGGCGGCGGGCATCGACGGCGGCCGCATCCAGGACCTGCAGGCGGGGCTGACGGTTGCGGCCGCCGCGTACGAAGGGCGACGGAGCGCGGCCTCGGATCAGCCAAAGTGCGAGAATGAGCAGGAGGAGCGCCAGGCCGACGCCACCGGCCGCAAGCAGGAAATTGCTGCCATAGTCTGCGACAAGATCATCGAACATAGTCACTCACTCCATTTCACATTCGGCACATATTGACGACTTTTCCGTTTCTTAGGCAAGGGCCGCCGGTTCTGTCCAGCGATGCGCGAAGGCGATCTCGTGTCATGCCGAATTGCAGCTACGGGCTTCCTACGCGGGCAGCTGTCGCGGGCATCAGGGCGCAGATGGCGCTCTTGCCTGTGAATTCAAGCGGTCTTGCCGGCGCCCGGTGTTTTTGCCGACGTGGCAAATTGCTAAGAAGAAAAGAGCGCCTGATTCCCGGTTCTTGTTTGTGCTACGAGGGGGGAGGGGCTTATGCGAGGAATACATGACGAAACCGCGTCAGGCCGACGACTATAACGCACCACTTGTGGATCGTGGGGGGCGTTCTGGCACGGTTTTGCGTATTCTTCTCCTTGCTCTCGTGCTGATCGCAGCCGCCGGCGCTTTTATCGTCTTCAAGCGAACGCTCGATAACGAGATGGTGCTCGGCGGTCTTGGCGTGCTTGCCATGGTCGGCATTTTCTTCCTGGTATCCTCCGTCATCGGCTTCATCGAAGTGATGCCGCAGCGCCAGTCCGACAGCCTCGCGCGCGCTTTCCTCAACAGTCACCCGGACGGCACGCTGATCACGGACGAAAAGGGCCGGATCGTCTATGCCAACGCCGCCTACGGTGCGCTCACCGGCGCGCGAAAGGCAACAGAAGTGCAGACTTTGGAAACACTGCTGTCGCGGCACCGCGAATCCAACGAGGCGCTCTACCGGCTGGTCAATGGTCTGCGCGAGGGCAAGGAAGGCCGGGAGGAATTCCGCCTGCTGCGCGCCGTCGGGCCTGGCAGCAACAGCTCGGGCGCGCATTGGTACCGGCTGAAGGTGCGGCTGCTGCAGCCGGAGGATGACGGCGGCAAGCCACTGCAGATCTGGCAGATCACCGACATCACCGCCGAACGCGACGATCAGGAGCGCTTCTTCAAGGAGCTGCAGAATGCGATCGACTATCTCGACCACGCACCCGCCGGCTTCTTCTCCGCCGGCAGGAAGGGCGAGATCTTCTACTTGAACGCTACGCTTGCGGAGTGGCTGGGGCTCGACCTGACCAAGTTCCTGCCGGGCTCGATGTCGATCGGCGATCTGGTGGCGGGCGAGGGGCTGGCGCTGATCCAGTCGGTGCAGGCCGAGCCAGGCCTGAAGAAGACCGTGACTTTGGATCTCGACCTGCGCAAGACCAATGGCCAGAGCCTGCCGGTTCAGATCATTCACAGCGTCACCTCGATGCGCGACGGCGCGCCCGGTGAAAGCCGGACGATCGTGCTGGCGCGCGGGAAGAGCAGCGAGAGCGGTCAATCCGCTTCGGCTGCCGCCATGCGCTTCACCCGCTTCTTCAACAATACCCCGATGGCGATCGCCTCGGTCGACGGCGACGGACGCATCCTGCGCACCAACGCGCCGTTCCTGAAGCTGTTTTCCGGCATCATCTCGCGCGATGACCTGGAAAAGGCGCCGTATCTCGAAACGATAGTTCAGGAGAGCGATCGGCCGCAACTGGCCGCGGCGCTGGCGGCCGCCAAGGACCGGCAGAGTGACATTTCGCCACTCGACACCCGCACGCCAACCGACGAGGCGCGCTATTTCCGCTTTTATGTCAACGCCGTCATCGACCAGAGCGATGAGGCGCCGGAAGAGGCGGCGATCGTCTATGCCGTCGAGGTGACCGAACAGAAGGCGCTGGAAGCGCAGATGGCGCAGACGCAGAAGATGAACGCTGTAGGAACGCTCGCCGGCGGCATCGCGCATGATTTCAATAACGTGCTGACGGCGATCCTGCTTTCTTCCGATCATCTGCTGCTGCAGGCGCGTCCTTCCGATGCGAGCTTCGCCGATCTCATGGAGATCAAGCGCAACGCCAACCGCGCCGCGGTGCTGGTGCGCCAGCTGCTCGCCTTCTCACGCAAACAGACGATGCGGCCCTCGGTGCTGAACCTGACCGATGTCATCGGCGACCTGCGCATGCTGGTGGACCGGCTGCTCTCGGGCACCAACGTCAAGCTCGACGTGCAATATGGCCGCGATCTCTGGCCCGTCAAAACCGACCTTTCGCAGTTCGAGCAGGTGCTGATCAATCTCTGCGTCAATGCGCGCGACGCCATGCCCGATGGCGGCACTCTGACGCTGCGCACCCGCAACCTGACCGCAGCCGACGTCTCCGCCTTCAACTATTCATACATGCCGGCCGAGGACATGGTGCTGGTCGAGGTGGCCGATACCGGTACAGGCATCGCGCCCGAGATCATGGACAAGATCTTCGAACCATTCTTCACCACCAAGGATGTCGGTAAGGGCACCGGGCTTGGCCTCGCCATGGTGTATGGCATCGTCAAGCAATCAGGCGGCTACATCCAGCCGGAATCCGAAGTCGGCAAAGGCACGACCTTCCGCGTGTTCCTGCCACGCTACATTCCCGAGCCGGCGGTCGCGGCCGAGGCGGGATCGATCGACAATGCGATCAATGAAGTCGCCACCGCGCCCGAGGCGCCCGCAGCGCAGCAGCCGGAGGACCTGACCGGCTCGGCCGTCGTCCTTCTCGTCGAAGACGAGGAGGCGGTGCGCCGCGGCGGCAAGCGCATGCTGGAAACACGGGGGTACACTGTGCACGAGGCGGGCTCGGGCGTCGAGGCGCTGAGCATTATGGAAGAACTCGAGGGCAAGGTCGACATCGTCGTTTCCGACGTCGTCATGCCCGAAATGGACGGCCCGACGCTGCTGCGCGAATTGCGCAAGAGCTACCCCGACCTGAAGTTCATCTTCGTCTCCGGCTATGCCGAAGATGCCTTCGCCCGCAATCTGCCGCCGGATGCGAAATTCGGTTTCCTGCCGAAGCCTTTCTCGCTGAAGCAGCTCGCTGTTGTGGTCAAAGAGACGCTGGATAGCTGATCGGGTGATTGTGAGGGCTGCCGTGTGGCACACCCTCCCCGGAGATTGCCAAGCTGTAAGACCAGCCCGCCCGTCAAAAATCACTCACCAAGAGCCACGGCAATCTCCGCCGCAAGCCGCGCATTGTTCTCCACCAGCGCAATATTCGTCTTCAGGCTCTGGCCGTCCGTCAGGTCAAAGATCGTGCTCAAGAGATAGGGCGTCACCGCCTTGCCGGTGATTTCGTCGCGCTCGGCGCTGTCGAGCGCCCGTTCGATATAGATCTCCATCTCCTCGCGCGCGATCTCGTCGGCCTCGGGCACGGGGTTGGCGACGAGCATGCCGCCGTCGATGCCGAGCTGTTCGCGCACCGTCTGGAAATTGGCGATGGCCGCCGGACTGTTCAGCGACAGCGGGCTGCGGATGCCTGATGAACGCGACCAGAAGGCGGGGAATTCTTCACTCTCATAGGTAACCACCGGCACGCCGCGGGTCTCCAGCACTTCAAGCGTCTTCGGAATGTCGAGGATTGCCTTGGCGCCGGCGGAGACCACGATAACGCCGGTGCGCGCAAGTTCCTCGAGATCGGCTGATATATCGAAGCTTTCCTCGGCGCCGCGGTGCACGCCGCCGATGCCGCCTGTGGCAAAGACGCGAATGCCGGCGCGGGCGGCCGCGATCATCGTCGCCGCGACCGTGGTGGCGCCGGTGCGGCGTTCGGAGATCGCGAAGGCGAGATCGGCGCGCGACACCTTCATCACCTCTTTCGCCTTGGCAAGTTGCTCGAGTTCCGCAGCTTCAAGGCCGATATGCAGCGTGCCGTGGATGACGGCGATCGTCGCCGGCACCGCGCCCTGTTCGCGAATAATTGTCTCGACGCTGCGCGCCATTTCGATGTTGCCGGGATAGGGCATGCCATGAGTGATGATCGTCGATTCCAGCGCCACCAGGGGCGCGCCGCGCTGCTTGGCGCTGGCGACCTCCTTCGAATAGGCGATCGGCAAAAGAGGGGAAATGGGCTTGGTCATGGTCTTATCCTGTGTCGATAGAGCATGATGCCAAAAAATGCCGGCGGTGTTCGGAGGACATCATGCTCAACTCTTTAGTTAGGCGCTTGAATGCAGAATTCTCGCCACGGGAACAAGGGCAAGCGCTTCATTCAGGCCATCCGCGGTCAGATTTTCGTTGACGGCGTGCCGCGACTGAACGGTGAGCGCTGCCGCTGCTGCGCCATACCGGACGGCTTCCTCGAGCGGTAGGCCTGTTATCAGGGCGGCAAGCGTGCCGGCGGCAAGCGAATCGCCTGCGCCGGTGACATCGGCGACGGCGTCGGCGACCGGCGGCTGCAGCGTGGCGACGCAGCCTTCACGAATCGCTACGAGCTCGCGCTGGCCTCGGGTGACGACAGCGCTCCTGATGCCCATCGCCTTCAGCAGCGGAGCCCAGCCGGCCGCATCCTGCGGCTGTTGCCCGACGAGGACGGCGGCCTCGGCTTCATTGAGGAATAGGTAGTCGATATCCTTGATGGACGGCTTCAGCCTGACGACTTTCGCCGGCGAGATGGCAATGGCCCCAACTGGTTTGTCCAGGGAGTGTGCCTTCGCGACGATCGCCGTGATTGTCTCTTCCGGCAGATTGGCATCGACGAGAATGCAATCATGAGCGGCGAAGGCCTCTCGCACCCAGCGGATGGAAAGGCGCCGCGGCACGAAGAAGCGGTAGAGATCCATGTCGGCAAGGGCGATCACGAGGTCGCCGGTCTTCTCGATGATCGCGGTATAGCTCGGCGTCTTGCGGTCGAGGAAGACGAAGGGCCGGTCGTCGATGCCGGCGAAATCGGCAGCTTCGCCGACCATTTCGCCGAAGGGATCGCCGCCGCGCGGCGAGATCATTGTCACGTGAAAACCCAGTCTTGCAAGGTTGCGCGCCGCGTTAAAACCGCCGCCGCCCGGCTCCTCGAACCAGGTGCCGGGATTGCTGGCACCTGGCGCCGTTTCGCCGGAGATGCGGCCGCGCCGGTCGATATGGGCACCACCGAGAACGAGAATCTTTTTCATCAGCTTACCCGCTATGATAATGCGCGGAGGGCGAATCGATGCGTTCGCCTGGCTGCGAAAAAGCCCGCGCATTTGGCGTAAGCCGTTGCTTTGCATCGATAAAACAAATGTAGAACACGGACCGTTTTACCTTTTTCTTTCAAATGTTTGTTCGCCCATTGCGGGAATGGAACAAATAGGGTACAAACTCGACATTGCTTGAGCGGCTTCAATAACCTAAAGGTGGATCGGATGTCTCAGAATTCATTGCGGCTGGTAGAGGACAAATCGGTGGACAAAAGCAAGGCGCTTGAAGCGGCACTCTCACAGATAGAGCGGTCGTTCGGCAAGGGCTCGATCATGAAACTCGGTTCCAACGAGAACGTTGTCGAGATCGAAACTGTTTCGACGGGCTCGCTTGGCCTCGATATTGCACTCGGCATTGGCGGTCTGCCGAAGGGCCGTATCATTGAAATCTATGGGCCGGAAAGCTCGGGCAAAACAACGCTTGCGCTGCAGACCATTGCGGAATCGCAGAAGAAGGGCGGCATTTGCGCCTTCGTCGATGCCGAACACGCGCTCGACCCTGTCTATGCCCGCAAGCTTGGCGTCGATCTGCAGAACCTCCTGATCTCACAGCCAGACACGGGCGAGCAGGCGCTGGAAATCACCGACACGCTGGTGCGCTCCGGCGCCGTCGACGTTCTCGTCGTCGACTCGGTCGCTGCGCTGACGCCGCGCGCCGAAATCGAAGGCGAGATGGGCGACAGCCTGCCGGGCATGCAGGCCCGACTGATGAGCCAGGCGCTGCGCAAACTGACTGCTTCGATCTCCAAGTCGAACTGCATGGTGATATTCATCAACCAGATCCGCATGAAGATCGGCGTCATGTTCGGTTCGCCGGAAACGACGACCGGTGGCAATGCGCTCAAATTCTATGCCTCCGTGCGCCTCGACATTCGCCGCATCGGCTCGGTCAAGGAGCGCGAGGAAGTGGTCGGCAACCAGACCCGCGTCAAAGTTGTCAAGAATAAGATGGCGCCGCCCTTCAAGCAGGTCGAGTTCGACATCATGTATGGCGAAGGCGTATCGAAGACAGGCGAGCTCGTCGATCTCGGCGTCAAGGCTGGTATCGTCGAGAAGTCGGGCGCCTGGTTCTCCTATAACAGCCAGCGTCTAGGTCAGGGCCGCGAAAACGCCAAGACCTTCCTGCGCGACAATCCGGATCTCGCCCGCGAAATCGAGCTGGCGCTGCGCCAGAATGCCGGCCTGATCGCCGACCGATTCCTGCAGAATGGCGGGCCGGACGCCGATGACGGCGATGCCGCCGCGGAAATGTAATTTTCGCGCCTGATCTTGATCGGATATCTCAGCCGGCCGCATTCCCTCATCGAGAATGCGGCCGGTTTTGTTTGTCGGCTGGACAGTGGCGGAGGCGAACGTTAAAAGCCGATGAATTTGTATTTACCGGCCTCGGGCAGCATTGAAGGGCATAG
This sequence comes from Rhizobium bangladeshense, assembly GCF_017357245.1. Classification (NCBI taxonomy): domain Bacteria; kingdom Pseudomonadati; phylum Pseudomonadota; class Alphaproteobacteria; order Hyphomicrobiales; family Rhizobiaceae; genus Rhizobium; species Rhizobium bangladeshense. The sequence goes on along the minus strand of NZ_CP071612.1, from coordinate 2,379,345 downwards.
AATGAGCGGCGTGAACGATATCCGGTCGACCTTCCTCGACTATTTCAAGAAGAACGGCCACGAGATCGTTCCGTCGAGCCCGCTCGTGCCGCGCAACGACCCGACGTTGATGTTCACCAATGCCGGCATGGTGCAGTTCAAAAATGTCTTCACCGGCCTTGAAAAACGTCCTTATGCGACTGCGACAACCTCGCAGAAGTGCGTGCGCGCCGGCGGCAAACATAATGACCTCGATAATGTCGGTTATACCGCCCGTCACCTGACCTTCTTCGAAATGCTCGGTAATTTTTCCTTCGGCGACTATTTCAAGGAGAATGCGATCGAGCTTGCATGGAAGCTGGTGACTGAAGGCTTCGATCTGCCGAAGCATCGGCTGCTGGTGACCGTCTATTCCGAAGACGAGGAAGCAGCGGCGCTGTGGAAGAAAATCGCCGGCTTCTCCGACGACAAGATCATCCGCATCCCGACCTCCGACAATTTCTGGCAGATGGGCGATACCGGCCCCTGCGGCCCGTGCTCGGAAATCTTCATCGACCAGGGCGAGAATGTCTGGGGCGGCCCTCCCGGTTCGCCTGAGGAAGACGGCGACCGGTTCCTGGAATTCTGGAACCTGGTTTTCATGCAGTTCGAGCAGACCGAGCCTGGGGTTCGCAATCCGCTGCCGCGTCCTTCGATCGACACCGGTATGGGTCTGGAGCGCATGGCCTGCATCCTCCAAGGCGTTCAAAGCGTCTTCGAGACCGATCTTTTCCGTACGCTGACCGGCACCATCGAGGATACGATAGGCGTCAAGGCGGAAGGCAGCGCCAGCCACCGCGTCATCGCCGACCACCTGCGCTCCTCGGCCTTCCTGATCGCTGACGGCGTTCTGCCGTCGAATGAAGGCCGCGGCTATGTGCTGCGCCGTATCATGCGTCGCGCCATGCGGCATGCACAGCTTCTAGGCGCCAAGGAGCCGCTGATGTACAAGCTGCTGCCGGCGCTCGTGCAGGAGATGGGCCGCGCCTATCCTGAACTCGTGCGCGCCGAGGCGCTGATCTCGGAGACGCTGAAGCTCGAAGAAGGCCGCTTCCGCAAGACGCTGGAGCGTGGCCTGTCGCTGCTCTCGGATGCGACCACAGATCTCGGCAAGGGCGACATGCTGGATGGCGAGACGGCCTTCAAGCTTTACGATACCTACGGCTTCCCGCTCGACCTGACGCAAGACGCCCTGCGCGCTCGCGAGATCGGCGTCGACATCTCCGGCTTCACCGATGCCATGGAGCGCCAGAAGGCGGAGGCCCGCTCGCACTGGGCCGGCTCCGGCGAGAAGGCAACCGAAACCGTCTGGTTCGAGCTTCGCGAAAAGCATGGTGCAACCGAGTTCCTCGGTTACGACACCGAAGCCGCTGAAGGCGTGGTGCAGGCGATCGTCAGGGATGGCGCCGTTACGGAAGAAGTCAAAGCCGGCGACAAAGTGCAAATTGTCGTCAACCAGACGCCGTTCTACGGGGAATCCGGCGGTCAGATGGGTGATACCGGCGTCATTTCGTCCGACCACGGCAGGATCGAGATCTCAGACACGCAGAAGAAGGGCGAGGGCCTCTTCGTGCATTCCGGAGCCGTCGTCGAAGGTGCATTCAAGACCGGGGATGCTGTTGTTCTGACGGTCGACCATGCCCGTCGTTCGCGCCTGCGCGCCAACCATTCGGCAACCCACCTGCTGCACGAGGCGCTGCGCGAAGTGCTCGGCACGCACGTTGCCCAGAAGGGTTCGCTGGTTGCGCCCGAGCGCCTGCGTTTCGACGTATCGCATCCCAAACCTATGTCGGCCGAGGAACTTAAGGTCGTCGAGGACATGGCAAACGAGATCGTTCTGCAGAATGCCCCCGTCACCACCCGCCTGATGAGCGTCGACGATGCGATCGCAGAAGGCGCGATGGCGCTCTTCGGCGAGAAATACGGCGATGAGGTGCGCGTCGTTTCGATGGGCACGGGTCTGCATGGCGCGAAGACCGACAAGCCTTACTCGGTCGAGCTCTGCGGCGGCACGCATGTGTCGGCGACCGGTCAGATCGGCCTCGTCCGTATCCTCGGGGAAAGCGCAGTTGGCGCTGGCGTTCGCCGTATCGAAGCGGTGACCGGTGAAACGGCGCGTGAATATCTTGCCGAGCAGGACGAGCGCGTGAAGACGCTCGCGGCGTCGCTCAAGGTCCAGCCGGCGGAAGTCCTGTCGCGGGTCGAGGCGCTGATCGATGAGCGCCGCAAGCTCGAGAAGGAACTGGCCGATGCCAAGCGCAAGCTCGCCATGGGCGGCGGGCAGGGCGGCTCGGCTGATGCCGTGCGCGAAGTCGCGGGCGTCAAGTTCCTCGGCAAGGCGATATCGGGCGTCGACCCGAAGGATCTGAAGGGCCTTGCCGACGACGGCAAGACCAGCATCGGCTCCGGCGTTGTCGCCCTTGTCGGCGTGTCCGACGACGGCAAGGCGAGCGCAGTCGTTGCGGTGACGCCGGATCTCGTTCAGCGCTACAGCGCCGTCGATCTCGTTCGCATCGCCTCGGCCGCTCTCGGCGGCAAGGGCGGCGGTGGCCGCCCCGACATGGCCCAAGCCGGTGGCCCGGACGGCTCGAAGGCTGATGACGCCATCGAGGCCGTGGCTCTGGCGCTGGCCGGCTGATCGATCACGACACGGAATATTCGAAAGGCGGAGCCTTGGCTTCCGCCTTTTTGGTTTTCGGCTTCCGCTGCAAGTTCCGCAAGCTTTGTCAAATCGAGATATGATGGTCTGCAGTCGATCGATTTGCAATAGGGCTTCGACATGGACAGCGGGCGATCTATGGCGAGACGCTGGCGGCCACCGTTAAGCGGCTCAGGCTGCATCGCGCGGCGGGCGAGATTGTCAGCACCGAGCTTGCTGTCAGCGAGATTGCGAAGCGATCCGGCTATCCCAATCTCCAATCCTTCAACCGCATCTTCGCAATCGGTCTAAGGCATGCCGCCGGCGCGCTACCGGAACGAGGGAAGCCAAATAACGTTCCGGCCCTCACCTAACGGAAAGACCAGAGCCATGTTAGACGTTACCTTGCGGCAGATCGAGCCGACCGAGCTGATCGGCGTCGCCCACACCGGTTCCTACATGCAGATCGGCAAAGCCTTCGATACATTGTTCGGCACACTTTACGCCCGCGGCCTTGCCAAGCCGTATATGCGGATGATCGGCGTCTATCTCGACCATCCCGACATCGTGCCGGCCGCGAAACTACGCTCCATCGCCTGCGTCACCAGCACCCCTGGGTTGTTCACCGAAGCGCCGTTCGAGCGACGCACGATCGAGGGCGGCGACTATGCCGTCCTGCGCCACAAGGGTCCTTATGCGGGCATGTACATGGCCTATCAGTGGCTTTATTCCGAATGGTTGCCGAAATCGGGACGGCAGCTGAAGGACAGCCTCATGTTCGAGGAATATCTCAACAACCCGCGCGACGTGCCGCCGACAGAACTGATGACGGATATTCACATGCCGCTTGCCTGACGGCTGCATCCCGGCGCGGCATTCTGGACGCCGCGCCGGGATGAGAGTCAGGCAGCCTGCATTGTTTTGCCGGCCTCGTCGTCCATAGCGTTCGCCCGTTTGTAGGCCTCGCGCTCGCTGATGCGTCCGAAATAATCGATGAAGGCCTGGCGTTTTTCGATGCTGCCGAAACCGAGGCCCCAGCCGATATGGGCACCGACATAGACGTCGGCAGCGGTAAAGCGCTCGCCGGTGACGTAGGTCGATTGGGAGACGGCCATCTCAAGTGTATTCATGACGTCGCCGAAGCCGCCGCAGCCGGCCATGCGCAGGCGTTCTGCCGGAATTTCGAAGCCGAGCGCCTTCATCGTCACGGCCGATTCGAGGGGGCCGGCGGCAAAGAACATCCAGCGATAGTAGCGGGCGCGTTCTTCCGGCCGCGGCGCAAGGCCCCTTTCCGGGAAAGTCTCTGCCAGATAGGCGCAGATCGCTGCGCATTCGGTAACGACGGTGTCGCCGTGGCGGATTGCCGGCACTTTGCCCATCGGATTGAGGCGGAGATATTCCGGCGCCTTCATGGTTTCACCGAAAGTCAGCAGTTCCGTGCGATAGGGCTGGCCGATTTCCTCCAGCATCCAGCGCGCGATGCGGCCGCGCGACATCGGGTTCGTATAGAATACCAGCTCTTCGGTCATGACGTCCTCCTCGTGTTCCCTTGGCTTTTCCATTGCCGTCGCCCGGAATCAATAGTGCGGCGAGACCTTTGTGCAAGGGGCTAAAGCGCCTTGCGGTATTGGATGAAACCCGAGCGCTCGGCGACCCTGTCATAGAGCTGCCGGGCCGCTGCATTCGTTTCATGCGTCATCCAGTAGAGCCTGCCTGCACCGTTCGCGCGCGCGAGGTCGGCGACTGCATCGATCAGTGCCGCGCCGGTGCCGAGCCCGCGCTGGCTGTCCTTGACATAGAGATCCTGCAGATAGCAGGTCCATTGCGGCAGCCAGCAGGAGCGGTGAAAGATGGCATGGACAATGCCCACCAGGCGACCGTCATCATCGAAGGCGCCGAGCGCGTGCATCGGCTCGTCGGGATCGTGAAAGCGGGCCCAGGTAAGATCCGTCGTTTCAGGCGGGATGACGACTTCGTAGAACCGTTGGTAGGCAGCCCATAAGGGTTCCCAGGCGGCACGGTCGGAAGGTTGGAGCGGGCGTACACTTGCCGTCATTTTCAGCTCTCCCAACAAAAAACGGCGGGAGATCCCCGCCGTTTCAACGCTATTCCAAAAAGGCCAGCTTACGCCATGGCCTTCTGCAGGTTCTGATCGATCTTGTCGAGGAAGGCGGTGGTGGAGAGCCACGGCTGATCCGGGCCGATGAGCAGCGCCAGGTCCTTGGTCATAAATCCAGCTTCGACGGTGTCGACGCAGACCTTTTCCAACGTGGAAGCGAACTTGGCCAGCTCGGCATTGTCATCGAGCTTGGCGCGGTGGGCGAGGCCGCGGGTCCAGGCGAAGATCGAAGCGATCGAATTCGTCGAGGTTTCCTGACCCTTCTGGTGCTGACGGTAGTGGCGGGTGACCGTGCCGTGAGCGGCTTCGGCTTCGACCGTCTTGCCATCGGGCGTCAGCAGAACCGAAGTCATCAGGCCGAGTGAGCCGAATCCCTGGGCGACGGTATCAGACTGGACGTCGCCGTCGTAATTCTTGCAAGCCCAGACGTAGCCGCCAGACCACTTGAGGGCCGAGGCGACCATGTCGTCGATCAGGCGGTGTTCATAGGTGATGCCGACTTCCTTGAACTGATCCTTGAATTCGGTTTCGTAGACTTCCTCGAAGATGTCCTTGAAGCGGCCGTCATAGGCCTTGAGGATGGTGTTCTTGGTCGACAGGTAAACCGGCCACTTGCGCATCAGGCCATACATCATCGAGGCGCGGGCGAATTCGCGGATCGATTCATCGAGATTGTACATGGCCATGGCAACGCCGGCGCCCGGCGCGTTGAAGACTTCCTTCTCGATGACGGTGCCGTCTTCGCCGACGAACTTGATCGTCAGCTTACCCTTGCCGGGGAACTTGAAGTCGGTGGCGCGGTACTGGTCGCCGAAAGCGTGACGGCCGACGACGATCGGTTGCGTCCAGCCGGGAACCAGGCGCGGCACGTTGCGGCAGATGATCGGCTCGCGGAAGATGACGCCGCCGAGGATGTTGCGGATCGTGCCGTTCGGGCTCTTCCACATTTCCTTGAGGTTGAATTCCTTGACGCGGGCTTCATCCGGCGTGATCGTCGCGCACTTGATGCCGACACCGTACTTCTTGATGGCGTTCGCCGCGTCGACTGTGACCTGGTCGTTGGTGGCGTCGCGGTTTTCGACCGAGAGGTCGTAATAGTCGATGTCGAGGTCGAGATACGGATGGATCAGCTTGTCCTTGATGAGCTGCCAGATGATGCGCGTCATTTCATCGCCGTCGAGATCGGCGACGGGATTGGCGACCTTGATCTTCTTCATGTATCTGCCTCGTTAAGCTTGGAAGGGAACGTTGTCCCGGCTGGGTGATGTAATCCGGAGCGCTATAGCATTGTGAGCCGGGAACGCAAAGCTGCAACGGCCAGGCATGTGACGTTTTTGCCGCCATTGCCAAGTGCTGGAAAATGGCTAACCTCCGCGCCATAAGCCCGCCCGAGACCCGGACATTTGCCATGAAGAAGATCGCCGTTCTGTTCGCCGGCCTCGTTGCCGCCGTGTCCGTCGAACCTCGGCTTTCGCTTGCGGCCGATGCGGCTGAGCCGGTCAAGGAAATCATGGAGGACACGCAGAAGAACTGGGCGAGCGACGTCAATGACTGGATCGATATTTTCGAAGAAAGCATGCTCGGCCGGCTCTACAGCAAGGACTTCGGCGACAAATACAAGGCCGCCGCCCAGAACCCGGCGGCCGACGAAGATGGCATTTCACCCTTCGACTATGACGTGATCGTCAACGGCCAGGATGCCTGTCCGCTGCAGGACCTTTCCATCGAAAGCGGCCAGCCAGTAAACAACGCGACAGAGGTGACGGTGAAATTCAAGGCGGCGACCTGCATGGAAGGCGCACCCAACAAGGATGACTTCACGACTGTGCGTTTCGAGGTCATTGAGGAAAACGGCAAATCCGTCATCGACGACATCATGGTTCATGGGGAAGGGGGATTGGGGCCGACCTCGCTCAAGGAAATTATGGTGCTGATCGCCAGGGGCCAGTAGGCGCGCGATATCGAGATTCGGGAGGATGCTCGTCAGCCGTTTGATTTCCGCTCCCGCGACTGTATCTATCGATACTTCATGGCATGAGGGGCTCATGCACTTGTTTTTCCGTTTTCAGTTCCGCGACTGGCTGCTTGCCAATGATCCAGCGCTTTCGCGCCTGCGCATGGCCTCGCGAGTGACGCTGACGATCGTCCTCGTATTCCTGATCCTGCTTGCGATAAAGGCCTTCATCCTGCCGCTGCCGACGGCGGCCTTCGGCCTCGGCATCGTGCTGTCGATCGAAGGTGGAGTGGCGGTACGCGACAAGGGCAGTGCGCGCCAGCTGGTGACGCGGCTGTTCGGCTGTGCCGCAAGCCTTATTGTCGTCGGCATTGCAGCAGGGCTGGAGGATCAGCGCGTTCTCTCCGACCTCGTTTTTCTCGTCATCATCCTGCTCGCATCGGCGGGCCGCGTGTTCGGGCCGCGCGGCTTTGCGATCGGCATGTTCGCCTTCACCTCCTACTTCATGGGGGCCTATTTCCAGCCGACGCTTGCCGAACTGCCTGAGGTGATGATCGGACCGGTCGTCTCCGTTCTTGTCGGCCATGTGGTAAGGACGGTGTTTCTACCTGATGATTGGCGCCGCGATCTGCTGCGCTCGCTCGAAAGTGTCAGCGGGCGGATCAATCAGATCCTCTTCAAACTCGCTGCCCTCGCCCGGAGTGGTGACATCGACGATGCCGACCGGCAGGAACTGCGCCAGCTGGAAGACCGGCTGAAGGAAGTGGTGCTGATGGCCGAGACATTCATCCCGCGCCCGTCAGCGGGCGTCTTCGATGGCGCTTCCGATCCAGCTGCGGAGCTGGCGATCCGGCTTTTCGATGCGCATCTTGCCGCCGAAAGCTCTATCGTGCTGAGCTTCCAAAGCCCGCCGCCCTTTGCTGTCGTCCACGCTGTGATCGAGGCTGATGCGGCAGAACTCAAGAGATATGAGGGAACGACCGAGGCCAACAAGGATCAGCCGCAGGGCGAAACCGTAAGGGCGCTGCTATGGCTGGGGGAGACGCGGCGACACCTGACGGAGGCGATCAACAAGGGACGGGCCTCCGGTTTCTCCGGCATTGATGCGGCCAAAGATACAATTCAAGCTCAGCCGATCGATTTTTCCCTGGCCAATCCCCTGCTGCGTTCAGCGCTGCAGATCACGCTCGCCTCGGCGATCGCCATGGGCTTCGGTCTCCTCTTGTCCCGCGAGCGCTGGTTTTGGGCGGTGCTTGCCTCTTTCCTCGTCTTTACCAACACCAGTTCGCGCGGCGATACGGCCATGAAAGCTTTGTCGCGATCGCTCGGAACGGTGTTCGGCATCGCCATGGGCCTCGTCCTGGCGACCTTGATTTCGGGCGAGCCGAGTATCGCTATCCCGGTCGTGGCCATATGCATCTTTCTCGCTTTCTACTTCCTGCAGGTTTCGTACGCGACGATGACCTTCTTCATTTCGATCGTGCTCTGTCTGGTCTACGGCATGACCGGCGTGTTGACGCTCGATCTGCTCAAACTGCGCATCGGGGAGACCATGATCGGCGCGGCGGCCGGAACGGCGGTTGCTTTCGTCGTTTTTCCGGCGCGCACCCGCGGCGCGCTCGATATGGCGCTCGCCCGTTGGTTCCAGGCGCTGCGCGAACTGCTTGGCGCAATCGGCGAGGGCAAGAGCGGTTTCGAGTTGATCGCATTGTCGCAGAAGATCGATTCCTGCTACCGCGATGTGACGGTGGCGGCCCGCCCGCTTGGCTCCTCCTGGTCGGTGGTGACGCGGCCCGGCCAGATCCGCCAGGCGTTGGCGATCTTTCTTTCCTGCACCTATTGGGCGCGCGTCCTGGCGAGGAGCTACGAAGCACCGCCTGCCAACAGCGATCAGAAGAGTTTGATCGCAGCGGATCTGGCGTTGATCGATGACGCGGCTCAGCGCGGCTCTACTTGCTTCTTCGTCAAACGCAATGCGTCGCGGACGACGGGAAGGCACTTGCCACTGTCACGAGAGGGCGCCCGGGTGGGGCTCGAGATGATCGGTTCGGCACTGGAAAGGCTTTATCCGCAGGCCGACACCTTGCCGTTTGCGCCGAGCGAGGCTATTGCGCGCTCGAAACAGGGATAAGACCATGGCAGGCACGAACAGCGAGCGTCAACTTCTGGCCGAAGGGCCGGCCATTATTCTGGTCGAGCCTCAGATGGGCGAGAATATCGGCATGGTGGCGCGCGCCATGGCGAATTTCGGCCTCGCCGAGCTGCGTCTCGTCAATCCCCGTGACGGCTGGCCGAACGAGAAGGCGCAGGCAACCGCCTCCAAGGCCGATCACGTGATCGAGGCGACGAAGGTCTACGACACCTTGGAGCAGGCGATCGCCGACCTCAATTTCGTCTATGCGACGACGGCGCGCAGCCGCGACAACTATAAGCCGGTGCGCTCCCCGGTCTTTGCCGCGCAAACGTTGCGCACAAAGTTTCGGGCAGGGGAGGCAACGGGCATTCTCTTCGGTCGTGAGCGCTGGGGTCTGACCAATGAGGAAGTGGCGCTGGCTGACGAGATCGTGACCTTCCCGGTCAATCCCGCCTTCGCCTCGCTGAATATTGCGCAAGCCGTGCTTCTGATGTCCTATGAATGGATGAAGTCCGGCATGGAAGATCTGGAGGCCGTGCCGTTCCAAGCGCTCGAGCAGCGGCCTTCCACAAAGGAGCAGCTCTTCGGCCTGTTCGACCAGCTGGAAGAAGCGCTCGATTCACGCAACTATTTCCATCCGCCCTCGAAAAAGCCGAAAATGGTGGACAACCTTCGCGCTGTTCTCTCCCGCCGGGCGTTCACGGAACAGGAAATCAGCGTGCTGCGCGGCGTCATCTCCTCCCTCGACCGCTTTTCGCGCAACAGTCCGCGTAAAGGCGGTTTCACCAGATCCGGCAAGGAAGCGCCAAGCGATGACAGCGCCGACGAATGAGCTGAAGCCCGTCCTCGTCTTCGATTCAGGTATAGGCGGGCTGACCGTGCTGCGCGAGGCGCGTGTGCTGATGCCGGAGCGCGGCTTCATCTATGTCGCGGACGATGCCGGCTTTCCCTATGGAGGCTGGGAGGAGCAGGCGCTGAAGGAGCGCATCATCGGGCTCTTCGGCAAGCTGCTTCAGGAGCACGATCCAGAAGTCTGCATCATCGCCTGCAACACCGCCTTCACCCTTGTCGGCGCCGACCTGCGCGCGGCCTTTCCCCAAATGACCTTCGTCGGCACAGTGCCGGCGATCAAACCGGCGGCGGAGCGGACGCGCTCAGGCTTGGTTTCGGTGCTGGCGACGCCGGGGACGGTCAAGCGCGCCTATACGCGCGACCTCATCCAGTCCTTTGCGCAGCAATGCCATGTGCGGCTTGTCGGCTCGGAAAACCTTGCGCGCATGGCCGAAGCCTATATTCGCGGCGACGCGGTCTCCGACGAGGCCGTGCTTGCCGAGATCGACCAGTGTTTCGTCGAGAAAGAGGGGCACAAGACCGATATCGTGGTGCTTGCCTGCACGCACTACCCGTTCATGGCCAACCTCTTCCGCCGTCTTGCGCCTTGGCCGGTCGACTGGCTCGATCCGGCCGAGGCAATCGCGCGGCGCGCCCGCACGCTGGTGCCGCTGATCGCCGATGCCGTGCATCCGGATAATTTCGACTTTTCAGTCTTCACCTCAGGCAAGCCTGATTTTGCCACGCGGCGGCTGATGCAGGGATTCGGCTTGAGGGCATGAGCGGAATTGTCCTGTGGGTTGGCGAAATCCAGTCCTGAAAAACTGCGCATTCTTTGATAGACGGGGCGGTGCCGTTTCGGAAGAATGGCACTTCATTTCGTGTGAGTCTCTTCGCCGCGAGGATCAGCATTGCAGGTTGGCATCGATATGGGATTGGCGTCCGGCAGCCCGGCGACGCTCGATATCGAGGAGCTGCTGGCGACCCGTCTGCTCGTGCAAGGCAATTCAGGCTCCGGCAAATCGCATCTCCTGCGCCGCCTGCTCGAGCAATCCGCCCAATGGGTGCAACAGGTCATCATCGATCCCGAGGGTGATTTCGTCACCCTTAGCGACAGGTTCGGTCATGTCGTCGTTGACGGCGAGCGCACCGAGGCGGAACTGGCAGGCATCGCCAACCGCATTCGCCAGCATCGCGTGTCCTGCGTGCTGACGCTCGAGGGCCTTGATATCGAGCAGCAGATGCGCGCTGCCGCTGCCTTCCTCAACGGCATGTTCGAAGCCGACCGCGAATACTGGTACCCGGTTCTGGTCGTCGTCGACGAGGCGCAGATGTTTGCGCCGTCGGTCGGCGGAGACGTTTCGGAAGATGCGCGCAAGATGTCGCTGGGCGCGATGACCAACCTGATGTGCCGCGGCCGCAAGCGCGGGCTTGCCGGGGTGATCGCAACGCAGCGGCTCGCCAAGCTCGCCAAGAACGTCGCGGCCGAAGCCTCGAACTTCCTGATGGGCCGCACCTTCCTCGATATCGACATGGCGCGCGCCGCCGACCTGCTCGGCATGGACCGGCGCCAGGCGGAAATGTTTCGGGATCTGAAGCGCGGCAATTTCGTTGCCCTCGGTCCGGCCTTGTCGCGCCGGCCGCTGCCGATCCAGATCGGCGCGGTGGAGACTTCGGCGCGCTCCTCCAGCCCGAAGCTGATGCCGCTCCCGGATGCGCCGCAGGATGTCGAGGACCTGATCTTCACGCCCGACCCGCAAGAATTTCAGCGCCCGCTCATGCGCCGCGCGCCGCCGGCGCCGCGGCCGACGACCGATATCCTGGCCGAACTCTCGCGCTCGACGCCGGCCGCATCCCCAGCGCCGGTGGAGGCGAGGGCAAGCCAGGTTGAGATCTCCGCTGAGGAGCGGGAGGAGCGGCTTGCCGGTGTGCTTGCCGAAATACTCGACGATCCCGCATCCGCCTTCCGCACCGATTCCGTGCTCTATCAAGACTTTCTCGTCCGGCTGCGCATGCGCCGCGTGCCGGGTCCGCCGATCGCGCTGCCGGATTTCCGCCGGCGCGTGGCGATCTCACGCTCCGGCGTCGATGCGGCAACAGCTGCGAGCGATGAGTGGGCGACGGCACTGTCGCTGTCGGCAGGCGTCACCGACGATTTGCAGGGTGTCTTCCTGATGCTTGCCAAGGCCGCCGTCTGCGGCGAAGCGTGCCCGTCCGACGCGCGTATCGCACGTGCATACGGCACGCATTCGGCGCGGCGCGCCCGACGGCTGCTCGGTTATTTCGAGGAACAGGGGATCGTCGTCGTGCACACGGATTTCTCCGGCAAGCGCATTGTGGCGTTCCCCGACATGAATTGCCAAACGGCGCCTGGCGACGCGAACGCGCCCGACACGGGTGACCAGCCGTTGGCTGCGGAATAGTCGCGTTTTCGGGCTTTGGCGCAGTTGACATTTTCATGACGGGCCTCTAAAGACCGCGCCAAGCACCGGGCAGCAATGTCCGGTGTTTCATTTGACATGTCCCGTGGATCGTTTCTGTTCGCGTAACCGGAACATCCTGTCAGGCCTCGGAAGAGGTCAGAGGAGGGCGTGTTTCCTTCGCGCGGTTTGGCAACAAGCCGCCATAAACCTTTGAAAGGAAATACGATGAGCAAGCGCGAATCGTCCAAGTACAAAATTGACCGCCGTATGGGCGAAAACATCTGGGGTCGTCCGAAGTCCCCGGTGAACCGCCGCGAATACGGCCCGGGCCAGCACGGCCAGCGCCGCAAGGGCAAGCTGTCGGACTTCGGTGTGCAGCTGCGCGCCAAGCAGAAGCTAAAGGGTTACTACGGTGACCTGCGCGAGAAGCAGTTCCGCGCGATCTTCGCAGAAGCCGCCCGCCGCAAGGGCGACACCTCCGAAAACCTGATCGGCCTGCTGGAATCGCGTCTCGACGCGATCGTCTATCGCGCAAAGTTCGTCCCGACCGTATGGGCAGCCCGTCAGTTCGTCAACCATGGCCACGTGACGGTCAACGGCGTTCGTGTCAACATCGGTTCCTACCGCTGCAAGGCCGGCGACGTTATCGAAGTTCGCGAAAAGTCGAAGCAGCTGGTGACCGTTCTGGAAGCCGTGAGCCTCGCCGAGCGCGACGTTCCCGACTATATCGAAGTCGATCACAACAAGATGGTCGCCACCTACGCACGCGTTCCGACGCTCAGCGACGTTCCGTTCCCGGTTGTCATGGAACCGCATCTGGTCGTCGAATTCTATTCGCGTTAAGAATACCCAGGCGTTTTCGCATATGGAAAAGCCGCTCTTTCGGGCGGCTTTTTTGTTATCCGGAGAGAAGCGATGGCGGACTTGCAGGCGACCCTCGACAGTATCTACAGCGATATCCTGCCGCGCATCGGCGAGGGCAAGGTCGCCGACTATATTCCAGAGCTTGCCAAGGTGGATCCGCGGCAATTCGGCATGGCGATCGTCACCGTCGACGGCCAGGTCCATCGCGTCGGCGATGCCGATATCGCCTTTTCGATCCAGAGCATATCCAAAGTCTTCATGCTGACCTTGGCGCTCGGGAAGGTCGGTGAGGGCCTCTGGAAGCGCGTCGGGCGCGAACCATCGGGATCGGCCTTCAATTCGATCGTGCAGCTCGAACATGAGAGCGGCATTCCCCGCAATCCCTTCATCAATGCCGGCGCGATCGCCGTCACCGACGTCGTCATGGCCGGCCATGCGCCACGCGAGGCGATCGGCGAGCTGCTGCGTTTCGTGCGTTATCTCGCCGATGACGAGGCGATCACCATCGACGACAAGGTGGCGCGTTCCGAGACGCAGACGGGATACCGCAATGTCGCGCTTGCCAATTTCATGCGCGCCTATCGCAATCTCGACCATCCCGTGGAGCACGTACTCGGCGTCTATTTCCACCAATGCGCCCTGTCGATGAGCTGCGAACAGCTGGCCCGGGCCGGGCTGTTCCTGGCGGCGCGCGGCAGCAATCCGATGACCGGCCACTCCGTGGTCTCGCCGAAGCGCGCGCGGCGCATCAATGCGCTGATGCTGACCTGCGGCCATTATGACGGCTCGGGCGACTTTGCCTATCATGTGGGCTTGCCCGGCAAGAGCGGCGTCGGCGGCGGCATCTTCGCGGTGGCGCCCGGCATTGCGTCTATCGCCGTGTGGTCGCCGGGGTTGAACAAGGTTGGCAATTCGCAGCTTGGCGCCGTGGCGCTCGAGATGCTTGCGGCCCGCACCGGCTGGTCTGTTTTCGGCGATTGAGGCTGTGTTGCCAGGCCGCTTTCTGCTATGGCAAGTTCACCTTCGATAGGACAAGCAATGAATATCGCAGCTAATATCGCGGATGAGCTCGAAGCGGACGACGGCGTTGGTCTTGCGCTCTTTGCCGATGCACCGCGTTCGGTGTCCTTCAACAAGCTGCGCAAGCGCCTGCTCAGGCAAGTACGTCAGGCTTTCGACGATTTCGACATGCTGAAGGGACAGAAGCGCTGGCTGGTCGGCCTCTCCGGCGGCAAGGATTCCTACGGTCTGCTGGCGCTGCTGCTCGATCTCAAATGGCGCGGGCTGCTTCCCGTCGAGCTCATCGCCTGCAATCTCGACCAGGGACAGCCGAATTTTCCGAAGCATGTGCTGCCGGATTATCTGACGAGGATCGGTGTCCGGCATCGGATCGAATATCGCGACACCTATTCGATCGTGAAGGAAAAGGTGCCCGAAGGCGCCACCTATTGCTCGCTGTGTTCGCGGCTGCGACGCGGCAATCTCTATCGTATCGCGCGGGAGGAGGGCTGCGACGCACTGGTGCTCGGCCATCACCGCGAAGACATTCTCGAAACCTTCTTCATGAATTTCTTTCACGGCGGGCGGCTTGCCTCGATGCCGGCAAAGCTTCTGAATGACGAGGGCGACCTGATGGTGCTTCGGCCGCTCGCTTATGCCGCTGAGGACGATCTTGCCAGGTTCGCCGCCGCCATGCAGTTCCCGATCATTCCCTGCGATCTCTGCGGCTCGCAGGACGGGCTGCAGCGCAATGCCATGAAGGACATGCTCGCCGATATTGAACGGCGCATGCCTGGACGCAAGGACACGATGCTGCGGGCGCTTTCGCATGTGAACCCGTCGCATCTGCTCGATCCGAAACTCTTCGACTTTTCCAGCCTTGGTGTCACCGATCCTTCATGAAAGGCCGGCTAAGCAGGCTGGCTCTTTGCATGAAGGACAGCAATTCGCATGACCATTTCAGATCAGGATATTCTCTTTCTCGACGAATGCGTAAAGGAGGCAGCGCGTGCGGAAATCATGCCGCGGTTCCGCAACCTCGGCGATACGGATGTTTTGGAAAAAACCTCGGCAACCGATCTGGTGACGCAGGCGGATCTGCTTGCCGAACACCGGATCACCGCCGCGCTGAAACAGCGTTTTCCCTCAGCACTCGTCGTCGGCGAGGAAGCCTATGACGCCGACAAGTCGGTGGTGCGGGCGCTTGCCGATGCCGAGCTCGCCTTCATCATCGATCCTGTTGACGGCACGTTCAATTTCGCCGCCGGACTGCCCGTTTTCGGAACGATGCTTGCGGTTACCGTCCGGGGCGAGACCGTTGCCGGCATCATTCACGATCCCGCTCTTGGCGACACGGTGACGGCGATCAAGGGGGCGGGTGCCTTTCTGACACGCCGGGAGGGACAATCGAGCAGGCTCAAGGTGGCCGAGCCCGCCGCCATGAACCAGATGGTCGGCGGCATGTCGTGGGCCCATATGGAAGAGCCCGACCGCTCGCGGATCTGCGCCAACATGGCGAAGGCGCGGATGACCTTCGCCTTCAACTGCTCGGCCTATGAATATTGGATGGTCGCGTCGGGCAAGATGCATTTCATCGGTCATGCGAAGCTGATGCCCTGGGATCACCTGGCCGGCGTGCTTGCGCACCAGGAGGCGGGCGGCCACACGGCGAAATTCGATGGCACGCCCTATCGCCCGGGCGAGACGACCGGCGGCATTATCTCCGCGCCTGATAAGGAGAGCTGGCAGCTAATTCGGCGCGAGATCGTCGGCATCTGAGTTGAGGTTTTGGCCGAAGTGAGAGGATTTGATATGACAACAACCGTTGACGTGACCGTTCTTGCCGATCTCTTGCGCCGCGCGGCGAAGGCCGAGATCCTGCCCCGCTTCCGCCGGCTTGGCCGGGATGATGTGCGCGCCAAGAGCGAGGCGACCGATCTTGTCACCGAGGCCGACGAGCAGGCCGAGCGGATGATCAAGGCGGAAGCGCAGCGGCTCTGGCCGGACGCGCTGTTTCTCGGCGAAGAGTCTGTCGCGGGCGAGCCGACGTTGCTTGGCAGGCTTGCCGATGCCGATCTCGCGATCGTGGTCGATCCGGTCGATGGAACGTTCAACTTTGCCGCCGGCATTCCGGCCTTCGGCGTCATGGCTTCGGTCATTTCAGGCGGCGAAACCATTGCAGGCATCATCTACGATCCGATGGGCGACGACTGGGTGATGGCGGAGAAGGGCGGCGGCGCCTGGCTGCGCAGGCCGGATGGCGAGGCGCAGCGACTGCGCGCAGCCGAGCCTGTCGCGCTCGACCAGATGGTCGGTATGGCTTCGACCGGCTACCTGCCGCGGGAGAAGCGTGCCGAGGTCCTTGGCAATCTCGCCAAGGTGCGTTTCCTCACCAACTACCGCTGTGCCGCTCACGAATACCGCACCCTTGCCGGCGGGCACGTACATTACCTGATGTACAACAAGCTGATGCCTTGGGATCATCTTGCCGGAACGCTGATCTCGCAGGAGGCCGGCGCCTATGCCGCCCGCTTCGACGGCTCGTCCTACTTGCCGCAGCATCTGGACGGCGGACTGTTGATTGCGCCCGACAATGCATCGTGGGACGTGCTGCGGCGTGAGGTGTTGACCCTCTGACAAGCCGACTGTCTCAAAGGCCGGTGGCGAATGTTGGTTTGCGGCAGGCTCTTGCAAGATCAGGCGTAGAACTTTTCCATCAGGAAGTTTTCCAGGCTCTGGCCGCGCTTCTCAACAATTTGGCCGGTCATCACACGAAATCCTTTGCTTTCGAAAAACGGGCGGGCGGTTATGCTTGCCTCGGTGTAAACTCGCCTGAACCCCAGCCTGAGAGCCTCCTTCTCGGCTCTGCGCAACAGGCGGGTTGCCACGCCGATCCCTTGAAAGTCTGGGTGCACGAACATCATGTCGAGACACCCGTCGCCGGTCAGGTCCGAAAACCCGACGGGCTGTCCGTCGATCTCCGCGATCCATCCAGGCCTGCTTATCCTTCTTTCCGCCCATAGAGCGCGATCCTCGACTCTCGCCCAAGCCTCGATCTGGGCCGCGGAATAGTCGTGCGACGAGACCTCCCGGATGGCGCGCAGAAAAATCTCGATCGTCGCATCAACGTCACCTGGCGCATAAGGCCTGATCACAATCCGCTCGTCCATCCGGGAATACCTTCGATCGATCCGACGCACCTGGCTCAGAAATGGGCGGCGCCCGGATCGAGTTGCGGACCGTCGCCGGGATGGGTGAAGAGCTTGCCGTTCTCAGCCCACAGCGTGGCTGCGATCGTCAGCAAGCCGAACAGCGCGAAGCCGCCGAAGAGTGGCTGCACGGTGCCGTTGAACATCTGGCCCACCAGCCCGCCGAGGATGGCGCCAAAGGTCGTCGATACAAAGCCGGTGATAGCGGTCGCCGTACCGGCGAGATTGCCCATCGGCTCGAGGCTGATGGCGGTGAAATTGGTGGCAATCACCGCAAACATCATCAGGACGATGGTGAAGATGCTGTAGGCGACGGTGAAATCTGGCTTGCCCGCCAAGGCGATGACGAAACCGAGCGCTGACAGCGCCGTGAAGACCAGCAGCGCGGCGTGCGAGATGCGGCGCATACCAAATTTGCGAACGAAGAAGCCGTTGGCAAAATTGGCGACGGCAATGCCGCCGGCGGTGGCCGCAAACGCGATCGGCAGCCAGTCGCCTAAGCCATAGACTTCGCCGAAAACCTGCTGCACCGAAATCACATATGCGCTGATAACGCCGGTGAACATGGTCAAACCGATCATGTAGCCGCAAGTGATGCGGTTGGTGAGCACGGTCTTGAATCCGTCCGCAACAGAGCCGACCGACAGCGGCAGGCGTTCTTCGGGAGGCAGCGATTCCTTCAACCGCAGAAGAGCCCAGACGAACAGGATGCTGGCGACGATGCCGAGCAGGATGAAGATCCAGTGCCAGTCGGCATAGAGGATGATGAGCTGGCCCACGGACGGGGCCACGATCGGCACGATCATGAAGACGATCATGACATAGGACATGACGCGGGCCATTTCGCGACCGCCGAAGCAGTCGCGAACGATGGCCATGGTGGTGATGCGCACGGCGGCGCCACCCACGCCCTGGACGAAACGCATGAGGAGAAGCATTTCGAAGCTCCCGGTTGCGGCAGCGGCAAACATCGCGACCACATAGCAGGCAAGGCCGCCGAGCAGGATATTGCGGCGGCCGAACGTGTCGGAAAGGCTGCCGAAGAATATCTGCGAGACGCCGAAGCCGAGGAAGAACACGCCGATGATGAGCTGGGCGTCGTTGGTGTTGGTGACGCCGAGGGAATGTCCGATATTGGGCAACGCCGGCAGCATGCTGTCGATTGCCATGGCAATGCTGGCGGTCATGATGGCGATGGTGATAACGAATTCGCCGAAGCCCATGCCGATGCGGCGGGACCCCTGGTTTTCCTGGTGCGGTTTATGCGGCGTCATGCGGTGAAATCCTGGATGCGGAAGGAACCGGCCGTTCAAATGGCCGGATTGTGCTGATGGAAGAGCCGGCCCTTCTCGGCGATCAGCACGAAGATAAGGCCGATGATCGAGACCATGAAATAACCGGCGACCATCGGCAGTGCAGTGCCGTCGAAAGCCTGGCCGATGCCGGCGCCGATAAGGGCGCCGCCGACCGTGCTCATGAAGCCGAGAACGGAGGAGGCGGTGCCGGCGACGTGTCCCAGCGGCTCCATGGCAAGCGAATTGAAGTTCGAGCCGATCCAGCCGAACTGGAACATGGCAAGCCCGAAGAAGGAGATGAACAGCGCAAACGGCATCGGCTCTGAACTTGCCATCTGGACGGCCAGCCAGATGGTATTGATGGCGATGAAGCCGAGGAGCGAGGCGTGTGACAGGCGGCGCATGCCGAGCTTGCCGACAAAACGGGAATTGAAGAAGGACGACAGCGACATGAAGATCGCCACGCCGGCGAAGGCGACTGGGAAATAGACGCCGAGGCCGTAGATGCCGACATAGATTTGCTGGGCGGAATTGATGAACCCGAACAGCGCGCCGAAGATGAAGGTGCTGGCGATGGTGTAACAGAGCGCCACGCGATTGGTCAGCACCAGCTTGAAGGCACCGAAGATCGAGCGGGCGGTGAAGGGCCTGACATTGGCGGGATGCAGGGTTTCCGGCAGGCGCAGATAGGCCCAGACGGCGATCGCAGTCGCCATCGTGGCGATGAAGAGGAAGATCAGGTGCCAGTTGCCGAAGAACATCACCACCTGGCCGGCGCCCGGCGCAATCACCGGTACGATCATGAAGACCATCATGATCAGCGACATGACCTCAGCCATCTGCCGGCCACCATAGATATCGCGAACGATGGAGATGGTGATGACGCGGGTGGCGGCCGAGCCGACGCCCTGGACGAAGCGCAGCACAAGCAAGCCGGCGAAGGAGGGAACGAAAACGATTCCGATGGCGGACACGATATAGACGACGAGGCCGATCAGCAGCGGCGTGCGGCGGCCGAAACGGTCGGAGAGCGGTCCGTAGAAAAGCTGGGCGCTGCCGAAGCCGAGCAGATAGGAGGAGACGACGAACTGCCGGTGGTTCTCACTCTCGACGCCGAGGCTCGCGCCGATCTGCTGCAGGGCCGGGAGCATGATGTCGATGGCAAGCGAGTTGATGGCCATCAGGAAGGCGGCAAGCACGATGAACTCACGCTTGCCCATGGGCAGGCGGCCCGCGGACACGGCTTGTGATGAATCTGTCACAATGAAATTCCCATAAACAGGCCAAGGCGCTGCTCACCACAGCGCCTCGGACTCGAGAAATAGATTTGGAAACCGGGCGGACGTCCGGTGACCGGTCAGGCGGCGCCGCGAACGGTGACGCCGTTTTCCTGGAGATGCTGTTGCAGTTCACCGGCCTGGAACATTTCCCGGACGATGTCGCAACCGCCGATGAACTCGCCCTTTATGTAAAGCTGCGGGATAGTCGGCCAGTTGGAATAGTCCTTGATGCCCTGGCGGATTTCCGAATCGGCGAGCACATTAATGCCCTTATAGTCGACGCCGATGTAATCGAGAATCTGCACGACCTGGCCGGAGAACCCGCACTGCGGAAACTGCGGCGTGCCCTTCATGAAGAGGACGACGTCATTGCTCTTGATTTCGTTGTCGATGAATTCGTGAATGCCGCTCATGGGATCTGATCCTTTCAACAGGCGAGTTAAAGGCCCGCCGTTTCAATCGTTTTCCTTAGATAGCATGCGACAGCAGGAATTCCAGCCGCTCAAACCAAAAAAAGACCAATGCGGTCAGACCACTTCGGGATTGTTGCTGCCGCGTTACGGTCGCAGGTTTTGCCGTTTCCCTCAGACGCGACGCTGGCGGCTGCGGCCGGCGGCGGTGCGGCGCTTGCTGACCTGCTTGCGGGCCGGCTTGCGCTTGGGTGTGACCACCTTCCGAGGAGCAGTCGTCGTCGCGGCGGGGCGCGCCTTGCGCCGCCTGCGTTTCGTGGTGGCGCGGCCGATGGTTTTCTTCAGAATTTCCTTCAGCACACTGTCGACGACGCCTGAAATCAATTCTTTGACAAGATCCGCCACAAAACCCCTCCATGCGCTGCGAAAACAACGTGGCTGCTATTGAATTCCAGAAGAGTTCGGTTAGCAAGGCGGCTTCGAAACCCATGCCTGCTTTTTCGCCGATGTCAGCGACCAGCAGCCGGATCGCAGCAACAGGCCGGCCTTTGGCTGGGCGGAACAGCGCAATGAAACTGATAAAGAAGCGGGTCGTCCTGCATTTCCCGGGCTTCGAGCCGCTCGACGGCCTTGCCCATAGGGCGCGATACGAACGCTCTGCCAGACAGAGTGCTGCCGTCTGGGGCTACTCGATCGAAACCGGCCCGCCGGAGGCGGGAGACGACCCCTTCAGCTTCGAGGTCACGACGGGCAGCTGGGAAGCGCGCGAAACGGCGCCTGCGGCGGAGACCAGTTCCGCCGGCTGGCGGACGAAGAGCCGGATCCACATGGTTGATCATGACGTGCTCGTGCGCCGGCTGAGTTGCCGCAACACGCTGGGCCGGATCATTGCAGGCTTTCGAAGCTGCGCCCTAATCATGCTGGAAGGTGGCATGCGGAGGTATTTCAGGCATGCATGGCGTTTCGGTCTGTTCTTCCTCTTTCCGTTCCTGCTGACGGCGTTGGCAATCATGCTGACGACTGAGATTGCTATCCTGCCCTATAGTGTCGGCTTCTCCGCTTGGCACGTGCTCTGGAGCGGGCCACTGGCGCTCTGCTTCTTCATTTTCGCATTCCTGCCGTTTTCCGAACGTTTTCATACGCTGCATCTCTTTGCCGATTGGGAGATGGCGGTGGCGCTCGGCCGTATGGATCGAGCCGACATCAACGAATGGCTGGAAGAGCGGGCGACTGTTGTGCGCAAGGCGTTCGCCGAGGAAGCTGACGAGTACGTAATTTCATCGCACAGCATGGGTTCGAGCGTCGCCGCCCATATCATCGGCATACTGCTTGAAAGGGAGCCGGAGATTTTCGAGGGCAGGCGCGTTGTGTTTGCCACACTCGGCAGCGCCATTCTGCAATGCGCCCTGCTGTCATCGGCAACGCTGCTTCGCGCCCGCGTCGGCCTGATCGCCCGCTGTCCGGAGATCTCCTGGCTCGACGTGCAATGCCTGACGGATTCGATCAATTTCTACAAGGTGCCGGTCGTTGCCGTCTCGGGCCATGCAGACGCGCCTGCAGCGAAGATCCTTCTGATCCGCGTCAAGCAGATGCTAACGGGCGCGCACTACCGGAAGGTCCGCAAGGACCAACTGCGGGTCCACCGGCAATATGTGCTTGGCCCCGATCTCAAGGCACCCTTCGATTTCACGCTGATGACGTCGGGACCGATGCCGGCTTCGGTCTTTGCCTATCCGGAGCACGACAAGCTGCCGGCTTGAGAGCCGGGTTCCGTCGGCGTTGGCTGGTCAAGATGTTGCCGTTCTGATCCCGCCAAGGTCAGCTCGCGCCCCACAGCCGAGGACGTCTCTTTACGGCGCTCGAAAATGGGGCGAGTGCGGCATCGAAAAGCCTTCAGCTCGTGCGCAGTTTTGACTAGTTAAAATACTCGCCGCGATCATCTTGATTATTGTAGATATTGCGGAGTTTGGCTCGCTCGGCGAGCGCGGGATCAAGCGCGACACATTTCCGCACGCCGCCGTCACGGGAGATTCTCTTCACCGCCGCCGGCCGCCTCACGGTCTCCCGAAGCAGTTCTGCTCAGACGGCATACGAAATCTGCAAAGAATGCCGACGCATGAATGGATCTTCGGTGCACGGCGATCGTCTGGGGAATTTCGGAGAACGCTCCCTCCACTAGTCGGAAGCCGGAAATTCGCTCCGAAGTGTGAGCGAGGAATTCGGTCAATCCAGCAGCGGCGTCGCATTGCGACCCGACAAGGAGATCGATGGCAGCTGCCGGGCTGTCAGTATAGGAGACGGTGGCTTTTTCAAGGATACGTTCGAGCTGCTTCGTATAGGCGGCACTTCTTGCGGAGGCGATCTGCACGCTCTCGATGTCGAGGTCTCCGACCGTCCGGAAAGCCGAAGCCTCGGCCACCAAATAGGTCGCTTTGACGGACATATAGGGGGGTGAAAAGGAGAACCGGTCGACTCTCGATGGATCCGAAGCAATGAAAGCAATGTCCCACTCGCCGCGATCCGCAGCGGCGAGGATATCGGCGGCGGAGCCGTACTGGATCAGCGACAGGCCGCAATCCAGTTGCCCGGCAATTTTGTGACCGATCTGAGCACTTGGACCGACCAAGGCGCCGTCCTGATCGTCCCAACGGACCAAGGCGGCATTCGACATGTTGACGGCGGCCCGGATTACGCCCGCCGGTGCTATCTCAGACAGAATTTTCTTCCGCGTCGACATCGGCGCGAACTCCCTAAGATGAAAACCGGGCTGCGAGCGCCTCCGATCCTCTCGCAAGGAGGGCGACGTCAACGCCAACGGCGGTGAACAACGTCCCGAGCGAAATGCAGCGGGCTGCGAACGTCTCGTCCGGCGTGAGGATGCCTGCGGGCTTTCCAAGACTATTCAGGCGTGCGATGGCGTCTTCGATCGCCGCGACCACGTCGGGATGCCCCGGTTGGCCGGGATGACCGAAGCTAGCCGCCAGATCGGCGGGGCCGATGAAGACGCCGTCAACGCCTTCGACCCCTGCGATGGCCTCCAGTCGACCGAGCGCCTCACGGGTCTCAATCTGCAGAAGCAGGCAGATCTCCTGTTCAGCAATCCGTGCGTAGTTCGGAACGCGCCCGAAGCGGGTGGCGCGCGTCAGGGCGGAGACCCCGCGAACGCCCTGCGGCGGATACCGGATGGCGGCGACCGCTGCCTTCGCTTCCTCTTCGTTCTGCACATAGGGAACGAGGAGCGTCTGGACGCCGATGTCCAAAAAGCGCTTGATCAGGACGGGATCGTTGAAGGCCGGGCGTACGACGGGGGAAACGTCATAAGGCGCGACCGCCTGCAATTGCGGCAGGACGGTGAGGACGTCGCCTGGAGAGTGCTCGGTATCGAACAGCACCCAGTCGAAGCCCGACGGCGCGACGATTTCTGCGGCGTAGCTTCCGGGAAGGCCGCACCAGAGACCGATCTGGCTTTGACCGGCTCTCAGTTTCCGCTTGAAGTGATTGACGGGGAGTTCCATCGGCGCCTCACACGAACGAGACGCCGATGGAGCCGACGGAGCCATAGTCGGCTTGAATGACGTCGCCTTTGGCGATGTCCACCGGGCGAGTAAACGAGCCGGCAAGCACGATCTGGCCCTTCTTCAAGCCGCCTCCGACGGCGTGGAGCTTGTTCACGAGCCCGGCGATCCCCGCGGCCGGATGTCCCATGATGGCTGCGGAAACACCCGATTCCTCGATGATGCCGTTTTTCGAAAGCGTCGCGCCGACCCAGCGGATGTCGATATCCATCGGCCGGATGATACGACCACCCACGACGATCGCTCCGAAAGCGGCGTTGTCGGCGATCGTGTCGGTGATCGCTCTGGGTACCTCGGTTCGGTAGTCGATGATCTCAAGCGCCGGAACGACAAATTCAGTCGCGCGCATGACGTCGTAGATCCGAGTGCCCGGACCCTCGAGATCCTCACCCATCACGAAGGCAAGTTCGACTTCGAGGCGAGGCTTGATAAAGAGATCCGCCCTGATCTGCGCCCCATCATTATAGAGTGCATCGTCGAGAATGACGCCGTAGTCGGGTTCCGTCATTTTCGAGGCCATCTGCATCGCCCGCGATGTCAGTCCGATCTTATGACCCGCGATCCGCGCACCCTTTGCAATCCGCGCCTGCGCCCAGAGCGCTTGGATCTTGTATGCGTCTTCAAGTTCCAAATTCGGATATGTCCGGCTCGGCTGGACGATGGGCCTGCGTTCGGTTTCTGCCTTCAGCAGCGCGTCGGCGGCCGCCTGGCGTTCCTTGTCCGTAATCATGATTTTGCTCTGCTGGTTTCGTTACTTGATCGGAGGACGCGGCAGGATGGCCTCGCCCGGCTCCATGACGTAGGTGTAGTCGAGCGAGAACCACGGGCCAGTAACGTCCGTGTCGGATGGGTGCGGCTCGTCATGACGGACAAAGTCGCCTGTCAAAGCCGCGGTTACGCCGAACTGCACATCGGAATCAATGTTCGGATCGCTCGGGTCGAAGACCTGGGAGATCAGGGTTTTGTATCCCTCTTTGAAGATCAGCGCGTGCAGATGAGCAGGTCGGTAGGGGTGGCGGCGTTGCGCTTGCAGAAGCCGACCTACGACTCCGTCGACAGGGATGGGATAGCCCACCATCTTGACCGTTCTGAACCAGAAGCGACCCTTGTCGTCCGTAGTGAACTTGCCGCGCAGGTTCATTTCCGCCTGGTCCGGGTCCTGGTTCTCGTAAAGGCCGACAGGAGAGGCATGCCATACGTCTATTTCGGCGCCTGCGATGGGTTTGCCTCCGCGATCAACCACCTTCGCATGGACGAACAAGGGCGTTCCGGGCGTTTCCGAGCGGATGATGGTTCCGCCGTTTTCGACGCGCGGAGAGTTGAGGCGCCAGAATGGCCCGAGCAGCGACTGCGAAGTCTCGGTCTGCCCGTTGTCGCCGTTGTTGAGCAGGCAGACGAGCGACGATACCCCAAGCGATCCGGCCATGAGCACGAACTCGTTGTGGCTGTCAGTCTGCAGCTGGCCAATTTCGTTGAGGATGGCCGTCGCGTCGCGAAACTCGACTTCCGACAGCCTGACTTCCCGCACGAATGCGTGAAGATGCTTCACCATTGCAACGAGTATTTCCCGGAGCCGTGGATCTTCGGTGCGGTTCATCACGGCGAGAACGGCGGGCGTCAACTCGCTTTCGGTTCTGATTGCCATAAGGCTACCTCCCAATGAGGTTCGACTATCAGAATAATCGATTATTTGTCAACCGGGCGACCGAGCGATGAATGCTACTGGCGGAAGAGGAGGCGTGGGCGATTTTGATTAAATGGTTGAAATATGTTGCCATATACGTTTTTCTCGGGCGTAGGCGCAGCCGTTTGGTGGTTTTTGACGCATTCAAGTTGACATCAATAATCGTTTATCATATCGATAATCGAAACTTTGGCAGTTGCTTTGGGAGGAAGGATGGACTCGGCCGACGACAGCTTTCTCGGGCCGTTGACAGAAGACGGGCCGTCAGCCGGCTTCCTCGACGATGGCAAGAACACCATCGGCAGCCAGCTCGCATCGCGCCTTCGGGAGGCGATCATCTCCGGTGATCTGGAAGCGGGCAGCAAGATCAATCTCGACAAGGCGCGGAAGACTTTCAATGTCAGTCTGAGCCCCTTGCGGGAGGGCTTGGCCAGGCTCATTTCAGACGGCCTGGTCGAGTTTCAGGACAACAGAGGCTATCGCGTCGCGCCGATCTCGCTGGCTAATCTCGAAGAGGTCACTAGCCTGCGTGAGGAACTCGAGGTTTTCGCGCTGCGTGAATCCATGCGTCTTGGCGACGTCGAATGGGAGGGCAACATCATGCGTGCGCTTCATCGTCTAAATCGCACGGAGCGCGACGCCGCTCGTCCCGAAACGCTGGAGCACTGGGAAACGCTTCACCGCGAATTCCATCTCACCCTGATCTCCGGCTGCGGCAAACCTCTTCTGCTTCACTTCTGCAGTCTTCTGCTCAATCTCAACGACCGATATCGCCGTGTCTTCCTGATCCGTACGTCGGGGGATCGCAACGTCGGGCAGGAGCACAGCGAGATTGCCCAGGGCGCGGTCGCGCGTGATGTCGAGTATGCCTGCGAAAAGCTCCGCCAGCACATCCATCGCACCGGCACCAATCTTCGCAACCATCTCGCGACGAAGGGGATCGCGTGATGGCCGCCGTAACATCGACATCGGCGCCTCTGATTGGCGTTGCGCATTTCTCATCGATATCGCTGCCTCCCGTGGAATTTGCGAAGGCCGCCGCCCGCGCAGGGTTCTCCAGGATCGGGCTCAGGCTGAATCCGGCGTTCCCTGGTGCGCCTTACTACGAGCTCGGTGGTTCGGCTGCGGGCGAGCTGAAATCGGTGCTTGCCGGCGAAGGTGTCGAGGTTTTCGACATCGAGTTCTTCGTAATCGATCCCTCGTTCGACGCGTCGTCGGTGGAGGCCACCGTCGCCGCGGCTGCGCACATCGGAGCACGCCGGCTGAGTGTCTGCGGAGACGATCCAGATCACGCCAGATTGGTATCAAACTTTTCGGAATTCTGCGGCCTCGCGGGCCGTTACGGCTTAGCTGTCGACATCGAGAACATGGGTTGGCGGGTGATTAAGACCTTCCAGGACAGCGTCGGCCTTGTGAAGGCGAGTGGTGCCCGCAATGCCGGCGTCCTCGTCGACGGAGTACATTTCTTCAGGAATGGCGGCACGCTCGCCTCGCTGAAAACCGAGATTGGCTGGGTAAAGCACGTTCAGTTGTGCGATGTCGCTGGACCGGCGCCGGTGACACCAGAGGAGATGATCGCCGAAGCTAGAGGCGGGCGTTTCGCGCCGGGAGAGGGCGAATTGCCGTTGAAGGAAGTCGTCGCAGCGGTCGATAGCTCCGCGGCGATCTCGGTGGAAGTCCCACTCGCAGGGTCCGCCCCGCCTGAGACGCATTTAAAACATCTGTACGACAAGGCAGAAGGATTGTTCGGGCGGGATCGCTGATCCGGCGCCGGCGAGGCGTGAGCCGCGTCGGAGGGAGGAAGTCAACACATGGGTTATACGTTCGATTTTGGTGCGGTCTTCGACCGCGCCCCGGAATTGTTTTGGGGTTCGCTTGGGACGCTCGGTGTCGCGGTCACCGGAATGATCCTTGCGCTCGCGATCGGTATTCTCGGCGTCGCTGCAAGAACGTCCAAGAACAAGCTCGTCCGAGCTCCGGTGATTGCCTTCGTCGAGATTGTTCGAAACACACCGTTCCTGGTGCAGATTTTCTTCATCTACTTCGCGCTTCCGCTCATGGGAATCCGTCTGAACCCTACCGCTACCGCCATTATCGCGCTGGGGATCAATGGCGGCGCCTATGCGATTGAGATTATTCGAGGTGGCGTGGAAAGCGTGAGCAAGGGGCAGGTCGAGGCAGGCTTTGCGTTGGGCTTGCATAAGACCGATGTGTTCCGGCTGATCGTTCTGAAGCCGGCTCTCCGGGCGATCTATCCGTCCCTGACCAGCCAGTTCGTGATGCTGACCTTGACGACTTCGGTCTGCACTTCGATCGCGGCCTACGAGCTGACCTCGGCGGCACAGCGCATTGAATCCGACACTTTCCGAAGCTTCGAGGTCTATTTCAGCGTGACCGCAATCTACCTGGTCATCTCGAGCCTGATGATGGGCATCTTCGCCCTTATCTCCCGTTCCTACTTCAACTACCCGACCCGATAGGAGGCGTTCATGGGTCCCATCGGTGAAAACGAGCTGTTCTTCCTCTTGCAGGGTCTGAAATGGACTGTGCTGCTGGCCATCATCGGCTTCGTCGGCGGAGGCGTATTTGGAGTTCTGATCGCTCTGGTGCGCACGTCGAGGAACCGCTTCGCACGTTTCTTATCGTCGAGCTACATCGCGCTCTTCCAGGGCACGCCGCTCCTGATGCAGCTCTTCGTCGTCTACTACGGCGTCGCGCTATTGGGCGTCGACGTCAATGCATGGATCGCTGTGGCCATCGCGTTCACCCTCCATGCAAGCGCCTTCCTGGGGGAGATCTGGCGCGGCTCGATCGAAGCCGTTCCGAAGGGCCAGACCGAAGCCGCGAACGCACTCGGGCTGCATTACATCTCCCGAATGAAGGACGTCGTCCTGCCGCAGGCGCTGAAGATTTCGATGCCTGCAACCATCGGATTTCTCGTTCAGCTCATCAAGGGCACATCGCTGGCAGCAATCGTCGGCTTTATCGAGCTGACCCGTGCCGGACAGATCATTTCGAACCAGACCTACCGCCCGCTGCTCGTCTTCGGGATCGTCGGAGTTGTCTACTTCATCATTTGTTGGCCTCTCTCCCACATCGGGAGCGGCCTCGAAAAACGGATGGCGAAAGCCGTCCGCTAACCTTGCTTCGCCCGAAGCAAAGACCACAGAGGAGGAGAATGGAATGTATAGCAATCGCAGACAATTTCTTGGAATGGCCCTGGCTACGGCCGCCTTCGCCACAGTAGGGGCCGCAGCGGCTTCCGCGGCGACCGTCGAGGAGATCAAGGCCAAGGGCACGATCGTCGTCGGCATTCAGGGCGACAACGCGCCATGGGGCTTCGTCGACTCGAGCGGCAAGCAAGACGGGTTCGACGCCGATGTTGCGACACTCTTCGCCAAGGAGCTCGGAGTTAAGGTCCAGTTCCAGCCACTCGCCGTCGCCAATCGGATTCCGGCCCTGACCACCGGAAAGGTCGATATCCTGTTCGCCACGATGGCAATGACGGAAGAGCGCGCCAAGTCGATACAGTACAGCAAGCCATATGCGGCAAACACGATCTCGCTTTATGCGGCAAAGGCCGATACCGCGAAAACGCCTGCCGATGTTGCCGGGTGGGAAATCGGCGTGCCGAAGTCCAGCTCGCAGGACAAGGCCATTACCGACGCCGTGGGATCGACGGCGACCGTCCGCCGCTTCGACGACGACGCCTCTACCATTCAGGCGCTGGTCTCCGGACAGGTCAAGGCCGTTGGAGGCAACATGTTCTACGGACAGCGGCTGGATGCCGCCAGCCCAGGCACCTATGAGCGCAAGATCGACTTCCTGACGACTTACAATGGCGTCGGAACACGACTGGGCGAGAAGGACTGGAACGAGGCCGTCAATGCCTTCCTCGACAAGATCAAGGCCAATGGCGAACTTGCAGCCATTACCAAGAAGTGGATGAAGATCGATCTGCCGACGTTCCCGGAATCCATCCCCAACATCCCGTTCACCGTCAAGTAAAGCATACATGGAGGGCGCCGTGCTCAGTCCCGCTAATGATCAGTCGACATTGATATCCCTTGAGAAGGTGGAGAAATGGTACGGCTCCTTCCATGCGTTGAAAAACATCAGCCTATCGGTTCGCAAAGGTGAGAAGATCGTCCTTTGCGGGCCTTCGGGTTCCGGCAAGTCGACTTTGATCCGCTGCATCAACGCTCTCGAGTTGATCCAGGAAGGCAAGATCGTCGTCGATGGGCAGTCGCTCGATGGCACGACCAAGGCGGTTGACGCCATTCGGCGCGAAGTCGGGATGGTGTTCCAGAACTTCAACTTGTTCCCCCACATGACCGTTCTGCAGAACTGCGCGCTTGCGCCGATGAGGGTCCGCGGAACCAGCCGGGCTGACGCCGAGAGACTGGCGAGAAAATACCTCGAACGGGTTCGAATCCTTGATCAGGCGGAGAAGTATCCCGCGCAGCTCAGCGGAGGGCAGCAACAGCGTGTCGCCATTGCCCGGGCGCTCTGCATGGAACCTAAGGCGATGCTGTTCGATGAACCCACATCGGCCCTCGATCCGGAAATGGTGAAGGAAGTGCTGGACACGATGATCGGTCTCGCACGCGACGGCATGACCATGATCTGCGTGACCCATGAAATGGGTTTTGCCCGCCAGGTCGCAGACAGGGTCATCTTCATGGCTTCAGGCGAGATCATCGAAGAGGCCGAGCCCGAGGTTTTTTTCAGGTCTCCGAAGCATGAGCGCACCAAGGCCTTCCTTGGAGAGATCCTCGCACATCACTGAGCCGATTGGTTTTATCGAGATGAACAGCAACACATTCCTCGTCGGCCTCATTGGAGCCGACATCCAGATGTCGAAGTCTCCCGCGCTTCATGAGACCGAGGCGCGGAACCTGAGGCTGGATTACCGTTACGAGCTCGTCGACCTCGCCGAGCGCGGTCTACCCGCTTCTGCGTTGTCCGGGCTGCTCGCAGAACTTGAGGACCGTGGCTTCGCAGGAAGCAACATCACGCATCCATGCAAGCAGACGGTCATCGCGCATCTTACCAGTCTTCCGAGGACGCCGAGATGCTCGGAGCGGTCAACACGGTCGTGCTTCGGGACGGAAAGCGGATCGGGCACAATACGGACTGGTATGGCTTCTACAAAAATTTCGAGCGGGGTATGCCCGGTGTCGCCAAAACTCATGCCGTCCTGCTCGGCGCAGGCGGCGCAGGGGTCGCCGTCGCGCACGCGGCAATCAAGCTCGGTATCGGGAAGCTCTCGATCTTCGACCAGGACACAAATCGCGCCGCCACGCTTGCCGATCAGCTCAACCGCCGCTTTTCAAGAACCTGCGCGCAACCGGTCGGGGAAGTCGGTGCGGCGCTCGCTTCGGCCGACGGGCTGATTCACGCTACGCCGACAGGCATGCGAAGTCATCCGGGTCTCCCGATCGAACCGGAATGGCTTCATTCACGTCACTGGGTTGCCGATATCGTCTACATGCCGCTCGTGACGGAACTTCTGGCTCTGGCAGAGAAGAAGGGGTGCAGGACCCTGCCCGGCGGCGGCATGACCGTGTTCCAGGCCGCGGCCGCCTTCGAACTGTTTACGAGTGTAAAACCAGACGCGGAACGCATGTCGCGTCACTTCGAAGAATTATGCCGAGCTACAGCCTGACTGGGAGGACATGCCTTGCCGCACATCATCATCGACTATAGCCGAGGTGCTGGCGAACGGGTGGCGATCGATGAATTGACCAGAGCGGTCCACCACCGAGTGCGCGACGGAGGCTTGGTGAAGCCCACTGCCGTGCGCACCTTCGCCAGGGAGGCGAACTTCTCCTGCGTCGGCGACGAGCATCCGGACAACCACTTCATCCAGATCATCGTGCGCATGGCTCCTGGCCGGCCGGCGGAGACCAAGCGGGAGTTGTTGAAGGCGGTCTTCGACGCCGCGCGCGATGTCGCGGCCTCCGCGCTGCAGGCGGGTCGGCTGGGGCTGCGGGCCGATCTTTACGAATCCGATCCGGATTTCGCATTCCAGGAAATAGCGTTCGCCTGAGCCTGGCAACGCCCTCACAAGGACAATTACAATGAGCCTGATCTACGTTCTCAACGGCCCAAACCTCAACTTGCTCGGCAAGCGTCAGCCTCATATCTATGGTCACGAGACACTGGCCGACGTCGAGGCAGACTGCCGGAAACTGGCCTCGGAACTCGGCCACGAGATCCGTTTCCACCAGAGCAACCGTGAATATGAAATCATCGACTGGATCCACGAAGCCCGCGAAGATGGAGCCGGCATCGTCATCAATCCGGCCGCATTCACGCACACGTCGCTTGCAATCCTCGACGCCTTGAACACGTTCGAAGGTCCCGTCATCGAGATCCATATCTCGAACGTGCATAAGCGCGAAAGCTTCCGTCATCATTCTTTCGTTTCTCACCGTGCCGACGGCGTCATCGCCGGTCTTGGTACGGAAGGCTATCAGCTCGGAATCCGCCGCGTCGCGACCATGCTCAAGGCGCCGAAGAAGGACTGACAATGGCTGCCCCAGTCAAACTGGCGGTCCTCGGCGCGGGGCTTATCGGAAGGCGTCACATCAAACACGTGTTGGACGAACCGACGGCGGACCTTGTCGCTGTCGTGGATCCGACCCCGGTGGGAGAGGCGATCGCAAGCGAGGTCGGCGCCAAATGGTTTTCGAGCTTCGATGAAATGGTCGCCGCCGCGCGCCCTGACGGCGTCATCATCGCGACGCCCAACCAGATTCATGTCAGAAACGGTTTTGAGGCCATAGAGGCTGGCATCCCGGCATTGATCGAGAAGCCAATCGCCGACGATATTGCCGCCGGCGAAGAGCTCGTCGCCGCGGCGGAGGCCAAAGGCATTCCGTTGCTGACCGGACATCACCGACGGCATAATCCGATGATGCAAAAGGCTAAACAGATCATCGAAAGCGGCAAGCTCGGGCGGATACTGGTCGTGAATGCGATGTTCTGGCTATTCAAGCCGGACGAATACTTCGACATTTCCTGGCGGCGCGAACGCGGCGCGGGACCAGTCTTTCTCAATCTGATCCACGATATCGACAACCTTCGCTACTTATTCGGCGATGTCACGGCGGTCCAGGCATGCGAATCCAACGCAGTTCGCGGAAACGCCGTTGAGGAAACCGCGGTGATCCTCATCGAGTTCAAGAATGGAATTCTCGGCTCTGCTTCCGTTTCGGATTCCGTCGTCGCACCCTGGAGTTGGGAGATGACGACTGGCGAAAACCCCGCTTATCCTAAAACTGGGGAGGCCTGCTACATGATCGGCGGCACCCACGGGTCGCTGTCGGTGCCGTCACTCAACATCTGGAGCAATCCCGGCAACAGGGGCTGGACGGAACCGTTCGAATGTCATCGCGCCAAAATCAGGAACGAGGATCCGCTCGTCCTGCAGATACGCCAGTTTTGCAGGGTCATCAGAGGCGCGGAAGCACCTCTGGTCAGCGGACGTGAGGGACTGGAAACCTTGAAGGTTATCGACGCCGTGAAGCGGTCCGCCGCAGTGGGCCAGCGTATCTGCCTGATCTAAATGGTTGCGTGCCAGCTCAAGGCGGGTCGCGACTCGCGATGTCAATCCGGCGCGGAGGTCTGCAGGGCGAGCGCGTGCAATACGCCGCCCATATTGCCCTTTAGCGCCTCGTAGACCATCTGGTGCTGCTGCACGCGGCTCTTGCCGCGGAAGGCTTCGGCGACGACTTCGGCGGCGTAATGATCGCCGTCGCCCGCCAGATCGCGGATCGTCACCTTGGCACCGGGAATCCCAGCCTTGATCATGTCTTCGATATCGCCGGGTTTCATGGCCATGATCGTTACTCCTTGCGCATTATTCCGCGGCAAGTTCGCCGCGGCCTTCCATGAAATCAGGGAACCACGATTCATGGGCATCGCGCAATTGCTGAATCGGCAGTGAAATAAGATCGCCGACAACAAGTGCATCTCCGCCAACGGTGCCGAGGCGACGAAAGGGAACGCCGGCACCTTCCGCATTGACGCAGACGAAATCCGCCACATCGGCCGGCACCGTCAGCACGTAGCGCGCCTGGTCTTCGCCGAAGAGCAGCGCATGCGGCAAGCCTTTGCCTTCGCCGAGATCGATCTTCAGGCCCTTGTTCGAGGCCATGGCCATTTCGGCCAGAGCGACGGCAAGGCCGCCCGAGGAAATGTCGTGGCAAGCGGTCGCCTGACCGTTACGGATCACGGAGCGGACGAAATCGCCGTTACGACGCTCGGCGAAGAGATCTACTTCCGGCGCCGGACCCTCGCGGCTGGAGAGAACGTCTCTCACATAGACGGACTGGCCGAGGTGGCTGCCGTCAAGGCCGATCATGATCACCTTGTCGCCGTCATTGGCGCTGCCGATGCGGACCATCTTGCGCCAGTCCGGCAGCAGGCCGACGCCTGCAATCGTCGGGGTCGGCAGGATGGCGACGCCGTTGGTCTCGTTGTAGAGCGAGACATTGCCGGAGACGATCGGAAAGTCGAGCGCGCGGCATGCTTCTCCGATGCCCTTCACCGCCTGAACGAACTGGCCCATGATCTCCGGCTTTTCGGGGTTGCCGAAGTTGAGATTGTCGGTGGCGGCAAGCGGTTCGGCGCCTGTCGCGGTGATATTGCGCCAGCACTCGGCGACCGCCTGCTTGCCGCCCTCGAATGGATCGGCCTCGACATAACGCGGCGTCACATCGGAGGAAAAGGCTAGCGCCTTGCTTTTATGGCCATCAACACGCACGACGCCGGCGTCGCCGCCGGGAAGTTGCAGAGAATTGCCCTGGATCAGCGTGTCATACTGTTCGTAGACCCAGCGGCGGCTCGACTGGTTGGCCGAGCCGACGAGTTGAAGCAACGCCTGGCCGTAATCCTTGGGGGCGGCGACAAGATTGGCGGGCAGGGGCGCAGCCTTGCCGGATTCACGCCAGGGGCGGTCATATTCCGGCGCCTGGTCGCCGAGATCCTTGATCGGCAGGTTGGCGACTTCTTCGCCCTGATGCATGACACGGAAGCGCAGATCATCGGTCGTCCTGCCAACAATGGCGAAGTCGAGGCCCCATTTGACGAAGATCGCCTTGGCCTGCTCTTCTTTTTCCGGCTGCAGCACCATGAGCATGCGCTCCTGGCTTTCCGACAGCATCATCTCATAGGCGGTCATTCGCTCTTCACGGACCGGCACCTTGTCGAGTTCCAGCAGAATGCCGAGATCGCCCTTGGCGCCCATTTCGACGGCCGAGCAGGTGAGGCCGGCAGCACCCATGTCCTGAATGGCGATGACAGCGCCCGTCTGCATCAATTCGAGGCAGGCTTCGAGCAGGCATTTTTCGGTGAAGGGGTCCCCGACTTGGACGGTCGGGCGCTTTTCTTCGATCGATTCGTCGAACTCGGCCGATGCCATGGTTGCGCCGCCGACGCCATCGCGGCCGGTCTTGGCCCCGAGATAGACGACCGGAAGGCCGACGCCCTTGGCTTCGGACAGGAAGATGGCGTTGGATTTCGCGATGCCGGCGGCAAAGGCATTGACCAAAATATTGCCGTTGTAGCGCGCGTCGAACTCGACTTCGCCGCCGACCGTCGGCACGCCGAAGGAATTGCCGTAACCGCCAACGCCGGAAACGACTCCGGAGACCAGGTGGCGGGTCTTTGGATGATCGGGCTCGCCGAAGCGCAGCGCGTTCATCGCGGCGATCGGGCGCGCGCCCATGGTGAAGACGTCGCGAAGGATGCCGCCGACGCCGGTTGCGGCACCCTGATACGGTTCGATGTAGGATGGGTGATTGTGGCTCTCCATCTTGAAAACCACGCAATCGCCGTCATCGATATCGACGACGCCGGCATTCTCGCCCGGCCCCTGGATGACGCGCGGCCCCTTGGTCGGCAGTGTGCGCAGCCATTTCTTCGATGATTTGTAGGAGCAGTGCTCGTTCCACATGGCCGAGAAGATGCCGAGCTCGGTGAAGGTCGGCTCGCGGCCGATCAGATCCAGAATGCGCTGGTACTCGTCCGGCTTCAGGCCATGGCTTGCAATGAGTTCCGGCGTGATCGGAATGGTGTTTGGAATGTTCATGAGCGGAAAGTCCCTGGCGCGTTTTGGGCTGTCTTTAGCCTATGTAGCGGCGACGCGCGACAGAAAAAACCCGCCGTCAACAAAGGGCGGGCGGGCTTTTCTCACAAAAGCAGCAATCGTTCAGAACTTGTAGCCGATCTGGATGCCTGCGCGTGTCATGCCGTCGTTCGGGCCGTCACAGAGATTGGCATGCGAAGAGTGGGCGATCTGGGCCATCACGTTCCAATGAGGAGTGAAACGGTAGCCGCCGCCTACATATTCGTGGAACAGAACGCGACAGCCTAATTCCGGTCCGTCATCATTGTCGTCCAGCTCGCCGGTATGGATGACGCCGCCGAATCCGGCTTCTGCAAAAAGCTTCTCGTTGAAATCGACGGTCCAGGTGAAGCCGGTGAAGAATTGGGTGGCTTCACCCGAGGTGCCGATCGAGGTGCCCAGATGGA
Organism: Rhizobium bangladeshense; assembly: GCF_017357245.1. Lineage (NCBI taxonomy): Bacteria > Pseudomonadati > Pseudomonadota > Alphaproteobacteria > Hyphomicrobiales > Rhizobiaceae > Rhizobium > Rhizobium bangladeshense. The sequence goes on along the minus strand of NZ_CP071612.1, from coordinate 2,343,370 downwards.
CACGGGGACGCAACAACTGTTGCTGCCAGCCAACGGCCTCCTCGTAGCCGAAAGGATCGAAGAGAGCGGTTATCTCCGGGAAGACGCCGTCTTCTCCGGAACGGCCCGATTGTACCGAGGCAGAGACCCCGAAACGCAGTTCATCAAATATCTGCTCGCCAGCATTTGCCGAACCTGCCATCGAGGTGCCCGCTAAGGCCGCCACTGATGCTAGCCCCAGGCAACGCAACGCGATCCTTCCGAACTCGACCCTCATCTGCTGTCCTTTGATTCGCACAAAGCGGGAATAACAAAGAGGTAACACGGGGGGTGGTGCGGTAAAGCGTTCTCGTCGGGCGTGTGCTTTTTTTCGGAATTATGGCGTGTATTTGCAACAGGTCATATCTCGCCGTCATAGGCGGATCCGCCATTTTCAAGCAGTCGGCGCAGGATCATCAGTCCTGCGGTCAGTTCCTGGCCCGTCTTGGGCGAAGAGAAGCCGATGCGAACGCGGTAGTAGGTTTTCTCGCCGCGCGCCGCCTTGAATTCGTCTTCGTCGTCGACAAGCACGCCGTCGCGCAAGGCAGCGTTCTTGAAGGTGCCGGACATCCAGGGTTCGGGAAGTTTCAGCCAAAGGAAGGGCGCATGTGGGTGCGAGGCGAAGTCGAAACCCTGCAACTGCTCGCGGGCGACGCGGGCGCGCCGGGAGATTTCCCCGATCACTTCCTTGCGGATCTCGTGTGCGCTACCGCTTTCGACCAGCCGTGCGCAGGTTTCCGCCAGGATGAATGGCAGGCCGCCGGTGACCATCCTGTGGGTCACCTTAATGCGTTGGGCAAAATGCGGCGGACAGGCAACCCAGCCGCCGCGCACGCCGGCGGCGACCGATTTCGACAGACCATTGACCAGGAATGTGCGGTCGGGCGCAAGTGAGGCGATGAGCGGCGTATCGTCGTCGGCCATGCCGCCGTAGAGATCGTCCTCGATCAGCCAGACGCCGTGCTTTCTGGCAATTGCGGCAATTGCCGCGCGCCGCTCATGAGGCATGATCGTCACTGTCGGATTGTGGACGGTCGGCATCAGGAAGGCGATCTTCGGATGCTGCTGCTGGCAGAGCCGTTCGAAATCCTCGGGAATTACGCCGAATTCGTCGGAATCGACCGTCACCATGCGGCGGCCGAGAAGGCGGGCGCTGCGGCTGACCTGGGTATAGGTAAGGTTTTCGAAGACGATCTTGTCCCCCGGCGCCGAGACCGCGGCAATAACAGCGACGGCGGCCGCATGGGCGCCGAGCGTCGGCACGATATTTTCGACCTCCGGCGTCCAGCCGCTGCGGGCAAGCCAGCGGCGGCCGGCCTCGAACCAGTTCGGCGGAAAACTCCGGGAATAGGAGGATATTTCGGTGAGATGCTGTTCGCCGATCTCGGCGAGAATGCCTGAGATGATCTTGCCCTGGCCGAGGTCGGGGGCGGCTGTCGTATCGAAACGGATCTTATTGGCGGGTGCGTCCTGAAAGCGCGTGCCGCCGAGCGAGACGGCCATCGGATCAATCTGTTCGCCTGGCGGTGTTTCGGTGCGGTTCAGCACATAGGTGCCGCGGCCGACTTCGCCGGCAACCAGGCCACGCTCATGCACCAGAGCATAGGCGCGGCCGATCGTGCCGATTGTCACGCCGATATCGTAGGCGAGGTTGCGCTGCGGCGGCAATTTGCTGCCGGCGGGCAGGGTGCCGCTCGCAATGGCGGATTCAATGCTGTCGGCAAGCCGGAGGTAGACCGGCCCGGAGCCGCGGGAGAGATCAGGAAGCCAATTTGTCATGGTGACAATTGTATATCTTGGCACATTGTATCAGTCAAGCGTAAGAGACAATCTAACGGACGAACCGAGAGGATTCCTGGAATGTCTGCCTTGCCCGAAGTCAATATGCCAATTGTATCGATTGTCACTCATGAGAACGGACGCCTCAGTCGCTGCGACGGAAGTGCCAGGGCGACGACGCGTCTGGGCCGGATCTGGGCCGCTATCCTTCTTTGGCATCAGAAGCGCGAGGGGCGCCGCGCCCTGAGAGAGCTTTCGCCGGCTGGGCTCAAGGATATCGGGGTGTCGCACTCCGATGCCGCACGCGAAGTCGGAAAATCGTTTTTCTGGGACTGATGCCTATGAAGGCGAAGGCAGCGATCAGCTGCAGGCCTTATTGCCTGCCGACCAGCGATTGACGTCGGCGGCGATACGGCCGGCGACCGGTTCCTGCATCATCGGACCAAAAGCCTGGAGACGGGCGGGGCTGCCTTCGGCCTGCACGACGAGCAGCGGCCGGCTTTCAGGGCTGCCCTTGTGGACGAGCAAAATGCGCGGGCGGCCGGTGAAGGAATTGAGCTCGGGCGCGAGCTTATAGGCTGCAAAGGCCGGATCGGCTGATTTGAACCAGCATGCATTGGCGCCGAGCGCCACTCGCTCCATGGTCGGCAGCGCAGCCCGGTTTGGATCTGCTGCCGGCGCCGGCGATTGGCAGGCTGCCAGAGCAACTGCGATAGCCGTCAACACGGCGGCGTTGGCGACGGAACGGCGAGGGCGCATTGGTCTTGCTCCGGGGAAGAAGGTCTTGCATGGCGTCCCCGCGGGGCCTGCAGGAGACATATCAGCAGGCGCGGGTTAGGCAGCGACGACGTCGAGTGCCGAGGCGAAGAGACCGCGGCCGTCCGAACCGCCGTGGGCTGCTTCGATCAGGTTTTCCGGATGCGGCATCATGCCGAGGACATTTCCGTTTTCGTTCATGACGGCGGCGATGTCGTTGAGCGAGCCGTTCGGATTGGTGCCTTCTGCATAACGGAAGACAACCTGGCCATTGCCTTCGATCTTCGCCAGCGTGGCTTCGTCGGCGAAATAATTGCCATCATGATGGGCAACCGGGCTGCGGATGACCTGACCCTGCGCATAGGCGCGGGTGAAATCAGTCTCTGCATTGACGACTTCGAGCTTGACCTCGCGGCAGACGAATTTCAACGAGGCATTGCGCATCAGCGCGCCGGGCAACAGACCGGCTTCGACGAGGATCTGAAAGCCATTGCAAACGCCGAGCACCTTCACGCCCTTTGCGGCCTTGTCGATGATCGCCTGCATGACTGGCATGCGGGCGGCGATCGCGCCGCAACGAAGATAATCGCCATAGGAGAAGCCGCCGGGGATGACGATTAGGTCGACATCCGGAATCTCGGTTTCTGTCTGCCAGATCGTCACCGGTTCGCGGCCGGAGATCTTGCTCAAGGCTGCGATCATGTCGCGGTCACGGTTGAGACCCGGAAGTTGAACGACGGCTGATTTCATGGGTGCGGTTCAAACCTTGCTTGTATTTGTGCCACGTCCCGAAGCAGCCATACATATGCTTCGGGCATTGTAAGTCTCGCAATGTTCAATCGAGAGAAATGGTGTAGTTCTCGATGACCGTATTTGCCAGCAATTTTTCGCACATGGCCTTGAGGTCGGCTTCGGCCTTGGCCTTGTCGGCGCCTTCGAGCTCCAGGTCGAAGACCTTGCCCTGCCTTACATGGCCGACGCCCGAAAAGCCGAGAGCGCCGAGCGCGCCTTCGATGGCCTTGCCCTGCGGATCGAGAACGCCGTTTTTCAGCGTGACGGTGACACGAGCCTTGATCACTTTGTCTTTCCTGCCTTACTTGACGAGAACCGGGCCGGTGCCGCGCACAGGCTCGTTTTCATTGATGATGCCGAGACGGCGAGCGACTTCGGAATAGGCTTCAAGCAATCCGCCAAGGTCGCGGCGGAAGCGGTCCTTGTCCATCTTCTCGCGGGTTTCGATGTCCCAGAGCCGGCAGCTGTCCGGCGAGATCTCGTCGGCGAGGATGATGCGCATCAGATCGCCCTCGAAGAGGCGGCCGCATTCAATCTTGAAATCGACGAGCTGGATGCCGACACCGAGGAAGAGGCCGGTCATGAAGTCATTGACCCGGATAGCAAGCGCCATGATGTCGTCGAGCTCGGCCGGATTGGCCCAGCCGAAAGCGGTGATGTGCTCTTCGGAGACCATCGGATCGTCGAGCGCGTCGGACTTGTAATAGAACTCGATGATCGAGCGCGGCAGGACGACGCCTTCCTCGATGCCAAGGCGCTTGGCAAGAGAACCGGCCGCCACGTTGCGCACGACGATCTCCAGCGGGATCATTTCCACTTCCTTGATCAGCTGCTCGCGCATGTTGAGCCGGCGGATGAAGTGGGTGGGGATGCCGATCTTGTTCAGATGGCTGAAGATATATTCGGAAATGCGGTTGTTGAGGACGCCCTTGCCGTCGATGACTTCGTGTTTCTTCTTGTTGAAGGCGGTGGCATCATCCTTGAAGAACTGGATCAAAGTGCCCGGCTCCGGACCCTCATACAGAATCTTTGCCTTGCCCTCGTAGATACGGCGGCGACGGTTCATCGTGGTCATTCTCTGTTGTTGGCGCGCTTGGGATAGCGCGAGTGGATCAATCTCGTGGCGTCCCCTTAAAGGAAAAGAGAGTGTTTCACAATCCGCCTGTCGCTCCTTCCCAGGATTCTGGATTTCATGGCCGCGGTTTGCGGATTCATGGCCCGCATTCCGAATTTTACGGAATAGCACTAAGAGAATCGAATAAATTCGCTTTACGAGCCTAGCGGCTTTTTCTGTACGGTGGAATGAAGGCGAAATGGCGGGCCGCTTATACAGGATTATTTGGCGGTTCTGCTTGGGAGCGCGCGGCGAAGATGCGTCTGCAAGGCGCGCGCGGCGGTCAGTCCATGGCGCCAGCTTCCGGCGCGGATGAAGGACGGGATCTGCGTTGCTGGCATCGGCCGGGCCAGCGCATAGCCTTGCAGCGTGTCGCAGCCGAGTTGCTCCAGAATGCGGATGTGATCCGCCGTCTCGACGCCCTCAGCAATGACGAGGATGTTGAGCGAGCGCCCGATATCGATGATCGAACCGACAAGTTTGCGCTGCTCCGCCGATTGCGGCAGCATGCGGATCAACTCGCGATCAATCTTCAGCGTGTTCGGGCTCAGGCGCAGAAGGCTGACGATCGAGGCGTGGCCGGTGCCGAAGTCGTCTATATGGATGTCGATGCCGAGCTTGCGCAGCTTCTTGAGGTTGGCGGCCACCGCCTTGTCGCAATCGTCGAGCGAGATCGATTCCAGCAGCTCGAAGGCGACGGCGCCTGGCTCGATCTTCAGGGCGCGGAGCTTCTTGCCGAGATCGGGATCGGTCAGCCGCCGGGCGGAAACGTTCACCGAAATTTTTGGAATCGACAGCCCCTCCTTGATCCAGGTGCGGCGGTCTGCCAGCGCTCGCTCCAGGATCAGGGCGTCTATCGTCGAGACGACGTCGAGATCCTCGGCGATATCGAGAAAGCGGTCCGGCGTCAGCAGGCCGTGTACGGGGTGTTGCCATCGGGCGAGCGTCTCGACGCCTGCCACATCGAGCGTGCCGGCATCGAACTGCAATTGATAGAATGGCACGAATTCATGGCGATCCAGGCCAATCAAGATTTGGTCGGCGAGCCGTTTGGCGGAGACAATATCATCGCGGGCCGATGCGGAGAAGAATTCGAAGCGGTTCCGGCCGAGACCTTTGGCGCGATAGAGCGCAATGTCGGCGTCGAGCAGCGTCTGCTTCGCGTCGAGCTTGGCGCCGCCATTGACGGCGATGCCGATACTGGCGCCGAACCGGCAGTCATGCCCCTCGTATCTGACCGGCCTGCGCAATTCGCGGATCAGGCGTTCGGCCAGATTGGCGATCTTCTTCGATGCAGGATCGACCGCGCAGAGGATGACGAATTCGTCACCACCAATGCGAGCGACGAAATCGGCGGCGCGGACGGAATGTCTGAGCACATGTGCGGCGTGCTGCAGCATGGCGTCGCCGGCGCGATGGCCGAGGGTATCGTTGATCTGCTTGAAGCGGTCGAGATCGATATGCAGAATCGCCAGAGCAAGACCGTTGGCCCGGCATTCCGCCGCGCGGTCGTCCAGCATCTTGTCGAGGTATCGGCGGTTCGGCAGGCCGGTGAGGTAATCGTGCAATGCCAGGTACTCGATGCTTTCCTTGGCAGCCTCGAGTTCGCGGTTGCGGGCCTCCGCCAAATCCTTGGCGCGCTGCAGTTCATTGCGAAGTGCGACTTCTTCGGTGACGTCCCAATTGGCGCCGATCAGCTTGCGTTGGCCGTTACCGTCGACAAAGAAGGCAGAGCGCGCACGGATGATGCGTTCAACGCCGTCGCCGCGGATGATGCGGTATTCCTGCTGAAAGTCGCTGCCGCTTTCGACGCTGCGGTCGGCAAGGTCTAGCACCCGCTCCCGGTCGTCAGGATGCAGCCTTTTGGCCCAGGCGTCGCCGCCGATCTTGCGCGCCGCACCCTGCATCCCGTAAATGGCAATCAGGCGGTCGTCCCATTCGACGACGTCGTTTTCGATATCGGCCTCGAAGACGCCGATACGGGAAATTTCCAGCGCCAGGTCGAGCCGGCGGGACAGGCGGGACAGCGTCTCCTCGGCTTCTTTGCGGGCAGTGATATCGGTATCCGTGCCGACGACGCGCGTCGGCACGCCATTCTCGTCCCATTCGACGCAGGCGCCGCGGCAGTCAATCCAGATCCAGCGGCCGTCCCTGTGGCGTTCGCGATATTGGAAGACCTGATATTCCGGATCGTCGGCATTCTGCCGCTCGATCGCATGCACGACAAAATCGCGGTCGTCGGGATGGACGAGCTGCAGCCAGGCTTCATAGTCGCCGGCGACGTCCTCGTCGGGAGCCATTCCGCGGATGGTTTTCCACGTTGGCGAATAGTATTTTCGGTTGAGGCGGTAATTGTGATCCCATACGCCAAGCCCGGAGCCGACCAGCGCATAATTCCAGCGGCTCTCCCGCTCGGCCAGATCGGGATGGTCGGTTGGCCCGGTGCCCACGAAAGTCTCAGCCGCTGCGATATCGCCATGCGGTCTATCGGCCTCTGGATGGGCTTTTTTCACTGGCATTCTCGCTGATTGCATCTCGGCGCAGTCTGCGTTCTTTCTATTAAGAAAAACTTAGAAAGCAGGCGTTCAAACAGCGAGAAGCGGTCAATCAGACGGAGAGGCGGCTGAGGAATTGGGCAAAGACCATCGTTCCTTCCGGCCAGGGGCCGTGACCGGAATCGGCGTTGATATGTCCTGCCTCGCCGGCATCGACGAGGAAGGAACCCCAGCTGCTGGCGATATCGTCGGCATGGTCGTAGCTACCGAACGGGTCGTTGCGGCTGGCCACAGTGATCGAAGGGAAGGGCAGCGGATCGCGCGGGTAGGGCCCGAAGGTCATCAGGTGCCTTGGGCGAATGTCCGGATTGGTGACATCCGGCGGAGCGACGAAGAAAGCGCCCGCTACCCGCTTGCGGAAATGCGGGATGGCGTGGATCGCCGAGGGTACGCCGAGCGAATGGGCGACGAGAACGACCGGGCGGGTCGAGGCGTTCACCTCTTCGGCGATGCGGGCGATCCAGTCCTCGCGGACCGGCTTCGTCCATTCGGCCTGTTCGACGCGTCGCGCCGTGCTGAGTTTCGCCTCCCAGCGGCTCTGCCAATGGCCGGGGCCGGAATTGGTATAGCCGGGGATGATGAGGATATCTGCGTCTGAGGCTTTCATAGTGCCGCCGATGTGAGAAAGCCTGTCCAAGATGTCAAGAGGGGGCTGCAAGGGAGAGAGCGACACGGGCGCTGAAATTTGTTATGTTGCCCCGGTGCCGGTTGCGGGTTTCGTATCGGCTTACCCGCCGATGCGTGTCCGCCGCCGACCAAGTCTCGGCTGAGGAGGAGAAAGCCATGGCGGCATTTCATGTCATGACGGGTGCAAGCGAAAACTTCGCGCGGCCCGTCGTCAATCGCATCGGTATCGCCGACGTCTTCGACGCGCTGAAGCGCGGGCTCGACGATTTCAGCGAAAAGCCTTCCCATTATGTGTTCCTGTGCCTGATGTATCCGATCGCCGGGATCTTCCTGACGCTGTGGACCTCCGGCGCCAACCTTCTGCCGATGGTCTTCCCGCTGATTTCCGGCTTCGTGCTGATCGGCCCGATTGCGGCGATCGGCCTTTACGAGATCAGCCGCCGGCGCGAGGAGGGTCTCGATACGTCATGGACGCACGCGCTCGAGGTACGCCATTCCCCGGCGCTGCCGTCGATCGTCGCGGTCGGGCTGATGCTCTTTGGCCTTTTCGTTGTTTGGCTGGTGACGGCGCAGACGCTGTACACCAACCTTCTCGGCGACGTCTTTCCCCGCACCATGACGGATTTCACCCGGCAGGTCTTCGGTACGGCCCAAGGCTTGCAGCTGATCATCTGGGGCAATCTCATCGGCTTTGGCTTCGCGCTCGTCGTGCTGGCGATTTCAGTCATCACTTTCCCAATATTGCTGGACCGCGATGTCGGAGCGGTTGCCGCCGTCGTGACCTCAATCCGTGCGACGATCATCAATCCGGTGCCCGTGCTGCTTTGGGGCCTGATCGTCGCAGCGCTCCTCGTCATCGGCACCATCCCGGTATTTGCCGGACTTGCGCTTGTCATCCCGATCCTCGGCCATGCGACCTGGCATCTCTACCGCAAGCTGGTTGCGCGCGAACCCGCATGATCACAGCCTTCCGGGGATCGCGAGCCGTCGCGATCCCCCCAATCCCGACCTTGACCTAGCTTCCGGAACCTCTGGACTTCTCCCCGCGTTTATCAGAACCGGCTTCGAGGAGGACTTTGAGAGGTGACGATGCAGCATCTGTTCGCCCGCTTCGCAAGCAAGGCATCGGAATGGGCGGGCAAACCCGTCACCTTCATTCTGGCGCTGAGCGTCGTCGTTGTCTGGGCCGTGCTCGGACCTTTCTTCGACTATTCCGAAACCTGGCAGCTGATCATCAACACCGGCACGACGATCATCACCTTCCTGATGGTCTTCGTGCTGCAGAACGCCCAGACGCGTGACACGCGAGCGATCCAGGCAAAGCTCAACGAGATCATTCTGACAAGCCATGCGGAGAACCGTTTCATCGGCATCGAACACCTCGATGAGGAGGAGTTGAAGCATCTCGACCGGCTTGTGGCCAAGGCCGCCAAGGGACGGGGTGACACGGAGGCGTGCAGGACGTCGGAGGCAGAGAAAGCCGAGGCGCCGAAAAAGGCAGACGGGCGCAAACGCTCTGTGGTTCCGAAAGCGTCGAAGCAAAAACAACGGCCGCTTGAGAAAAGCTGAACTATGAAATACACATTCCAATCATATTGACGTCAATCCCAACTCCGTAGGGAAAATGAACGACTCCTTCTTAGCGAGCCGCAGGTCGAGCTGTTCTTTCAGGCCTATTTCATAGGAATGACGTAGGTCATTTGCCATTTTCTTCGACGAAATCGGCTTTATCGAATTTATCCCAAAATTTATTATTTCGTTGCTAATCGTTTAAATACAGTGCAATAAATTCACTTCCATTTCTTTGGTCATTTATTATTTTTATAGCAATTTTATTACTGATTACGGCGGCTGTCTTGTTGTTATCAGGTGGTAGTATTCAAAGGCTGACCTTATTAGCTTTTTTCTTAGCCATTTCCCTGCCTTCGATCCTTGTCGCATGCATCTACTTCCCAGTTGTGATCAGGCTGCGACTAAGGGGAAAAGCCGTCCGATAGATTCTCGACTGAGAAGTATGCCGGCAGAAAAACGGCGCCTGCAAGGGCGCCGCCATATCGTTGATTGCAGATCGCTCACGCCTCGCCGAAGACGCGGCGGAAGATCGTGTCGACGTGTTTGGTATGGTAGCCAAGGTCGAATTTTTCGCGGATGTCTTCTTCGGACAGGGCGGCACGAACTTCTGCGTCGGCGAGCAGCTCTTCCAGAAAATCCTTGCCCTGTTCCCAGACCTTCATGGCGTTGCGCTGTACGAGACGGTAGGCATCCTCGCGCGAGACGCCGGCCTGAGTAAGCGCCAGGAGGACGCGCTGGGAGTGGACGAGGCCGCGGAACTTGTTGAGGTTCTTCTCCATGTTCTCGGGGTAGACCAGCAGCTTTTCGACGACGCCGGCCAGCCGCGCGAGGGCGAAGTCGAGGGTGACCGTTGCATCCGGGCCGATCATGCGTTCGACCGAGGAGTGGGAGATATCGCGCTCGTGCCAGAGGGCGACGTTTTCCATTGCAGGCATGGCATAGGAGCGGACCATGCGGGCGAGGCCGGTCAGGTTTTCGGTCAGCACCGGATTGCGCTTGTGCGGCATCGCCGAAGACCCCTTCTGGCCGGGCGAGAAATATTCCTCGGCTTCCAGCACCTCGGTGCGCTGCAGGTGGCGGATTTCTGTCGCCAGGCGCTCGATCGACGAGGCGACAACGCCGAGGGTGGCGAAATACATGGCGTGGCGGTCGCGCGGGATGACCTGGGTCGAGACCGGCTCCGCCTTCAGGCCGAGTGCTGCGGCGACATGTTCCTCGACGCGCGGATCGATGTTGGCGAAGGTGCCGACGGCGCCCGAGATGGCGCAGGTCGCTACTTCCTCGCGGGCAGCGATCAAGCGCTGACGGCAACGCTCGAATTCGGCATAGGCGAGCGCCAGCTTGATGCCGAAGGTGGTGGGCTCGGCGTGGATGCCGTGCGAGCGGCCGATGGTGACGGTGTCCTTATGTTCGAAGGCGCGGGTTTTCAGCGCCGCGAGAAGGCGGTCGAGATCGGCGATGAGGATATCCGTGGCGCGCACGAGCTGGACGTTGAAGCAGGTGTCGAGCACGTCAGAGGAAGTCATGCCCTGGTGGACGAATCGCGCATCCGGGCCGACAATCTCGGCGAGGTGGGTGAGGAAGGCGATGACGTCATGCTTGGTGACGGCCTCGATCTCATCGATGCGAGCGACGTCGAACGTAGCGGCGCTGCCTTTCTCCCAGATCGTCCTTGCCGCCGATTTCGGGATGACACCGAGCTCGGCCAGCGCGTCGCAGGCATGCGCCTCGATCTCGAACCAGATGCGGAACTTGGTTTCAGGAGACCAGATGGCGACCATTTCGGGCCGGGAGTAACGCGGGATCATGGGCGGCTGCCTTCACTTCAAGAGGTTTAAGCGTCTATGTCTGCGCCCCTGTAGCAAAGACGGGCGGCAATCTCAACGCATGCGTTTGGCAAGATGATAGCTGCTAATGACGAGGCAGACGAGGCCGAGCGGCAGGAAGAGGCGAAGACCAATCACCAGGAATTGGTAGACGGCGCTGATGCTGGTGAAGACGAACTGGAACGCCCAGACGATACTGCCGACAGGCGCGTGCCAGCGCGAATAGAAGATCCGGTACTCCATGGCGAAGAGGAAGGCGGTCATCAGGATCGTGGCTGCCGTCAGCGTCACGAAGAAGGCAGCAAATCGCGCTTCCAGCGGCCTGCCATAGGCAAAAAAACGGGCCGCTGGCAGGGCGAAGGGCCAGGAAAGCAGGCCGCCGAGGAAATAGAGTGCCGCGACCTCAGCCAGCCGGCTGGTCTGCAGACCGTTGCGGAGGTAAAGCCCCAGCATGGCGGCGGCGAGCATCTGCAGGCCCCAGAGCAATGCGCCGGCAAAGAGATCAGAGGAGGGCGGCTTTGCCGCCCTTAGACGATCCATCCTGGGCGATCCACGCTCAGGGATGAACTGGAACGGCGATCCAGCGTCCGTTCCTCTCAGCATCGAAGGCCAGGACGAGCGCGATGTGAACCTGGTTTCCGCCTTCCGGCTGGTAGACTACGGCGCCGCCGATCCGGTATTCGACCGAGCAAGTGCGCTCGGCCGGGACGGCGGTTGCCTGCCGCGCCGCCTGACGATTCGGCACGCCTTCCTTCTCGATCATTTGCAAGCTGAAGCCAAGGATGCGTTTGTCGATCGTTGCGCATTCCTTCGGCGCCGGCACCGGCATCTCGCTGAGTGCGAGCGTATAGGGCGTCTTCGGCGGCCCATCGATTGCAAGTGTGGTGTAGCGAAGTGTCTTCGAGGGGGAGCCGAGCTCGGTTGGTGGGTTGAGGGCGGCAATCAGACCGGGATTTGTCAGAAGGTCGTATTTATCCATCTGGCTGCGCGCCGCCGTCAGGTTCTGCCGCCGTGCTTTGGAAAGATTGGCGTCCTTGTCGGTCAGCTCGGTGCGGAAGGGTGTACCCTCCAGATATTGGCCGCTGTCGGTGTCGATGAAGTAGGTTTCGGAATAGGGAGTCTTGCCGCTATCTTTGATACCGAATTCCTGGAATGCAAAGACCTTGCCGTCGGCCGAAAAACCGATCGGCTGGATGCTGGCTATGTCGCCCGCCAGCGATATGCCGGGCAGGCCGGCCGATGCGGCGGCAAGCACGCCGCCAATAATCAGACCCTTGTTCATGTTCGTGTCCCTTCGGCAGCCTGACGCAATTCGGCGACGGTCCTCCGGTAGCTGTCGACCGTACCGCCCTTGAAAATTGCCGAGCCGGCGACCAGGACGTTGGCGCCGGCACGCGCGATCGCGGGCGTCGTTTCTACGGTGACGCCGCCGTCGACCTCGAGTTCGATCGGCCTGTCACCGATCAGTGATTTCGCTGCGGCGATTTTGGCCGCCATTGCCGGAATGAACTTTTGCCCGCCGAAGCCGGGATTGACCGACATGATGAGGATGAGGTCAACGTCATCAAGCACGTTCTCGATGGCGCTCAGCGGCGTCGCCGGATTGATCGTCACGCCGACCTTCTTGCCGAGATTGCGGACGGTCTGCAGCGACCGGTGCAGATGCGGTCCGGCTTCGGCATGGACGGTGATGCGGTCACAGCCGGCCTTAGCGAAGGCTTCGAGATAGTCATCGACCGGAGAGATCATCAGATGGCAATCGAAGGTCGCGTTCGTGTAGGAACGCAGCGACTTGATGACGTCGGGACCGAAGGAAATGTTCGGCACGAAATGCCCGTCCATTACATCAAGGTGGATCCAGTCGGCGCCGGCGGCGGTGACGTCGCGCACCTCCTCGCCGAGCCTGGCGAAATCCGCCGCGAGGATCGAGGGGGCAATGCGAATAGGCAGCGTCATCAAGTCTCACTCCCATATGGCGCCATTTGCCGATGGCGCCGAAATTCAGGGCTGGCAGCCGCTCATTGCGTCGGCGCAGCAGGTGGAAAAAAGCCATTGCCCCGCCATTCGAGCAGGCGGTAGGGGTTTTGCGAAAGCTCATGCGCGCCGGTGAAGGCGACGGCGCCGACCGGCGTCTGGAACGTCGTGCCGATAAGCGCCTCCTGCAACGGCTTGCCGGCAGCCGCGGCGGATTCGGCTGCCTTGCCGGCAATCAGGGCCGCCGCCAGCGATGGCAGGACATAACCTTCAGGCTCGGTGCCTTTGGCGCGTAAAGCGTCGGCCGCCGGCGCGCCTTCCGGCAGAAGGACATATTCCGGCAGGGCGACCGCGCGCACGCCGGACGCGAGCGGCAGCGGCTGATCGGCGGCACGCATGGCATCGCCGCCGAGGATCGACAGGGGAATATTTTCCGTCGTGGCGTCGCGGGCGATGACGGCGACATCGTTGCGATCGCCGCCAACGAAAACTCTGGTTGCGCCGGCCCGTTTCAGACGGCGCACGAGGGCGATCTGCTGCTCCTGTCCCGGACGGTAGGTATCGGTGAAAACCGGCTTCAGGCCATTCTGCTCAAGCGCATTGCGCACTGCTTCCGTCAGTTCGCGGCCATGTATGGTGCCGTCCTCGATGAGGGCGATCGGATCGGCGGCCCAGTTCTTCAGGATCACTTCGATGATCTTTGCCGCTTCAGCGCCATCGGCAGGTGCCAAGCGGAAGAGCGGCCAGCCATTTTTCAGCGCATCCTCCATCAGAATGCGGGAGCGGACCGAGACGGTGATGGCGGGAATGTTCGCGTCCTTCAACTTCGGCAGCGCGCCTTCCAGCGTCTCGCTGCAGAGAAAGCCGACGGCGACCTGCACCTTGGCATTGACAAGCGCATCGGCGACCGCCGCTCCGCTATTGTCCTCGCAGGTCTCGTTGATGGCAACGAGCGTATTGCCGGACTGCTGGATCTCGAAGCCGGCGCCGGCGGCAATCTGTGCGCCGAGCGAGCCAAGCGGGCCACCCTGGGGGGCGACGACGCCGATCGTCACGCCGGCCGCATGGCCTTGCGCCGCCGCCACCAGCAGCGTCAGGAAGGCTGCTATGCCACGAAGGTTGGTCATGAAAGGCGGAAATCCCTAGCCATCGTCCATGCCCTTTTATCCGCAAGGCGGCGATCGTCAAAGAAAAACAAGCGGAACGCGACGCTTTTCACCGCTCCTATTGTAGAAAAGGTAACCGATGCTCGCCATATTGCGCGATAGCAAGTCGAACTACAGCGCCACGCACCGTTTGGGATGCAGAGCGCACGGGAGAAGCAGGTGTTGAACAGGCAGCATATCGACCCCGGCCTTTATCGCGATGCCATGAGCCGTTATGCTGGCCATGTGCAGCTCGTGACGACGGCGATGGAAGGCATGCGCCGCGGCGTTACCATCACCGCCGCCTGCTCGGTTTCGGACAATCCAGCCTCTGTGCTGATCTGCCTCAGCAATACCAATCCGAAGAACGAGATCTTTTTCCGCAGCGGCATCTTCGTGCTCAATACGCTCGGCGCTCACCACCAGGCGGTTGCCGATGCTTTCTCCGGGCGCACGGCGCTTGCCAATGACGAGCGCTTCGCCAGTGCCCGTTTCGATACGCTCGTCACCGGCGCGCCCGTTCTCGCCGATGCGCTCGCCGCCTTCGATTGCCGGGTGACCGACATCAAGGAAATGCCGACGCATAATGTCATCTTCGGCGAAGTCGCCGCCGTCCGCTTCAGCGAGAAGCATCCGGCGCTCATCTATATGAACCGGGATTATCATACGCTGTAATCCGGCTGGCAGGTATTCAAGGAAACAGAGAATGGACAATGCCGGGATCGAGGAAATGTTTCAGGGGCTCGGCCCCGTCACGATCAAGCGCATGTTCGGCGGCAAGGGCATCTATCATCTCGGGCGCATCGTTGCTGTCGAAGTGCGCGACGAGATGCTGCTGAAAGCCGATGAGACGAGCGCCCCGGAATTTGCCGCCGCCGGCGCCACGCAATGGGCATATGAGGGCAAGAAGGGCAAGCCGGTGAAGATGCCTTATTGGTCGATTCCCGAAGAGGCCTATGACGATCCGGATCTGATGGCGAAATGGGTGCGACTGGCTTATGAGGCGGCGCTTCGCGCCGAAAGTTGAGCGGGTTAGAGCTTTTCCGGGTTGGATTCCAGCATTCTGTTGGCTCAGACGGAGTCGGATGGTCGACCGGCCGGCGCGCGTCGTATCCCAGTTCTACGGCCAAGCCGGCCGGTCGATCAGCCGGCCCGTTTCAGCCAACCCTCCCGCAGATTTGCACGGCAAATCTAAAAGACTTTAATCGCCGGACGCACTTGTCGCTTCGCCGCGGCGAAGCGGTGCGGCCGGTGGGCCGTGCATGTTTCCGCCGGGATCAAAGGCGATCGGCTCGGACGTACCTGGAGGTATGCCCGTTGCCAATCGCCTTTGCCCTGACGAAAAGCTGCTCCGGCAGAATGCTTCAATCTAACCCTAGCCTGTCGGCAAGGCTGCGATCGCCGCCTTGGTGAAGGCCGACAGCGGCTCAGGCAAATCGGTTAACGAAAACCAGCCGAAATCCGAAAGCTTATCCGGCTCGGTCAATTGCGGCTCGCCGTCGACGTCACGGGCGAGATAAAGGATGGAGATCCAGTGCTGGCGGTCGGCATCGATGATCTGTTCGGTCATGCCGATGCGGTCGATCCGGCCGATGCTGAGGCCGGTCTCTTCTTCGGCCTCGCGGCGCGCAGCTTCTTCAGCCCGCTCCATGTGATCGACCTTGCCCCCGACGATGTTCCAGTAGCCGGCTTCAGGCGGACGCATGCGCTTGTAGAGAAGGATCCTGCCTTGGCGCAGGATCACCAAGCCGACGCCAAGGCCCGGAAAATCGACGCCAGGCTTGCCCACTGGACGTTCAGACCTTGGCGCTGCCGGCGATCAGCATGAAAGCGGGGATATCGTCGCCGAAACCGACCGGAGTCGGGCCGTCGTCGTGATCGCGATGACGGCGGCGGTCGCGGCTGTCGTCATTTGCCGGATAAGGCCGATTGTTGCGCGCATTGTTTTGCGGCTTCTGCTCTGCTTTGCGCTCATTCTTCACGACTTCGGCCTTTGCTGGTGCTGCTGCGATCACTTGGACGTCATTATCCTGTATGTCGTTATCAGATTTATGACTCGCAGCACTGTGCTTGCCGCGTCCGCGCCCGCGATCCTTGTCGCCACGTTCGCGTCCGTTACGGCGCGGGCGGTCGCTGTCCTTGCCTTCTTCCACAGGCGGCAGCGAGTTCAGGTCGCCGTTCAGCCATTCGACATTTTCGCCGATCAGCTTCTCGATTGCGTCGACGAACTTCGTGTCGCGCTTGGTGACGAGCGTGAAGGCGGCCCCGGAGCGGCCGGCGCGGCCGGTACGGCCGATGCGGTGGACATAGTCCTCGGAGTGGATCGGCACGTCGAAATTGAAGACGTGGCTGACATCGGGAATGTCGAGACCGCGGGCGGCAACGTCGGAGGCGACCAGCAGCTGGAGGTTGCCGTCACGGAAGTTCTGCAGCATCGTCGTGCGGGAGCGCTGGTCCATGTCGCCATGGAGCGCACCGACGGAGAAGCCGTGGCGTTCGAGCGAACGGAAGAGATCGGCGACATCCTTCTTGCGGTTGCAGAAGATAATCGCGTTCTTGAGTTCGGTCTGGGCGCGGACGAGTTCACGCAGAACCGCACGCTTTTCGTAATCCTTGCTGTGCGAGGCGACGAAGCGCTGCGTCACGGTCTTTGCGGCCGAAGCGGGCTTTGCCACCTCGATACGCTCGGGGTTCTGCAGGAACCGGTCGGCGAGCTTCTGAATTTCCGGCGGCATGGTTGCCGAGAAGAACAGCGTCTGGCGGGTGAAGGGGATGAGCTTGGCGATGCGCTCGATGTCGGGAATGAAGCCCATGTCGAGCATGCGGTCGGCCTCGTCGATGACCAGAATTTCGACGCCGCTCATCAGGAGCTTGCCGCGTTCAAAATGGTCGAGCAGGCGGCCGGGTGTGCAGATCAGCACGTCGGCGCCACGCTCGAGCTTGCGATCCTGGTCCTCGAAGGAAACGCCGCCGATCAGCAGGGCGACGTTGAGGCGATGGTTCTTGCCGTACTTCTCGAAATTCTCGGCGACCTGGGCGGCGAGTTCGCGGGTCGGCTCAAGGATCAGCGTGCGGGGCATGCGGGCGCGGGCGCGGCCCTTTTCAAGAAGCGACAGCATCGGCAGAACAAAGGATGCCGTCTTGCCGGTGCCGGTCTGCGCGATGCCGCAGATATCGCGACGCTCGAGCGCAAAGGGAATGGCCCCTGCCTGAATGGGTGTGGGGATCGTATAGCCCGCGTCTGTTACAGCGGATAGCACTTTTTGGCTCAAGCCAAGGTCAGCGAATGTCGTCAAAGGGAAAACTGTTTCCGTTCCGGTTCGGCCGAACTCTGAACGAGTCGGCGGGATTGCATGCCGCAATGCAGCGCGACATAGCTCCGAATGGCCGGCAAGTCAAGAAATAGAGAGGCCGCACCCTGTGCAGAGTGAAGCTTTGGTTACCAGGCGGGTATTACTTGATATAGGTGGCGAGTTTAAGGCCCGCATTCATGAAATATACTGGATCGACCGCATGGCCGTTCTGGCGCACTTCATAATGCAGATGTGTGCCCGTCGAGCGGCCGGTGCTGCCGGCAAGCCCGATAACGTCGCTACGGTCGACCGTGTCACCGGTCTTGACCAGAACCTGCGACATGTGCCCGTAGCGCGTCAAGATGCCATTGCCGTGATCGATCTCGACCATATTGCCGTAACCGCCCGTCCAGCCGGCGGATATCACCTTACCCGGCGCAGTCGGGCGGATCTTTTCGCCCGGCGAAAAGCGGAAGTCGACGCCGGAATGCAGCGCTAGGCGGCCGAGGAAAGGGTCGCGGCGGTTGCCGAAGGGGCTGGTCATCTCCTTGCCAATGGCAGGGCTGCGGAAGGGCAGGGATTCGGCGGTATTGCGCACGGCTTCCAGCCGGGTCAGCGCGTCATCAAGAGCGATCAGCGAATTGTTGAAGTCGTCATTGCTCTCCGGCTCGACGAAGGGGCCGCCAACGGCGCCGTCATCCTCGTCCTGCTTGGCAGCGGCCTCGGGCATGGGGATCTTGAACCGGGTCAGCACGCTCTCGATGGCGTTGGCGGCGTTGCCGGCGTCGCTCGTCAGCTGCTCGACGCGGTTGCGCTGGTCCTGTTCGACATCCTTTAGCGACAGCGTCACCTTGGAAAAGATGCGGTCGGCGCGATCGCCGACCGTCTCGGTGGCCGGCACGTAGGCAAGGGTCGTATTGTCGGGGGTGGCGTCGGCTGGTGCGCCGCTTGCCAACTGTTTCTCGATCGCCTCGATGCCGCTGTGGTCAAGCGAAGCGCGCTTGTCCTTGATGGCAGGGGCATAGGATTGCACAGGCGAAGCCGGCGCGCTGTCCTTATCCGTGAGCCCGGAGCTTTCGGCCCGGTCGAGCAGATTGTCGAGCTTGCCGTGACGTGAGGTGAGCGCCATCTGCTGCTCCATCAGCTTGTCGACCTTGTCTTCCACCACCTGCTGATCGAGAAGCTGGCGGGAGGTGATGCGGTCGACCTGGGCGCGTAGCGCGGCGATGCGGTCCTCATAATCATGCTGCATGCGGGCCTGGCGCGCCATGGTGGCGCCAATCAGGTCGTCGCGCAGCACGAGATAGGAGGTCGCCAGGAGATAGCCGATGGAAAAGACGCCGAGGAAGCAGAAGGCGACGGCGGCCATCCACGGCCGGATCGTCATGTGGCGGACTTTGTCACCGCTTGCCAGGATAAGAATATGTTCCTGCGCCCGCCTGCCGAATACCCGGTGCTGCTGTCCGCTGTTCACGCAGGCTCTCCCGATTGATGCGCTACGCCTCTTTCAGAAAATTAGACACGTTTATGGTTAATGAACGCTTACTTTGCCGTTGTGCTGGTCGCAATTATGCACCAATTCCACGTGCTACAGCATCGTTGCGGAATGATCTCACGCATGGCTGATCGACGCCAGCGAGCGGTAGAAGGACGGCGTCAAACCGGCCTCGGCGCGGGCGAGATCGTTGAAGGGCGGCTTCAGCGGCCCGCGAAAATTGGCACGCACCAGTTCCTGAAAGGCCTTCGCCGGATCGCGCTTCTCCCGCGCACAGAGGAAGCGGAACCATTTGGCGCCGATGGCGACATGCCCTTTCTCGTCATTGTAGATAACGTCGAGCACCGCAGCGCTTTCGCGATCGCCGGTCTCGCGCATTTTCGCCTGCAGCGAGGGAGTGACGTCGAGACCGCGGGCTTCCAGAATGAGCGGCACGACGGCGAGCCTTGCCGTCAGGTCGTTGCGCGTCGAATGGGCCGCCTGCCACAGCCCGTCATGGGCGGGAAGATCGCCGTAATCGGCGCCGAGATCGTTGAGGCGGGCGCGCACCATGCGGAAATGCTTCGCCTCCTCGAAGGCGACCTGCATCCAGCCGTCGAAGAAGGAATTGGGCACTGGCTCGGTTGCGAATCGCGCGACGATATCGAGCGCGAGATCGACGGCGTTGAGCTCGATATGGGCGATGGCATGGAGCAGGGCGATCCGGCCCTTCAGTGTGTGGAGTGAGCGCTTCTCCACCTGGGTCGGCGGTGTCAGCACTGGCTTCTCCGGACGACCGGGCCTCTCCGGCAAGGCCGCGTCGAGTGGTGACCGCAGCGACACCCGGCGGGCAAACCAGCGGGTGGCGCTTTCCTGCGCCAGGGCGGTCTTGCGGTCGAGATCGGCCGAGCGGATGGCGTCGATGGCGCCGCCGCGCAGCGAGGTTATCGAGAGATCGCCATTCACGCGGCAAGATTCCTGACTGCCTCGAGCACGGTCTCGGCATGGCCCTGTACCTTCACCTTCCGCCAGATCGTCGCGATCGTGCCGTCCTGGCGGATGAGGAAAGTGGTGCGCTCCACGCCCATGAAATTGCGGCCGTACATGCTCTTTTCCTTCCAGACGCCATAGGCCTGGAGCGTCGTCTTCTCTTCGTCAGAGGCGAGCGCGACCGAAAGACGGTGCTTCTTGATGAACTTGTCATGGCAGGCTGCCGAATCGGGCGACATGCCGATCACGGCAGCGCCCGCTGCTTCAAACTCCGGCGCCAGAGCAGTGAAGGCCAGCGATTCGGCGGTGCAGCCTGTCGTGTCGTCCTTCGGGTAGAAGAACAGGACCAGCGGCCTGCCGTGAAAATCGGAAAGCGAGACACGTCCGCCGCCATCGCGGGGGAGGTCGAAATCGGGGGCCAGGGCACCGATGCCAGGAACCGCCATTGGGAAAACCTTTCTTTTGCCGGGTTTGTGGATGACACTCTCTGTCCCCGAATTATATAGTGGACGGAAACCCGTCCAGCATGGCCGGGTTCAATTCTTCGATTTAAGGGAGAGCCCGAGGGCGCATGTCAGCCATCCGCGGCGAAAAGGTCACGTTTCGCAAGAAGGATATCGTTGCGCTGGACCGCTTGCCGTCCGCTCAGGCCGAGGATCCGATCATCGTTCATTGTCCGCCGCCGCGTTCGCCGATGCGCCGGACGGCGAAGCTGACGTCAGTTTTTCTCGGACTGATTCTCCTTATCCTTGCCGCCATCGTCTTCACGATCGAAAGCGGCATGTTCGACAAGCCACTGTCTCAGCAGGCACAGGCGGCGCTGAACGGCGTGGCCGGACCGCGCTACCGCGTCGAAGTCGGCTCCACCGTCATCCGTTTCACCTCCGACTTGCGGCTGGCGCTGGAAGCCCGCAACGTCAATATGATCGATCAGAAGAGCGGCCAGCACCTGTCGACGACGGGGTCGGTGCGCCTGGGCCTCGATCCGCTGCAGCTTTTCCGCGGCCGTATCGCCGTAGCGGATATCGAAGCGGAGGATATCGCGCTCGATACCGCGCTTCTACCCTCGGGCAACCCCGTCAAGCTTGACGATCTGCGCATCGACGCCATGCCGGAGGCGATGGAGACGATCTTCGCGCAGCTCGACATGTTCGACAGCATCGTGACGCGCGGCTCGACCAATTCAGTGCGTATCTCCGGCATCGACATCAAGCTCGCCGACAGCGCGAACGGCCCGCTGTCGCTCGTCGTCGACAATCTCGTGTTTGCCCATGCCGGGCCATCCTCGCTGCAATTGCAAGGCGAGGTTGCGCTTAACGGCGAGGTGGCGGAGCTCGACGTGCTGGTCGAGAAAGAAGACGGCCAGGTGTCGAGGATGGCGGCAACGCTCAAGCATGCGAACCTCACGCCGTTTGCGCTGAAACGCAACGATCAGGGCGTGATACGGCAGGGGCTCAGCGCCTTCGCCGATCTGACGGTGTCGGCCACCAGGGAGCGCGACGGGGTGCAGCCGGCTCTTGCCGCAACGGTCGATGTCGATCCCGGCCTGATCTATGCGGACGGCGATCCGCAGGAGTTGTCGGGCGCGCAAATCAACCTTGTTTATGATTTCGCCAAGCAGACGCTAGAGATCGCCCGGTCGAACGCCCGCTTCGGCGCGACCACGCTTCCCCTCAACGGCGCGCTGATCGATCTCGACAAACTCGATCCCAATGCCGGCAAGGGATTCGGCATCGATCTGCTTGTCAGCGGCGGCACCGCCGCTCCAAGCGGCTCCGGCGAACAGCCGCTCTCCTTCGATATCCAGGCGACCGGACGCTATATGGTCGGCGGCCGGGAATTCCTGTTCCCCAACATGACCGTCTCCAGTCCGCTCGGCGCACTTTACGGGGCGCTGCACGTCAAGCTCGGCGACAAATCTCCGGAAATCAGCTTCGCCGGCCAATCCAGCGAGTTGCAGACGACGGCGATCAAGCAGCTCTGGCCGTTCTGGATGGCGCCCAAAGTGCGCACATGGGTGCACGGCAATCTCTTCGGCGGCACCGTCACCGACGCCGCCATATCCGTCTTCATTCCCTTCGGCCGGCTTGACGAGGCAGCCGGCGGCAGAGGGTTGAAGCTTGACGCCAACCAGATCCGCGTCGGCTTCGATATTGCCGGCGCGCGGATGAACGTCGCCGGCGACATTCCGCCGGTTCGCGATACGGCGGCGCATTTTGACCTGACCGGTCCGGTTGCGACGGTTTCGATCAAGAGTGGCACCTCCTATTTCCCCTCCGGCCGGTCAGTCGGTCTCGGGCAGGGCACATTCGTCATACCCTCCGCCTACGACAAACCGCTGATGGCCGATATCGATCTTGCGGTATCGGGCGCGGCGGACGCCATAGGCGAGCTCCTCACTTATAAGCCAATCCGGGTGCTGCAGCGCGCCGGCTTTACGCCCGAGGATTTCAAGGGGCACATCGACGCGAATGTGAAGGCGCATTTCGGACTGCTCTCGTCGCAAAACCCGCCGCCGGCCGAGTGGAAGGCCGCCATGAAGCTCGCCGACGTCGATCTTGCCAAGCCTTTTTCCGGCCGCACGATCAGCAATGTCAGCGGCATGCTGAACGGCGATCCGAAGCAGATCGCGCTTGATGCCAAGGGCGAGATCGACGGCATTCCCGCCGATATCGATCTGACTGAGCCCGTCGAGGCGTCGTCTGGCGTCCAGCGGCAGCGCGTGATCACGGCGACGCTCTCCGATGATCAGCGCAGCAAGGTGATGCCCGGGCTTTCCGATATCGTCAAAGGTAACCTGAAGATGGTTTTGACGCGGATCGACGACGACCGGCAAGACGTTCAGCTCGACCTCACCAGATCAATGCTGGACTTACCCTGGATCGGCTGGTCGAAGGGCAGCGGCATTGCCGCCTCCGCGGAATTCGAGATGTCCGGTCCCCCTGAGGATACAGAGATCAGGAATTTCCGGCTGAAGGGTGATGGCTTCGGCGCCAGCGGTTCGCTCAACGTCGGCAAGACCAGCCTTATCTCAGCGGATTTCGACAGCGTCAGGCTCTCCTCGCTCGACGATTTTTCCTTGTCGGTAAAGCGCAGCAAGGGCAATTTCGACGTCTCCGTTTCCGGCGACAGCGCCGATGCGCGGCCGGTCATCGCGCGATTGAAATCGGGCTCGGATAGCGGCGAGGACGGAGACGGCGACAATGTAGGCGTGTCGGTGCGCGCCAAGCTGAAAAACGTCGTCGGCTTCAACGACGAGAAGGTCGGCAATTTCCAGGCGCAGGTGTCACTGCGCGGCGACAAGCTGCAGGTACTGAATTTTTCTGGCGTCACCGGTAGCGGCGAGGCCGTTGTCAGCCAGATGAAGGACGGCGGCGTCATCAATATCACCAGCGGCGATGCAGGTGCGATATCGCGTTTCGCCGATCTCTATCAGCACATACAAGGGGGCCTGCTCAACCTCTCGATCCGGCTTTCGCCTCAGGGGGGGTGGGACGGCTCGCTCGATGTGCGCCGCTTCTCGATCGTCAACGAGCAGCGCCTGCGTTCGATCGTCTCGACACCTGTCGGCAACGAGCAGCGCAGCCTCAACGAGGCTGTCAAACGCGACATCGACACCTCATCACAACGCTTCCAGCGCGGTTTTGCCCGCATCGTCTCGCGCAATGGCATGATCGGTATCGAGAACGGCGTGCTGCGCGGTGACCAGATCGGAGCGACCTTCCAGGGAGTGGTGCGCGACCGCAGGGGCAATATGGATATGACCGGCACCTTCATGCCGGCCTACGGCCTCAACCGCCTCTTCGCCGAACTGCCGCTGATCGGCGTCATCCTCGGCAATGGCAGCGACCGCGGCCTGATTGGCATCACCTTCAAACTTACCGGCAAGTTCGACCAGCCGAACTTGCAGATCAACCCACTGTCGATCATCGCGCCGGGCGTCTTCCGGCAGATCTTCGAATTCCAGTGAGGCCGGGCGAGATCTAGATCTCCTTTCGCCTGAGGAGATAGTCGAGGCCGCCGACGCGATACCAGCGGTAGCCATAGGCATCGAGCATGACTGTGTGGAGTCCTTTCTCGTCGGCTTCGCTACTTGCGCTGTCGGCAATATCGATCAGCAGTCTCCCGTGTTCACCAACATCAGGATCGAAGGTCACTTCGGCCGGATGCGGATGCAGGTTGTGGAGGATCAGCACCGAATTTCCGCGCCAGTCATAACGCAGCGCCAGCACGCCGTCGTCACCTGTGTCGATTGCTGAGAAATCGCCCCAACCGATCTCGGGAGCCTCCTTGCGCATTCGGATCATCCGCTCGGTCCAGTTCAGAAGCGAATTCGGGTCGCGCCGCTGTACGGCGACATTGATGTGCTCGAAGCCGTAGGGGCCGTCCTTGATGACAGGGGAAATGGGCTTTTTGCTTTTGGTGAAACCGCCTTCCGGTTCGGTCGACCACTGCATGGGCGTGCGCGCGCAGTTGCGCTCCGGCAGGCACAAATCATCCCCCATACCGATTTCATCGCCGTAGCGGATGACCGGCGTTCCGGGCAGAGAAAACAGCAGGCTGTAGGCCATCTCGATCCTGCGACGGTCGCCGCCCAGCATCGGCGCCAGGCGACGGCGAATGCCTCGATCGTAAAGTTGCATGCCCTTCTCGGGTCCGAATGCGGCAAACACTGCGTGGCGCTGCTTATCCGTCAGACGACCGAGATCCAGTTCATCGTGGTTGCGAAGAAACAGCCCCCATTGCGCTGTCGCCGGGCGCGGCTTGGTGGCCTCCATCGCGTTCTTCAGAGGTCGCGTATCGGCCGTTGCGAGAGCATAAAACAGCGTCTGATTGACCTGGAAATTGAACATCATCTGCATGCGGTCGCCATCGTCGCCGAAATATTCGAAATTATCTTTCGGCAGGATATTTGCCTCCGCCAGCACGATCGAGTCACCCAGGCGCCATTGCAGGAATTCGCGAAACTTCCTCAACATGTCGAACTGCTCGACCGGCTTGGTGACGTCGGCGCCCTTGGTCGCGATGATGAAGGGGGCAGCGTCCATGCGGAAGCCAGAGACGCCGAGCTGGATCCAGAAGCCCATGATCTTGAGGATCTCCGCCTGCACCTCGGGATTGGAGGTGTTGAGATCGGGCTGGTGATCGTAGAAGCGGTGGAAATAATAGGCCTTGGCCTTTTCGTCATAGGTCCAGGTCGTTTTCTGGACGCCCGGAAAAACCATGCCTTGATCTGCGTTTGCAGGCTTCTTGTCTGACCAGACGTACCAGTCGCGATAACGTGAATTCGGATCGCTCCTGGCGTCTTCGAACCAGGGATGATCCTTCGACGTGTGATTGATCACCAGATCGATCAAAACCCGGATGCCCCGCTGTTTGGCGCCGTGGGTGAATTCGACGAAATCACCGAGGGAGCCATAGCGGCGGTCGACGTTGTAGTAGTCGGAGACGTCGTAACCGTCGTCGCGACCGGGCGAAGCCTGGAACGGCATGAGCCAGATCGCCGTCACGCCGAGTCCGGAGAGATAATCCAGACGGCGCATCAGGCCCTGGAAATCTCCCACACCGTCGCCGTTCGCATCCATGAAGGTCTCGACGGACAGACAATAGATGACGGCGTTCTTATACCAGAGGTCGTTGATCATGCCGGCGCTCCAAATGCATTTGGTCGCAAATCCCGTCGAGCGGAAAAGGTTCCGGGAAGGCGATATCGTTGCGCGGCCGGTCGGATAATTGCGACCGATTGCGACAGCTCGATCATTGATGTTTTGCTTATTTTAGATAACTCTGATGTAATGTGGCTGCCAGCTGCAACAGCGGTCTGTGCAATGTCGGAGGATGCCATGCAGTGCGCCCGGACGGTCTCATTCCTATCGGCGACCATGATGGCCGTGATAGTTGGCGAGGCTTCGCATTCTGCAGAAAAGGGCGGACGGCTGAAGCCGGTGAAGAGCATCCCCTCTGAGCATGTCCTTTTGGTTCCCCTCGACGCAAAGATGACGCCGCCGGTCTTCTCGATCGGCTGGTGGTCGCGCGTACGACCCGCTTCGGAGGTCGATCCGCCCGGACCGTTGCTTCGAGAGACGAAACAAGACGAAGCGGAATACCGACGGCAGGCCGACTGATCCCGCGCCAAACGAAAAGCCGGCGCGAGGCGCCGGCTTCAAGATCCGTTCAGTTGGAGCCACCTAGGCCGCGCGGCGGATCAGGATGTGCTTCTTCTTGCCGAGCGAGAGCTTGATGACGCCGTCTGCGGTGATTTCGCCGCTGCCGATCAGGCGGCGTTCGTCGCTGACGGCCTCGTCATTGATGCGCACTGCGCCGCCCTGGACGTGGCGACGGGCCTCGCCATTGGAGCCGGCAAGACCGGCGCGCACCATCAGCGAGAGCAGGCCGATGCCGCCGTCGAGTTCGGTGGCCGGGATTTCAACCGAAGGCAGGTTTTCGGCGACGCGGCCTTCCTCGAAGGTGGTGCGGGCCGTTTCGGCGGATGCTTCGGCCGCCTCGCGACCGTGGACGATCGCGGTCGCTTCCGTGGCGAGAATCTTCTTCGCCTCGTTGATTTCGGCGCCGCCGAGGGCCTCGAGTTGGGCGATCTCGGCGAGCGGCAGGCGGGTAAAGATCTTAAGGAAGCGGCCAACATCGGCATCCTCGGTGTTGCGCCAGTACTGCCAGAAATCATAGGGGCTGAAGACGTCCTCGTTCAACCAGACGGCGCCGGAGGCGGTCTTGCCCATCTTGGCGCCCGAGCTCGTGGTCAGAAGCGGCGTCGTCAGTGCGTAAAGCTGCGGCGTCCCCATGCGGTGACCGAGATCGACGCCGTTGATGATATTGCCCCACTGGTCAGAACCGCCCATCTGCAAGCGGCAGCCGTAGCGGCGGCTGAGCTCGACGAAATCGTAGCCCTGCATGATCATGTAGTTGAATTCGAGGAAGGAGAGCGACTGCTCGCGATCGAGGCGCAGCTTGACGCTGTCGAAGGAGAGCATGCGGTTGACCGAGAAATGCCGGCCCACATCGCGCAGGAATTCGACATAGTTGAGCTTCATCAGCCAGTCGGCATTATTGACCATGAAGGCATCGGTCGGACCATCTCCGAAGCGCAGAATGCGCGAGAAGATTTTTTTAATGCCCTCGATATTGGTGGAGATCGCCTCCGGCGTCAGAAGTTTGCGCTGCTCGTCACGGAAGGAGGGGTCGCCGACCATAGAGGTGCCGCCGCCCATCAGCGCGATTGGCCGGTGACCGGTCTCCTGCAGCCAATAGAGCATCGTAGCGGAGATCAAATTGCCGATATGCAGGCTCGTCGCCGTTGCGTCGTAGCCGACATAGGCTGTCACGACCTCCTTCGCGAACAGGTCGTCGAGGCCGCTTTCATCGGAAACCTGATGAATGAAGCCTCGCTCTTTCAGCGTGCGGAGGAAATCGGACTTGAACTCGGACATGGCTTTCGTCTCTTGGTGTCTGCGCTCCGCCCTCGAGGCTTGCGCAACTTCGTTGTTGTTGATCTGTCGCGGCGCGTTTAGCACTGTTTTTACGAAAGTGCATCCGGGAATCGCATGGGAGGCAAGCCTCATGGATGTCGTCAGAACCGCGATCGGACTGATGAGCGGCACGTCGATGGACGGAATCGATGTCGCGCTGATCAGGACCGACGGCCGCGGCTTCATCGAGCGCGGGCCGTTCTTGGGCGTGCCGTATGATGCAGAGTTTCGTGGGCGTCTCAAACGGGCGCTGGAACTGGCGCGGCCGCTCCGCGACCGGAACGAACGGCCGGCGGAACTTCGCGAGATCGAGCTCGAACTGACCTTACGGCATGCAACTGCCGTTATGGCATTTCTCGAGAGTTTCGGGCTCGCTGCCAGTGCCGTCGATGTTCTCGGTTTCCATGGCCAGACCGTGCTTCACCGGCCCGACGAGGGACTGACGATCCAGATCGGCGACGGCCGGGAACTGGCGCGCCGGACCGGCCTGTCGGTGGTTTACGACATGCGTGCCAACGACATGGTGAATGGGGGGCAGGGCGCGCCGCTGGTGCCGGCCTATCACGCTGCCCTTGCGGGAAAATTCCAGCAGGCGGGAGAGGCGGTGTGCTTCGTCAATATAGGCGGCATCTCCAATCTCACCTATATCGGCGCAGACGGCCGGATTGCGGCCTTCGACAGCGGCCCGGGCAATACGCTGATCGACCAATGGGTGGAGATGCAGACCGGCAGAAGCTACGATCCCGGCGGCGAGATCGGCGGACGCGGCAAGGTCGTGCCCGTCTTGGCG
Organism: Rhizobium bangladeshense; assembly: GCF_017357245.1. Classification (NCBI taxonomy): domain Bacteria; kingdom Pseudomonadati; phylum Pseudomonadota; class Alphaproteobacteria; order Hyphomicrobiales; family Rhizobiaceae; genus Rhizobium; species Rhizobium bangladeshense. The sequence continues at coordinate 2,315,181 of NZ_CP071612.1, read as the reverse complement.
GAGCGGTATCTGGACAGTCCGTTCTTCCGCGGCAATGTCCGCCGTTCGCTCGATCGCGGCGATTTCGCACCGCTTCGGCCCGATGAGGCAAGCCTCGAAGACGGCGCCCGGACGCTTGCGCATGTCGCCGCCGCATCGATCGTCAAATCCGCCGGGTTCCTGCCCGAACGTCCCTCGACCTATGTCGTCTGCGGCGGCGGGCGGCTGAACGGCACCTTGATGGCCGAGCTGTCGGCGATGGCCGAGGGATCGAGGGTGTTGAGCGCCGAGGCCGCGGGTTTCGACGGCGATGCGATGGAGGCTGAGGCCTGGGCCTATCTTGCCGTACGCTCGCTGGAAGGACTGCCGCTGACATTTCCCGGCACGACGGGGGTTGCCGCTCCTGTCAGCGGCGGCGTGCTTGCCACGCCATGAAAAGCGAAAAGCTCATATTGAGGTCGCCGAGGCTGCGCTTTGTCATGTGGGACGAAGGCGACGCCGCCCTGTTGCAGCAGTTGCATTCAACGGTAGCGACGACGCAATATCTCGCCGGCAACGCTCCATGGAGTCTCGACAGGGCGGAGGAACGATTGCGCGGTTGGATCGAGGAGCATGCGCGCGACGGCATGACCAAATATAAGCTTCTCGCCGAGGACGGCAGCTTCGTCGGTCGGGCCGGAATTTCGCGATTTGGGAGCGAAGAATTCGAACTCGGCTATTCCCTGCGCGAGGAGGCGTGGGGCAAGGGCCTAGCGACGGAGGCGGCGAGCGCGTTGGCCGGCTGGTTCTTCGCAAGGGAGTTCGCGTCTGGCTTCATCGCCTTCACCCATCCCGGAAACATCGCCTCGCAACGCGTGCTCAGTAAGATCGGCATGCGCGAACGCGCACCGATCTTGGTCGATGGAGTGCCCAACACGACTTTCGAGCTGACTGCCTAAATGCGGTCGAAATGACGCGGCCCGTCGTGACGATGGGCAGACGTCGGCGCTATGAGGTCAGCGGATCCGTTTGGCTGCCGGCTCCGGCACCAGCTCGCCATTGAGGCGGCGGTCGAGATAATCCTCGCATTCGCTCATCAGCGTCTCCACCTGACCATTGAAGAAGTGGTTGGCGTTGGCGACTGTGCGATGAGTAATGAGGATACCTTTCTGGGTCTTCAGTTTCTCCACAAGTCCGTTGACATCCTTTTCCGGCGCCACCTTGTCGGCCTCGCCGTTGATGATCAGGCCGGAAGAGGGGCAGGGCGCCAGGAAGGAAAAGTCGTAAGTATTCGGCTGCGGGGCAATCGACATGAAGCCCTCGATCTCCGGCCGGCGCATCAGAAGCTGCATGCCGATCCAGGCGCCGAAGGAATAGCCGGCAACCCAGCACGTCTTGGAATCGGGATGCAGGCTCTGCACCCAGTCGAGCGCGGAAGCGGCGTCGGACAGTTCACCGGCGCCATGATCGAATTCGCCCTGGCTGCGACCGATGCCCCGGAAGTTGAAGCGCAACGTCGTGAACCCTCGCTTCTGGAACATGTAGAAGAGCTGGTAGACGATCTGGTTGTTCATCGTGCCGCCGAACTGCGGATGCGGATGCAGGATGAGCGCGATGGGCGCGCTTTTTTCCTTGGAGGGCTGGTAGCGGCCTTCAAGTCGGCCGGCTGGGCCGTTGAAAATTACTTCGGGCATTGGTACTCCGGGTTTTATTTCGCGTTCGCGCTGCGTTGGACGACAACATGACTTGACTCTGGTTGTCAGCTTTTCTAAAACGCAGTTTAGAACAATTCGAAACTTGCATGGCGATCCACAGCTTCGTGGAACGTGTCATAAGGCAAGCCCGGCGGAAATTTCAAGAAAAATGCACCGCGGCCGCTGAAGCAAGCTCGTCAAGCGCAGGACTGAAGATCATGGCGCCGCCACGCCTTTATCTCGACTGGAACGCCACAGCGCCGCTGCACCCCGCAGCACGCGATGCGATCATGCGCGCCATCGACATATTCGGCAATCCGAACAGCGTGCATGGAGAGGGGCGCGCCGCCCGCGCCGCCATCGAGGGGGCACGGCGCAAGGTGGCCGCCCTTGCCGGTGCCGATCCCGGCAATTTGATCTTCACCAGTGGTGCGACGGAAGCCGCCAATCTGGTGCTGACGCCGGATTTTCGTATGGGCCGCACGCCGCTTCGGCTCGGCCATCTTTATTTTTCGGCAGTCGAACATCCGGCGGTGCGCGAAGGCGGGCGCTTCTCCAGAGACAAAATGACGGAGATCCCGGTGACGGAGGCCGGAATCGTCGACCTCGACGCGCTTGGCCGGCTGCTCGGCACCCATGACAAGGCCGCCGGCCTGCCGATGGTTGCCATCATGCTCGTCAACAACGAGACGGGTATTGTTCAGCCGGTCGAGACGGCGGCAAAGATCGTGCATGCCCATGGAGGGCTCATAGTGGTTGATGCGGTGCAGGCGGCTGGCCGCATTCCCCTTGACATCGAGCAGATCGGCGCCGATTTCATGATCGTCTCTTCGCATAAGATCGGCGGACCGAAGGGAGCCGGCGCGCTGATGGCGCGCGGCGAGGCACTGATGCCGCGGCCGCTGATCCAGGGTGGCGGACAGGAGCGAGGTCACCGGTCGGGGACGCAGAATTCACTGGCGCTAATCGGTTTCGGTGCTGCGGCCGAGGTCGCGGCGGGCGAGTTCGAGACGCGCAATGGAGCGATCGGCGCGTTGCGCGAGCGACTGGAGGCCGGCATGCGTCAGGCGGCGGCCGACGTAATCATCCACGGTGAGGGCGGCCAGCGTGTCGCCAATACGATCTTCTTTACTCTGCCGGGGCTGAAAGCAGAGACCGGGCAGATCGCCTTCGATCTTGAAGGCGTGGCGCTTTCGGCAGGGTCGGCTTGTTCGTCCGGTCGGCTCGGCGAAAGCCATGTGCTGACGGCGATGGGACGCGACCCCAAACTCGGAGCGCTGCGCATATCGCTGGGCTTTTCGACGACGGAAGAGGATATCGACCGGGCGATTGCCGCTTTTGCGAAGATCGCCTGCCGGCGCAGGTCGGCGGGCGAGGCGGCTTGACCGCATCATAAACTTGCGGAAATGCAAATTTCCGCTTGCCAATCGGGCTGAAAAGTTCCTTTTGGCCTCCTACATCAGGGCAAAGAATTTGCCCGTACGCTACAAGCTGCCGGACCTTGTATCCGGCGAGATTGGAGAACGAAATGGCTGCCGTGCAGGAAACGATCGACCAGGTGCGCCTGATCGATGTGGACCAGTACAAATACGGTTTCGAGACTGTCATCGAGATGGACAAGGCACCGAAGGGCCTGTCCGAGGATATCATCCGCTTCATTTCGGCCAAGAAGCAGGAGCCGGAGTGGATGCTGGAATGGCGTCTTGAGGCTTATCGCCGCTGGCTGACGCTGGAAGAGCCGACCTGGGCGCGCGTCAACTATCCGAAGATCGATTTCAACGACATCCATTATTACGCCGCGCCGAAGAGCGCGCCAGGCCCGAAATCGCTCGACGAGGTCGATCCGGAGCTCTTGAAGGTCTATGAGAAGCTTGGCATTCCGCTGCGCGAGCAGGAGATCCTGGCAGGCGTCGAGAAGCCGAAGATCGCCGTCGACGCCGTTTTCGACAGCGTCTCGGTCGTCACTACCTTCAAGGCGGAGCTGAAGAAGGCCGGTGTAATCTTCATGTCGATCTCGGAGGCCATTCGCGAGCATCCCGATCTCGTTCGGAAATATCTTGGCTCGGTCGTGCCGACATCGGACAACTATTACGCGACGCTGAATTCGGCTGTCTTCACCGACGGCTCCTTCGTCTTCGTGCCGAAGGGCGTTCGCTGCCCGATGGAGCTTTCCACCTATTTCCGCATCAACGAGAAGGGCACCGGCCAGTTCGAGCGCACGCTGATCATCGCGGAAGAGGGCGCCTACGTCTCCTACCTCGAAGGCTGCACGGCGCCGCAGCGCGATGAAAACCAGCTGCATGCCGCCGTGGTCGAGCTCGTGGCGCTCGACGATGCCGAAATCAAATATTCCACCGTCCAGAACTGGTATCCGGGCGATAAGGAGGGCAAGGGCGGCATCTACAACTTCGTCACCAAGCGCGGCGATTGCCGCGGCAACCGCTCGAAAATCTCCTGGACGCAGGTCGAAACCGGCTCGGCGATCACCTGGAAGTACCCCTCCTGCATCCTGCGCGGCGACGACAGCCGCGGCGAGTTCTACTCGATCGCCGTGTCGAACGGCCATCAGCAGATCGATAGCGGCACCAAGATGATCCATCTCGGCAAGAACACGTCGAGCCGCATCGTGTCCAAGGGTATCGCCGCCGGTGTTTCCAACAACACCTATCGCGGTCAGGTCTCGGCCCACCGCAAGGCGTCGAATGCGCGCAACTTCACCCAGTGCGACTCGCTGCTGATCGGCGACAAGTGCGGCGCCCATACCGTGCCCTATATCGAGGCGAAGAACTCGACGGCGCAGTTCGAGCATGAAGCGACGACATCGAAGATTTCCGAGGACCAGCTGTTTTATTGCCTGCAGCGCGGCATCCCCACCGAAGCGGCGATCGCACTGATCGTCAACGGCTTCGTCAAGGAAGTCCTGCAGGAGCTGCCGATGGAATTCGCCGTCGAGGCGCAGAAGCTGATCAGCATCTCGTTGGAAGGTAGCGTCGGCTAAACACGGTTCCGTCATCCTCGGGCTTGTCCCGAGGATCTGCGCACCTATGCGGAAATGCCGCATCGGGACAGTCGGACGGTTACAATTGAAGGCTTAGTTCCTCGGAGCTAGTCCGAGGATACGGATCGAGACCGGTGCGAACGGTCAATCAGGCGGTCCTTGAACCCGCTTTATGAACAGGAAAAATGAGATGCTTGAAATCAAGAACCTTCATGCCCGCATCGCCGAAGACGGCACCGAGATCATCCGTGGTCTCAACCTGACGGTTAAGGCCGGTGAAGTTGCCGCGATCATGGGGCCGAACGGCTCCGGCAAGTCGACACTCTCCTACGTGCTGTCGGGCCGCGAAGACTATGAAGTGACCGAGGGCGACATCCTTTATAACGGCGAGAGCATTCTCGAGCTCGATCCGTCCGAACGCGCCGCCAAGGGCATCTTCCTCGCCTTCCAGTATCCGGTCGAAATTCCCGGTGTCGCCACCATGCAGTTCCTGAAGGTTGCGATGAACGAGCAGCGCAAGGCGCGCGGAGAGGACGAGCTGACGACGCCGGATTTCATGCGCCGTGTCAAGGAAGCTGCGGCCAAGCTGCAGATCAATACCGAAATGCTGAAGCGGCCGCTCAATGTCGGCTTCTCCGGCGGCGAGAAGAAGCGCGCCGAGATCCTGCAGATGGCGCTGCTCGAGCCGAAGCTCTGTGTGCTCGACGAAACCGATTCCGGCCTCGATATCGACGCGCTGAAGATCGTTGCCGACGGCGTCAATGCGCTGCGTTCGCCTGATCGCGCCGTCGTCGTCATTACCCATTACCAGCGCCTGCTCGACTACATCGTGCCTGACACTGTCCACGTCCTCTACAAGGGCCAGGTGGTCAAGTCGGGCGACAAGACCTTGGCGCATGAGCTGGAAGCCAACGGTTACGCCGACATCATCGGCGCAGCGGCCTGAGTTCGGGTGGAAAGGACGACGTCCATGAACATGCAGACGACGAGCCGCCTCACCGCGGCCGAAACGGCGCTGATCGAGGCCTTCAACCATCAGATTGGTGACCTGCCTGGCAATGGTGCAGTGACGGCGCTGCGCGACCGGTTGCTCGATGACCTGAAGCAGGCCGGCCTGCCGACGCGCCGCATCGAAGCCTGGCACTATACCGATCTTAAGAACCTGCTACGGGCCGTGCCGGCGCAAGTGGGTGATGCAGGCTCCAACGCACTCGAACCGCTCGTTTCCGGTTCCTCGGTGCTGGCGGTAATCCAGGGCCATGCCAATCAGAAGGCGTGCGTCGATCGTCTTGGCCTTTCGGCCTATTCCGAACGGCTGGTCGACGGTTCCGCTGCCGAAAGGCTCGATGCGCTTGGTGGCGACGACGCTGTCGGCCGCATCAATGGCAGCTTCGTCCGCGACGGCTATGTCATCGACGTGCCTGATGAAACCGAGCTTGAAAACCCGCTGGAAATCCAATTCATCCATGCTGGGGGGCAGACGCATACGCGTCTTCCCGTTTCCTTCGGCGCCGGAGTCAAGGGAACGGTCGTCGAGCGTCACCGCGCGGTGACGAGCGATTCCGCCTTCGTGTCCCATGTCAGCGACATCACCGTGGGCAAAGGTGCGGAGCTGACCTGGATCATCCTGCAGCAGCAGGGCGCCGACGATACGCATCTCGGCCAGATTCGCGTCGATCTCGGCGCCGATGCCAAGCTTCGCCTGTTCGTAATCAATGCCGGCGGCAAACTGGTGCGCCAGGAGCTTCATATCAAGGTGACGGGCGAGGGCGCCGATCTGACGCTGCGCGGCATCAACCTGCTCGGGGCCGAAAGCCATACCGACGTGACGATGGTGCTTGGCCATGACGTCCCGCACACCGGTTCGACGGAAGTGATCCGCAACGTCGTGTTCGACCGCGCCAAGGGAGTCTTCCAGGGCATGATCCGGGTCGCGCCCGACGCGCAGAAGACCGACGCCAAGATGGCCTGCAACACACTCTTGATGTCCGACGACGCCGAGTTCTCGGTCAAGCCGGAGCTAGAGATCTTCGCCGACGACGTCCAGTGCGGCCACGGCGCGACAGTGACCGATATCGACGCCAACCATCTCTATTACATGATGGCGCGCGGCATCCCGGAGAAAAAGGCGCGTGCGATGCTCGTCAACGCCTTCGTCGCCGAGATCGTCGAGGAACTGGAAGACGAGGCCCTGGTCGAAGCGCTGGAAAGCGTGATTTCCGCCTGGCTCGAAAAGCACGCCTGATCGGATAAATGCCATGGACAAGATAGTGCCGGCCACTGAGTACGACGTCGAAGCCATCCGCCGGGATTTTCCAATCCTGGCGGAAAAGGTGCACGGCAAGCCGCTGGTCTATCTCGACAATGGCGCGTCCGCGCAGAAGCCGCAGGCGGTCATCGACGCGATCTCGCATGCCTACGCCCATGAATATGCCAATGTGCACCGCGGCCTGCACTACCTCTCCAATGCCGCCACGGATGCCTATGAGGCGGCACGCGAGAAGGTCCGCCGCTTCCTCAATGCGCCCTCGGTCAACGACATCGTCTTCACCAAGAATTCGACGGAGGCAATCAACACCGTCGCTTATGGCTGGGGCATGCCAGAGATTGGCGAGGGTGACGAGATCGTTCTGACGATCATGGAGCACCACTCGAACATCGTGCCCTGGCATTTCATTCGCGAGCGGCAGGGCGCCAAGTTGGTCTGGGTGCCGGTCGATGACGAAGGCGCCTTTCATATCGAGGATTTCGAGAAGAGCCTGACGGAGCGCACCAAGCTCGTCGCCATCACCCATATGTCGAATGCGCTCGGCACGATCGTTCCCGTCAAGGAAGTCTGCCGCATCGCCCATGAACGCGGTATTCCCGTGCTGATCGACGGCAGCCAGGGCGCCGTGCACCTGCCGGTGGACGTGCAGGACATCGATTGCGACTGGTACGTCATGACCGGCCACAAGCTCTATGGCCCGTCCGGCATCGGCGTGCTCTACGGCAAGAAGGAACGGCTCTCGCAGATGCGTCCATTCCAAGGCGGCGGCGAAATGATCTTTGAAGTCGCCGAGGACGCTGTAACCTATAACGATCCGCCGCATCGCTTCGAGGCCGGCACGCCGCCGATCGTGCAGGCGATCGGGCTCGGTTACGCGCTCGACTATATGGAGCAGATCGGCCGTGAGGCGATCGCTCGGCATGAGGCTGATCTCGCGGCTTACGCGGCCGAGCGCCTTCGGTCAGTCAATTCGCTGCGGATGTTCGGGACAGCGCCCGACAAGGGCAGCATCTTCTCCTTCGAGCTCGCCGGCATCCACGCCCATGACGTCTCGATGGTGATCGACCGGCACGGCATTGCTGTGCGGGCCGGCACGCATTGCGCCATGCCGCTCTTGAAACGTTTCGGCGTTACCTCCACATGCCGTGCATCGTTCGGCATGTACAATACCCGCGCCGAGGTCGATGCCCTGGCCGATGCGCTTGATTATGCGCGCAAGTTCTTTGCCTGAGGAGTGTCCGTGATGAGCCTGGACGAAAGCGAACAGAAGATCGACGTGCGCGAAGGCATCGTGCATTCGAGCATCCCGGCCGATGAACTGGCGCGGCTCAGCGACGACGTCATCGCCGCGCTGAAAACCGTCTACGATCCGGAAATTCCAGCCGACATCTTCGAGCTCGGTCTGGTCTACAAGATCGATATCGAGGACGACCGGATGGTGAAGATCATGATGACGCTGACCGCGCCCGGCTGCCCGGTTGCCGGCGAGATGCCCGGTTGGGTGGAGAATGCCGTCGGCGCCGTCGAAGGCGTGTCAGGGGTCGAGGTCGAAATGACCTTCGATCCGCCGTGGACGCCGGACCGCATGTCCGAGGAGGCGCAGGTCGCCGTCGGCTGGTACTGAGCTGCGCTAGTAGGCAGTACCACGCGCGGTATTGATCCGTTTACCTCGGGCGACTACATTTGATGCACGAAGCACCGGATCTTGACCCCGGTTGTGGAAGGAGATGAAGCCGATGGGCTTTGCAGTGATGAGCATGACGGAAGGGGCTGCCGCCCGCGTCAAGGCGATCGTCGGAAATTCCGGACCGGACGCCAAGGGCATTCGTGTCGGCATCAAGAAGGGCGGCTGCGCCGGGATGGAGTACACCATCGATCTGGTGACCGAGCCGAATGCCAAGGATGACCTGATCGAGCGCGACGGCGCCAAGGTCTGGGTCGAACCGTCAGCAGTGCTTTATCTTCTCGGCACCGAAATGGGCTTCGAGCAGACTACGCTCCGCTCCGGCTTCACCTTCACCAATCCGAACCAGACATCGGCCTGCGGCTGCGGCGAATCCGTCGAGCTGAAGCCCGCTGACCTCGCGGCCCTCGCTGCACAGCGCCAGGTCGAGCCGGCGCATTCCTGACAGCCGGTCGGACTGACCAGAATTCTCCGCCAGCCAATCGCTGATGAAGTATCGGCGTGCTTAGTCGCGCTTGATGCTCATCAGCATTTCCCAAATATCGGCGCCGGTGTCGAAGACCGCGGCGTTCGCCTTGTGGCTCTGCTCGGCTTCGATCATGGCGGTCAGCTCGTTGGCGAGATCAACATTCAGCGTCGTGGGCTCGACTATGGCTCGAACGCCTGGCTCGGTGGAGGTGAGGCTGGTGTTGAGCCTGGCGTAATCGGGCGTGCTGCTGTTTGCGATGTTGTTGGCGATCGCGCCGACCCGCGCCGTCTGCGCCCGCATACCCGAAAGAGCAGTGTTGGTGATGCCCGATATGCTCATCAGCCGTTTCCTAAAGCGTCTGGATGGTACGCTTGTATCTGCAATGATTTAGGGAATGCTGAAGGCGTTGCGTTAGCAAAAGATGGGCAAGCGCGGGGTTCGTGCCACCTTCCTGTCTCGAACTGGGACAAGACGGAGGAATATGAGCCGGCCTGCTATCGAGACGCCACCCAGTCGTGCCAGTCGCTTTCGCTGCCGTTAAAGACGTTGAGGTCGATCTTGCCATCGACGCCGTCGGAGAGGCCGGAGCCGGAATACTGCCAGAAGACCCACTTGCGGCCGGGATAGACCTTGGAGGGGTGGGCGGCTACCGATCGCAGCCAGAAGGGATAATCGAGCAGCTCGCCCTTCAAATTGTCGCGGTAAAAGTCCGGCGCGGTGTAGATGATCGGACGCTGCCCATAATGGCGTTCCACCTTATCCAGGAACACCTGCATCTTCTCCAGGACGCGCTTGCGAGAGATTCTTTGCTTGCATCTCGACTCGCCGTTCCATTCGACGTCGATAACAGGCGGAAGCGCGTTGGCTTCCTTTGGCACATTGCGAATGAACCAGTCGGCCTGTTCGCCGGCAGTTCGGCACCAGTAGAAGAAGTGATAGGCGCCGTGCTTCAGTCCGGCCTCCCTGGCGCGGCGCCAGTTCTTCTTGAACATCGGATCGAGGTGATCGCCACCATCCGTTGCCTTTATGTAGACGAAGTTCGCACCTTGCTTTCGCAGCGTCTCCCAGTCGATCTCGCCCTGCCAGCGCGAGACGTCGACGCCATGCACGGCAAGCTTTCTCGGCGAAATCTTGCCGAAATTGATCGGCTTGGCATCACCGAAGCGGTGGCCGTAGATTCGCGAGCGTGTCGGCGATTTCGGTCCGGCATCGGGGGCGATCCCCGGATTCTCGGGCATAAGCATCGCAACGGGGCGTTCCGTCGGCATCGGCATGCCGACCGCCCCGTCTGCCGGCACGAGCGCCTGCGGCTCCGGAACCGATCCGGTCCAGCTCAACGCCTGCTGCGGCTTGCTTGCCTGCGGGACAGGACCACCCACGGCAGCAGCCGGAATCGGGCCGCTCGGCTTCGTGATCGCATTGGTGGTTTCCGCAGAAGGCACAGGGCTGAGCACATCTTCGGCGCCGGAACTTGCGGCGCATCCCGACAGGATCAGGGTGGCGAGGAGAATTGCTGGCACAGCCGATGGACGCATAGGAACCCGCACGCAAAACAGAGATCGACGGCAACATCCATGATGAATGGAAACCGCCCATTTCGAATTGCTAACAGAGACTTGCTAAGAAAGATTGAATTTGAATCGCGTGCTACGGAATGGCTGCGTCGGGTCGAGCCCGTGCGGCGCATGAACGGCCGAACTGCAGGCGGCCCCTCCCGCACTGGCGGGAGGGGCTTGCGGACTTCATGTTACTCCGCAGCCTCCGCATAACTCTCGACCGGCGGGCAGGTGCAGATGAGGTTGCGGTCGCCATAGACATTGTCGACCCGGTTGACCGGCGACCAGTATTTGTCGACGCGGAAGGCGCCGGGCGGGAAGCAGGCCTGCTCGCGACTATAGGGTCTATCCCACTCGCCGACGAGATCTTCCACCGTGTGGGGGGCGTTCTTCAGCGGGTTGTTGATCTTGTCCATGCGGCCTTCCTCGATGGCGCGGGCTTCCTCGCGGATGGCCAGCATGGCCTCGCAAAAGCGGTCGAGTTCGGCCTTGGTCTCGCTTTCCGTCGGCTCGATCATCAGCGTGCCGGCGACCGGCCAGCTCATCGTCGGAGCATGGAAGCCGCAATCGATCAGGCGCTTGGCGACATCGTCTACTGTCACGCCTGCGCTGTCGACCAGCGGGCGGGTGTCGATGATGCATTCATGCGCGACGCGGCCGGTCTGCGACTTGTAGAGCACGTCATAGGCGCCCTTCAGCCGGCTGGCGATGTAGTTGGCGTTGAGGATCGCCACCTTGGTCGCCTGCGTCAGGCCTTCGCCTCCCATCATCAGGCAGTAGCTCCAGGAAATCGGCAGGATCGATGCCGAGCCGAAGGCTGCCGCCGAAACCGCACCCGGACGGCCGTCGGTTTCCGGGTGGCCTGGCAGGTGGGGCGCCAGATGCGCCTTGACGCCGATCGGGCCCATGCCGGGGCCGCCACCGCCATGCGGAATGCAGAAGGTCTTGTGCAGGTTGAGGTGGGAGACGTCGGAGCCGATGTCACCGGGTCGGGACAGCCCGACCATGGCGTTCATGTTGGCGCCGTCGAGATAGACCTGGCCACCATGCTGATGCACCAGATCGCAGATTTCCTTGACTGTTTCCTCGAACACGCCGTGGGTCGAGGGATAGGTGATCATGCAGCAGGACAGATTGGCCGCATGCTCCTCAGCCTTGGCGCGGAAATCGTCCATGTCGATGTCGCCATTTTCGCGGACCTTGACGACCACGACCTTCATGCCGACCATCTGAGCCGAGGCAGGGTTGGTGCCGTGCGCGGAGGTCGGGATCAGGCAGACGTCGCGGTGGCCTTGGCCGTTGGCGATATGGTAGTTGCGGATCGTCAGCAGGCCGGCATATTCGCCTTGAGCGCCGGAATTCGGCTGCATGGAAAAGGCATCGTAGCCGGTCACGGCGCAGAGCTTTTCCGTGAAGTCATCGATCATCTCGCGGTAGCCGAGCGCCTGGTCCGCGGGCACGAAGGGATGGATGTCGGAAAATTCCGGCCAGGTGATCGGCAGCATTTCCGCTGTCGCATTCAGCTTCATCGTGCAGGAGCCAAGCGGGATCATCGCGCGGTCGAGCGCGAGATCACGGTCGGAAAGCCTGCGGATGTAACGCGTCATTTCGCTTTCGGCCCGGTTCATGTGGAAGATCGGGTGGGTGAGATAATCGCTGGTCCTGAGCAGGCCCTTCGGCAGGCGATAGGAAGACTCGAAATCTGCGATCGCGAAACTGCCGCCGAAGGCGCGCCAGACGGCTTCGAGTGTCGCAGGCCGCGTGCGTTCGTCGAGGCTCATGCCGATCTTGGTCTCGCCGACCTTGCGCAGATTGACGCCTTCGGCGACACCGGCGCGCAAAATCAGGCCCTGCATATGGCCGACATCGACGGTGATCGTGTCGAAGAAGCTTTCCGGCTCGACCTTATAGCCGAGCTTCTCCAGACCCTTGGCCATCAGCACGGCCTTCTGGTGCACCTGCTGGGCAATCGCCTTGATGCCCTTCGGACCATGGAAGACGGCGTACATGGAGGCCATGACGGCGAGCAGCACCTGGGCGGTGCAGATGTTGGATGTCGCCTTTTCACGGCGGATATGCTGCTCGCGTGTCTGCAGTGAGAGGCGGTAGGCGCGGTTGCCGCGGGCGTCTACGGACACGCCGACGAGTCGGCCGGGCATGGAACGCTTGATGGCATCCTTGACGGCCATATAGGCGGCATGCGGACCGCCGTAGCCGACGGGGACACCGAAACGTTGCGAGGAGCCGACGGCGATGTCGGCACCCATTTCGCCAGGCGATTTCAACAACGTCAGCGCCAGAATGTCGGCTGCGACCACGGCGATGGCGCCGGTCTGGTGCAGGCGGGAGATCAGGCCGGTGAAATCATGCACGTGACCATGTGTGCCGGGATACTGGAAAATCGCGCCGAAGACGTCGACGGGATCGAGATCGGTGAAGGGATTGCCGACGATGACCTGCCAGCCGAGCGGCTCGGCGCGGGTGCGGATGAGAGCGATCGTCTGCGGATGGCAGTCGGCATCGACGAAGAAGGCCTTCGCCTTGGACTTCGAGACGCGCTCGGCCATCGCCATGCCTTCGGCGGCGGCGGTCGCCTCGTCGAGCAGCGAGGCATTGGCTACGTCAAGACCGGTGAGGTCTGAGATCATCGTCTGGTAGTTCAGCAGCGCTTCGAGGCGCCCCTGGCTGATCTCCGGCTGGTAGGGCGTATAGGCCGTGTACCAGGCTGGATTTTCCAGGATGTTGCGCTGGATCACCGGCGGCGTGATCGTGCCGTAGTAACCCTGGCCGATCAGCGAAACGAGCACCTTGTTCTTGTTGGCGGTCTCGCGCAGCTTATCGAGCGCCTCGCGCTCGGTCATCGGCGCGCCCCAGACGAGCGGCGCCTTCTGGCGGATGGCGGGCGGCAGCGTCGCGTCGATCAAGCCGTCGAGGCTGTTATAACCGATCACCTTCAGCATCTCGGTCATTTCGGACGGCGAGGGGCCGATATGACGGCGATTGGCGAAATCGTAGGGCTGATAGTCGGTGAACTGGAATTCGGTCGGCGTTGTCATTACGCGATGAGCTCCTTGTAGGCGGCCTCGTCGAGCAGGCCGTCAGCATCAGCGGGGTTCTTGAGCTTCAACTTGAAGAACCAGCCGGCGCCTTGAGGATCGGAATTGATGAGCGACGGATCGGCGACGATCGCCTCGTTGACCGCGGTGATCTCGCCGTCGAGCGGACAATAAACCTCGGAGGCTGCCTTGACAGACTCGACGGTCGCCGCATCGTCGTTCTTGGCGAAGCTCTTGCCGACTTCGGGCAATTCGACGAAAACGAGATCGCCAAGCTGTTCGACGGCATAGGTGGTGATGCCGACGGTTGCGACATCGCCGTCGAGCTCGAGCCATTCATGTTCAGCGGTAAATTTCAGCATGGAAAAAATCCTTTCGGGAAACGGGTTCAGCGTTTGTAGGTCGGCGTAACGAAGGGCAGGGCAGAGACGGTGACGGGCAGGAACTTGCCGCGCACTTCGGCATAGACTTGGTTGCCTACCGCAGCATGGGAGATCGGCAGGTAGCCCATGGCGACGGGACCTTCGACGCTCGGGCCGAAGCCGCCTGAAGTGACTTCGCCGATTTCGGTCTTGCCCTCGGCATCGGCGTAGAGCTTGGCATGGCCGCGCACCGGCGCCTTGCCTTCCGGTTTCAGGCCGACACGGCGGCGGGCTGCCCCATTTTCGAGTTCGGAGAGGATGCGGCCGGAGCCGGGGAAACCGCCGGCCCGCGCGCCGCCTGCGCGCCTTGCCTTCTGCATCGCCCATTCGAGGGCCGCCTCGACCGGCGAGGTGGTCGTGTCGATATCGTTGCCGTAAAGGCAGAGGCCTGCTTCCAGGCGCAGCGAATCGCGCGCGCCGAGGCCGATCGCCTGGACGTCGGGATGTTCGAGCAACCGCATGGCGACATCTTCGGCCTTATCAGCCGGGATGGAGATTTCGAAGCCGTCCTCGCCGCTATAGCCGGAGCGCGAGACCAGGCAGGAAATGTCGTGCAGGCGGCAGTGGCGCACGTCCATGAATTTCATCGCCGCGACGTCGGCCCAGAGTTCGGCGAGAACCTCGACCGCGCGCGGCCCCTGCAACGCGATCAAAGCGCGGTTCAGAAGGGTGATGTCGCACTGGTCGCCGATATTGGCCTGCAGATGGGCGAGATCGGCCTCCTTGCAGGCGGCGTTGACGACGACGAAAAGGTGGTCGTCGACATGGGTGATCATCAGATCGTCGAGAATGCCGCCGGTATCGTCGGTGAAGAAGCCATAGCGCTGTCGGCCTTCGGCCAGCCCGAGAATATCGACCGGCACCAGGCTTTCGAGCGCCAGCGCCGCATCCTCGTAAGTGCCCGACTTCGCCTTCACGATGATCTGGCCCATATGCGAGACATCGAACAGGCCGGCCTCGGTGCGGGTATGAAGATGCTCCTTCATCACGCCTGCGGGATATTGCACCGGCATGTCGTAGCCCGCAAACGGCACCATGCGGGCGCCGAGCGACAGATGCAGGGCATGCAGCGGGGTTTTCTTAAGGGCAGCAGTATCGTCCAAACGACGCCTCCGGGGTTTGCGCCTTGTTGAAAAGGCGCGGGCTCAAATCTGAAGGCGCGGCTGCGCGCTTCTCTCCTGAGCCCCTCTGTCCTTGACGCCTGAGATTGTTATCCCTTCGGCGAGCGTTTCGAGAACGCTTCTCTCCAGAGTTCCGTCTGCCCCTTGCTGGTCCTTTGGCCTGAGAGTTTCCGGGGCGGTTGCTCCTTCGGCACCGGTGGCAAAAGCACCGGATTCTCCCAACAGGGTTGGCGCAATTATCCGGCGGGTGTGGCGCTTGGCAAGACCAAATGTCGTGACCTGACAAATTTTTGTCGCCATACTCAGGTGCAAGCCGGGATCTGAGGCAAATCTGCTTTTGCATTCGGCAAGGAAACCGGCTATCGCGACATGCTGTTGAAGGGGATCTCATGCGGCGGACCGGACTGAAAGCGACGCTCTTCCTGCGCATGCTTTGCGCATTGAGCCTGCTTTTGCTCGGCTTTGCCCATCAGGTGCCGCAGGCTGCCGCTTCCGATGGTTATGATGCTGCGGCCTATATGCTGCCAGACGGCACCTTTGCCTCGCTCTGCGTCACCGTAAAGGAGGCCCACGGCAAGACCGTTGTTTTCAAGCCGAATTGCGAAGCCTGCCGGCTGTCCGCCTCGGTGATCCTGCCGACGCCGGATGAAGGTTCATGGTTGGAGCGCAAGCTCGCCTCGCTGACCAATTCACCGATCGAAACAGCCGCGATTGCCGGGGCAGGCACCGTCAGCCGCCCGAATTCCCGCGCGCCTCCCATCCTCGCCTGATCTGCCTCCTAATCCATGACGCAGCATGCCGGTTCGTCCCAAAGAAGTTCGCAGCCGGCGAGGAGATTTCCGATGAAAACAATCAAGACGTTTGGGCTTGCCACCCTGATTTCCGCAACTGCCTTTGCCGGCGCCGAAGCGCATGTGAGCTTCCTCGACAAGCAGGCGACGCAGGACAGCACCATTCTTGCCACGCTGCAGGTGCCGCATGGTTGTGACGGCAAGGCGACCACGGAAGTGCGGGTCAAGCTTCCGGAAGGCTTCGTTTTCGCCAAGCCGCAGCCGAAAGCGGGATGGGAACTCGAAGTGCTCAAGGGCGATTACCAGAAGACCTACGACAATCACGGCGACAAGGTGAAGGCCGGTGCGGTCGAGATACGCTGGAAGAGCGGCAATCTTTCCGACGATTTCTACGATACTTTCGTCATTCAAGGTAAGGTTTCTGGCGTCGAGGCCGGGACCTTTCTTGCCTTTCCGGTGACGCAGATGTGCGGCGACGCGGTCGAGGCTTGGGATCAGGTGGCTAGGGAAGGTGGCGATGCGCATAACCTTAAAAGTCCGGCGCCTCTCCTGAAGATTGTTGCTAGGGAGGGTCACGGGCATGACCACGACGACATGGCCGGGATGGACATGACCGGTAATACCGGCATGGAGATGTCAGCGACATCGACAGCGCCGCCTAACGAAACCGCCAAGGCCGGCGATCTTGAGATCTCCGGCGCCTTCGCCAAGGCGATGCTGCCGGGCCAGCCGGTCGGCGGTGGGTTTTTCACCGTGAAAAACAACGGCAAGATGGATGATCGACTGCTATCGGTAGCGTCGCCGGCCGCAGGCGAGGTTCAGATCCATGAGATGGTGACCAAGGACAATGTCATGCGGATGCGCCAATTGAAGGACGGCATCGCCATTGCCGCGGGCGAAACAGTGAAGCTGGAGCCCGGCAATCTGCATCTCATGTTCCAGAAGGTAAAGACGCCGTTTAAGCAGGGCGACACAGTGCCGGTGACGCTGACCTTCGAAAAGGCCGGTAAGGTCGACCTGGTGCTGCAGGTACTTTCGGCACAAGGCAAGTGAGCACGGGCCGGTTGACGCAGAGAGGCCCGCGGGGAGGGTTTTTCGCCGGAATGGCGATTGCCTCAGACGTCCTCGTAGGATTGCAGTGCCTGCTTGAGACCTGCCTGGGGCTGGCGATTGCCCTTTTCCATCAGGTCGAGTGCTACTTCCGTCGACTGGATAATGCTGGCGGGATCGTCGATCCCCTCAGTGCCTTCGGCCCTCAATTGCCGGTCGGCGAGACGTCGCGCTTCGCGCGCGGCGGTGCTCGTCGCAACACGCTGCGGTATTCTCAGCGATTCCAAAGCAATGGCGGCGGTGCTTGCCGAAATGGACAGGAGCTGGGTCATGCCGGCACAGTATCGACAGGATCTTGGCACGGGCATAAGAAAACCGCTGGCATTTTACTGAATTGAAAGAATTTATTCCGTCACGATCGCTCAAACTGGGATATCCCGCCCATGATCCAGGCTCTCCTCGTCGCCGTCGGTGGCGCCATCGGTTCCCTCCTCAGATATTTTGTCGGCCAATGGGCGCTGAGGCTTATGGGGCCGGCATTCCCCTGGGGCACTCTCGCCGTCAATGTCGTCGGCTGTTTCGTCATCGGCGTCTTGGCTGAACTGATCGCGCGGAAGTTCAATGCCTCGCTGGAACTGCGCCTGCTGCTGATCACCGGCTTTCTCGGCGGCTTCACCACCTTCTCGGCCTTTTCGCTCGACGCCATCTCGCTCTTCGAGCGCGGCGAGGCTGTTGCCGGCGGCATCTACGTGGCAGCCAGCGTCGGCCTTTCGATGGTGGCAGTCTTCGCGGGCCTCGCCATCATGCGTGCCTTGGTCTGATTCCGGTTTCCGTTTTGCATGAAAATGCTCTAAGGCTGCGGCAAGAACGCCGGCTTGGCCCGCGCTGCAATTTCCGAAAGACTAATCATGGCTGGCATAGAACATATCAAAGTTGAACCTGATGAGGCGGGCATGCGGCTCGATCGCTGGTTCAAGGTGCATTTTCCGGGGCTCGGATTCGGGCCGCTGCAGAAGCTGCTGCGCTCCGGCCAGATCCGCGTTGACGGCGGGCGCGTGAAATCGGATGCACGCGTGCAGCCCGGCCAGACGGTGCGCGTGCCGCCGCTCGATGTCGACGCCAAGCTGAAAGCCGGGCCGATCGCCGGCAAGGATCTGAAGCACTCCACGGATTTCGACCTCCTGTCACGCATGGTGCTGCACGAAGACGAAAAGGTGATCGTCCTCAACAAGCCGGCAGGCCTTGCGGTACAGGGCGGCTCCGGCGTCGCCAGACATATCGACCAAATGCTCGAAGCCTGGACCAGCCCGAAGGGTGAGAAGCCACGGCTCGTCCACCGCCTCGACCGCGACACCTCCGGCGTACTCGTCATCGCTCGCACCCGGGGTGCCGCGCAGAAGCTGACGGCCGCCTTCCGCGAGCGCGATACCAAGAAGACCTACTGGTCGCTGGTCAAGGGCGTGCCGCGCAAGCGTGAGGACAAGATCTCGACCTGGCTCGTCAAGGAGCCTACGGTTGACGGCGACCGCATGCGCATTGCCAAGCATGGCGAAGACGGCGCCGATCATGCAGTGTCCTACTACCGCATCGTCGAGACGGCGGCGCAACGTCTCGCCTGGCTGGAGATGGAGCCCTATACTGGGCGCACGCACCAGCTTCGTGTCCATGCCCTGCACATCGGCCATCCGATCATCGGCGATCCCAAATATTTCGACGATGATCCAAACTGGGATTTTCCGGGCGGTATCCAGAAGCGGCTGCACCTGCATGCCCGCCATATCGACATCCCTCATCCCTCGGGTGGACGGTTGCGCGTGACCGCGCCCTTGCCGCCGCATATGGTGCAGACCTGGAACCTGCTCGGTTTCGACGAAAATACGGCTCCCATCCTGGACGATGAAGCATGAAGCTGGCTCTCTTCGATTGCGACGGCACGCTGGTCGACAGTGCCGGGCTGATCCACGAAACGATGCGACGCACCTTCGAGAAGTTCGGCAAGGCGGAGCCTCGGTTTGAGCACACCAAAGCCATTATCGGCCTGTCGCTGGATATCGCCATCGCCCGCATGCAAGGCAGGCCGCATGTCGAGCAGGAGGATATCGACATGACAGCGCATTACAAATCGCTGTTTACGATCGTGCGCAGGGACCTTGAATACAAAGAGCCGCTGTTTGCCGGCATTCGCGAGATGATCGACGCGATCAGCGGCCGCGAGGATTTGCTGATCGGCGCGGTGACGGGTAAATCCCGGCGCGGGCTGAACCTCGTGATGGAAACGCACGGCTTCGACAAGCATTTTGTCGTTGCGCGCACCGCCGACGATTGCCCCTCCAAACCGCATCCGGCCATGGTGACGGAATGCTGCGACGAAACCGGAACGAATGCCGCCGACACCATTGTCATTGGCGATGCGGTTTACGATATGCAAATGGCAAAGGCTGCCGGCGCAAAAGCGATCGGTGTTGCCTGGGGCTATGCCAGCGTGGATGAGCTGATCGCCAGCGGCGCCGATGCGATCGCCTATCATCCGAACGAGATCTTGCGCCATTTTTCCTGAGGTGACGCCATGCGCGATCTTCTAAACGATCTTTCCGAAGGCCTGAGCCACCCCGATCCCATCCGCCGCGCGCAGATCCAGATGAAGAAGCCGCTGCCGAAGCGTTTCTATGTCGATGTCGCGATTGCCGAGCACGAGGGCGGTTTTGCAATCACGCTCGACGGCAAGCTGGTGCGCACGCCGGCACGGCTGGTTCTCGCAGTCCCGACAGAGGCGCTTGCCCGGCTCGTCGCTGCTGAGTGGAACGCGCAGGCCGAGGTCATCGACCCTGTCACCATGCCGGTGACAAGGCTCGTCAATACCGCAATCGACGGCATTGCCACCAATACGCAGGCGATCTTCGAGGACATACTGCGCTTTTCCTCGAGCGATCTGATCTGTTACCGCGCCGAAGGTCCGGAGCGGCTGGTCGAGCGCCAGGCCGAGCGGTGGGATCCTGTTATCGACTGGGCCGCCAGCGATCTTGGCGCCCGCTTCATCCTCGTCGAAGGTATCATGCATCACGAACAGCCACGCGAGGCGACCGCCGCCTTTGCGGTCACGCTCGCGCGGCATCAGAACCCGATGGCGCTAGCGGCCCTTCACACGATCACGACGCTGACCGGCTCGGCGATCCTGGCGCTTGCCTTGGCCGAGGGCCGGCTGACGATGGAGGAGGTATGGTCGCTTGCCCATCTCGACGAAGACTGGACGATCGAGCATTGGGGGCGCGATGAGGAGGCCGATGAGCGGCGGGCTAAGCGCTTCGTCGAGTTCAAAGCTGCAGCCGATGTTTTTTTCGCCCTAAGCGCCTGAAACATATTGCCTTCCCAGGCATTATGACGAAATCTGCGACTCCAATGGGGAGTGCGGGATTTGCAATGATTTGGCTGAGGTCGTGTTTCTGCCGGGCCGCACTCATCTGTATTGCGCTTACGGCCTGCGTCAGCCTCTCGGCCAATAAGCCGGGGGCCCCGCTTTACGATGTTCGAAGCGCCGTCGTTCTCTCAGGCCCGAACATGCCGGCCGAACTGCTTTCGGGGATCAATGACCGTGTCAATGCCGCGATCAACGCCACCGTGCGAGACACCGTTCTGCCGCGGGTGGTGCTGACGATCCGCGTGGTTTCCATCCAGAAAGGCCTCGGTTTTCAGAAGGACCGCAACCTCGCCAAGATCAGCGTCGACGCGGCTTCGGTCGAGGATGGCTCGGTCATTGCCGTCAGCGCCTTCGACGTGACCAGCATGGCCGCCGATCCGAAGCTCGCCGACGAAATCATCGCCGAGGATGTGGCTGCACGGATACGCTCGGTATTCTCGCTCAGCGGACGCAGCCGCTGAGGCATGTCGAACAAGGAGCGGCGAGGGGAGATCACATGAAGGAAATTCTCGAAGAACTGGAACGCCGCCGCGGCGTTGCCCGTCTCGGCGGCGGCAAGGAGCGCATCCATGCTCAGCACAAACGCGGCAAGCTGACGGCGCGCGAACGCATCGACCTCTTCCTCGATGAGGGCTCCTTCGAGGAGTTCGATATGTTCGTCGAACATCGCTCGACCGATTTCGGCATGGACAAGAGCCGTATCGCCGGCGATGGTGTGGTCACCGGCTGGGGTACGGTCAATGGCCGTACGGTCTTCGTCTTCGCCAAGGACTTCACCGTCTTCGGCGGTTCGCTTTCGGAAGCGCATGCCGAGAAGATCATGAAGGTGCAGGACATGGCGCTGAAGAACCGCGCGCCGATCGTCGGCATCTACGATGCAGGCGGGGCCCGCATCCAGGAGGGCGTGGCGGCACTTGGCGGTTATGCCGAGGTCTTCCAGCGCAATGTGCTCGCCTCTGGCGTCATTCCACAGATCTCGGTCATCATGGGCCCCTGCGCTGGCGGCGACGTCTACTCACCTGCCATGACCGATTTCATCTTCATGGTGCGCGACACTTCCTACATGTTCGTCACCGGTCCCGACGTGGTGAAGACGGTGACCAACGAGACTGTGACAGCTGAGGAGCTTGGCGGCGCCACGGTGCACACGACACGCTCATCGATTACCGACGGCGCGTATGACAATGATGTCGATACACTCCTGCAGGTGCGCCGGCTGATTGATTTCCTACCGCAATCGAACACATCGCCGCTGCCTGAGATCGAATGTTACCAATCGGTGACCGACATTGATAATTCGCTGGATACACTGGTGCCAGCGAGCGCCAATAAGCCATATGATATCAAGGAATTGATCCGTAAGGTCGCGGACGAGGGAGACTTCTTCGAAATCCAGGAGAGCTTCGCCAAAAACATCGTCTGCGGCTTCGGTCGCGTCGAAGGCTCCACCGTCGGTTTTGTCGCTAACCAACCGATGGTGCTGGCCGGCGTGCTCGATAGCGACGCCTCACGCAAGGCGGCGCGCTTCGTGCGTTTCTGCGACTGCTTCAACATTCCGATCGTCACCTTCGTCGACGTGCCGGGCTTTCTGCCGGGCACGGCGCAGGAATATGGCGGCCTGATCAAGCATGGCGCCAAGCTGCTCTTCGCCTATGCGGAGGCGACCGTGCCGAAGCTCACCGTCATCACCCGCAAGGCATTTGGCGGCGCCTACGACGTGATGGCGTCAAAACATCTGCGGGGCGACTTGAATTATGCCTGGCCGACGGCGCAGATCGCGGTGATGGGCGCCAAGGGCGCGGTCGAGATCATCTTCCGCAAGGATATCGCCGATCCGGAGAAGATTGCTGCCCACACGAAAATGTACGAGGGCAGGTTCCTCTCGCCCTTCGTCGCTGCAGAACGCGGTTATGTCGACGAGGTGATCATGCCGCATTCGACCCGGCGGCGGCTGGCGCGCGGCCTGAAGATGCTGCGCAACAAGGACCTCGCCAATCCCTGGAAGAAACACGACAACATTCCGCTTTGACATTGGCCGATGAATAAAACCGTCCGGTCAAGTGTTTACCTCCTGTCGAAAATGTGAACGGCCGTCAGTGATCCGTGTGTTCAATCCGCGCCGGGGACAAGCTAACGCTCGGCTCTTATTCTTTTAAAGGAGGGATTTAATGTCAACTTTCGAGCGTCTTTCTGCCTATCGCCCCTATGGGCTGGCCGCTCTCAGAATCATGACCGCGCTACTGTTCATCGAGCACGGTACGATGAAGCTTTTCGGTTTCCCGGCTTCGCAGATGTCAGGCCCGCTGCCGCCATTGATGCTTTTCGCCGCTCTTCTGGAGCTTATCGGCGGTCTCCTGATTCTGGTCGGCCTGCTGACGCGTCCGGTCGCCTTCCTGCTGGCCGGCCAAATGGCGGTCGCTTATTTCATGGCGCATGCTCCGAACAGCTTCTTCCCGGCTGTCAATCAGGGCGACGCCGCAATCCTGTTCTGCTTCGTGTTCCTCTACCTGTTCTTCTCCGGTCCCGGCGCTTTGGCGGTCGATAACCGCAAGACGGCTTGAAACTGACATTGATTGCGGGGCGCTTCGGCGCCCCGCAGCATTTCCGGGGTCAGGCGGTGAGTTTGAGGCCGGTGATGCCGGCGACGATCAGCGTGATGCAGGCAAGACGGGAGATACTTGTTTGGTCACCGAGCAGCCAGATTCCCAATATCACGGTGCCGACCGTGCCGATGCCGGTCCAGACCGCATAGGCGGTGCCGATCGGCAGGTGCTTCACCGCCAGACCGAGCAACACGATGCTGACGACCATCGATATGACGGTCAGCGCTGTCGGCAGCGGCCGCGTGAAACCATCTGTGTATTTAAGGCCGATCGCCCAGCCACATTCGAAAAGACCGGCGAGAAAAAGCAGAAACCAGGCCATGCGACTCTCCTTGTCAAGAGCGAGGCCGTCCCCGCGACGGTTGCATCCTGGGGATGCCGCAGTCGTCTGCGATAGTGCCTATATCATGGAGAGAACGGCTGTCTTCAAGATACGAATCGCGTT
Source organism: Rhizobium bangladeshense (assembly GCF_017357245.1). Taxonomy (NCBI): domain Bacteria; kingdom Pseudomonadati; phylum Pseudomonadota; class Alphaproteobacteria; order Hyphomicrobiales; family Rhizobiaceae; genus Rhizobium; species Rhizobium bangladeshense. The sequence continues at coordinate 2,291,650 of NZ_CP071612.1, read as the reverse complement.
GGCCACCATTCCACCCGTTTCTTGCGGTCTTCCGGAAGGGATCATGGCTGTCCGCCGGAAAGATTCTTGGCACGGCGGCAGAGGCGATCGAAGGTTTCAAGGAAACGCGAGCGGTCTTTCGGGCTGAAGGCGGCGTTGTAACCCTTGCTCTCGCCGGTTTCACGCAGATGCGCGCCGAGATCGCGCATGGCGCTCGCCATGCCGATATTGGTCTCGTCGAAGACACGTCCCGTGGGGCCGCTGACGAAGGCGCCGGTCGCGACGCAGCGCACAGCAAGCGGCACGTCGGCAGTAACGACGACGTCACCTGCGCCCACGCGTTCGGCGATCCAGTTGTCGGCGGCATCGAAGGCGTTGGAGACGATGACGTTGTGGACCATCGGATCGCGGGACGGGCGCAGCCCGGAATTGGCGACGAAGGTGACTTCGAGACCGTGGCGTTCGGCCACCTTCAGGATTTCCGGTTTCACCGGGCAGGCATCGGCGTCGACATAGATCATTGCGAAATCCTCATGCAGGCTGACTAGCCGGCTGTCTGATCATATCGATATGGGGAATGCCGTCTTCCAGATATTCCTGCGATGTCCCGACAAAGCCGAAGGATTCGTAAAAGCGGCGCAGATGGGCCTGCGCCGACAAGACAATCGGATTTGCCGGATAAAGCTGCTCGCAGGCGGTGATCGCTTCGCGCATCAATGCATCGCCCAGCCGCTTGCCGCGATGGGCAGGCGAGACGACGACGCGGCCGATCTTCGACGGATCCTGCGACTCGTACGGTTTCAGGATTCGCGCCGCGCCCAGGAGTTCGGCGCCCTCCAGCAGCCGCAGATGCAGAGCATCGATATCCTTGCCATCGAGTTCCGGATACGGGCAGTTTTGTTCGACGACAAAGACATCGACGCGCATCCTCATGAGATCGTAAAGATCTCGTGCGGAGAGTTCATCGAGCGTCCTGAGATCGACCCCGTAGTTGGCTGCAGCCATCAATACACCACCACGCCGCGGATGCTTTCACCCTTGTGCATCAGCTCGAAGCCCGTGTTGATGTCTTCGAGCGGCATGGTGTGGGTGATCATAGGATCGATCTGGATCTTGCCCTGCATGTACCAGTCGACGATCTTCGGCACGTCGGTGCGGCCGCGGGCGCCGCCGAAGGCCGTGCCCATCCAGTTGCGGCCGGTCACCAGCTGGAACGGCCGCGTCGAGATTTCCTGGCCGGCGCCGGCAACGCCGATGATGACCGACTTGCCCCAGCCGCGATGGCAGGCCTCCAGCGCCTGGCGCATGACCTTGGTGTTGCCGGTGCAGTCGAAGGTGTAGTCGGCGCCGCCGATCAGGTCACCATTGCGCTTGGTCATGTTGACCAGATAGGGAACGATGTCGTCGCCGACCTCCTTCGGATTGACGAAATGCGTCATGCCGAACTTCTCGCCCCAGGCCTTGCGGTCCGGGTTGATATCGACGCCGATGATCATGTCGGCGCCGGCCAGGCGCAGGCCCTGCAGGACGTTCAAACCGATGCCGCCGAGCCCGAAGACGATCGCCGTCGATCCGACCTCGACCTTGGCCGTATTGATGACGGCGCCGATGCCGGTGGTGACGCCGCAGCCGATGTAGCAGACCTTGTCGAAGGGCGCGTCCGGGTTGATCTTGGCAAGCGCGATCTCCGGCAGCACCGTGTAATTGGCAAAGGTCGAGCAGCCCATATAGTGATGGATCTTGTCCTTGCCGATCGAGAAGCGCGAGGTACCGTCCGGCATGACGCCCTGACCCTGAGTGGCGCGGATCGCGGTGCACAGATTGGTCTTGCGGGACGTGCAGGAATAACATTCGCGGCATTCCGGCGTATAGAGCGGAATGACGTGGTCGCCCTTCTTGACCGAGGTCACACCCGGGCCGACATCGACGACGATGCCGGCGCCCTCATGGCCGAGGATGGCCGGAAACAGCCCCTCAGGATCGGCGCCCGACAGGGTGAAATCGTCGGTGTGGCAGATGCCGGTCGCCTTGACCTCCACCAGCACTTCGCCGGCCTTCGGGCCATCGAGCTGCACGGTCATCACTTCAAGCGGTTTTCCGGCCTGAACGGCTACGGCGGCGCGAACGTCCATCGTCCTATCTCCTGCTGATTTGTCGGTGCCCAACTGTCTTTATCGGCCAAGCTTGACATGGCCGGCGAGCCGGGCTCAAGCGAATTCCATGATGACGGCGTCGACAGCCAGGCTTTCACCAGCCGCGGCATTGATCTTCGAGATGACGAGATCGCGATCGGCGCGCAAAACATTTTCCATCTTCATCGCCTCGACGATCGCAAGCGTTTCACCGGCCTTGACCTCCTGGCCCTCGGCGACCGCGATGGACACGACGAGGCCGGGCATCGGGCAGAGCAGGAGCTTGGAGGTATCCGGCGGCAGCTTCACGGGCATCAGCCTGTCGAGTTCCGCATGGCGCGGCGAGAAGACCTTGACGGTGACGGACAGTCCCTGCCAGTCGATGCGCAGGCCGTTGAGAACAGGACGGATCTGCGCGGCAATATCCTGGCCGCCGACCTTGCCGCTCCAGACCGGATCACCCGGTCTCCAATCGGTGACAACGCTCCGGCTTACGCCCTCGATCTCCATGTCCATATCGAAAGGAATGGTGACGAGGCCATCGAGCAATCTGACAGCGACGTAGCTCCCGCCTGTTTTGACCACCCAATCCTCCCGCAGCGCGCCTGTCGCGACGCGCAGGCGATCGGCGAAACGTTCGCGGCGGTTCGCTTCGATGAGCGAGGCAGACAGCGCTATGGCGGCAAGCGTGCCTTCCTCCTGCCGGTCCGGCTTCATCGGCGCGAAGCCATCAGGATATTCCTCGGCAATGAAGCCGGTGGAAAGCCGGCCCTCGCGCCAGCGTGGATGTTTCATCAGCGCCGACAGGAAGGGAATATTGTGCTCGATGCCGTCGACGACGAAGCCGTCCAGTGCACGTCCCATTTCCTCTATCGCTTCGCTGCGCGTCGGCGCCCAGGTGCAGAGCTTGGCGATCATCGGGTCGTAATACATCGAGATCTCGGCACCTTCGAAGACGCCGGTATCGTTGCGGACGACAATATTGTCGGTCCTGCCTTCCGCGGGCGGGCGGTAGCGCGTCAGGCGACCGATCGAAGGCAAGAAGTTGCGGTAAGGATCCTCGGCATAGAGTCGGCTCTCGATCGCCCAACCGTCGAGCCTGACATCCTCCTGGCCGAATCCGAGCGGCTCTCCCGCCGCGATCCGGATCATCTGCTCGACGAGATCAATTCCGGTGACGAGTTCGGTCACGGGATGCTCGACCTGCAGACGGGTGTTCATTTCGAGGAAATAGAAGTTGCGGTCGCGATCGACGATGAATTCGACGGTGCCGGCGCTTTGGTAGTCGACGGCCTTCGCCAGCGCCACAGACTGTTCGCCCATAGCCTTGCGGGTCTTTTCGTCGAGGAAAGGCGAGGGCGCCTCTTCCGCCACCTTCTGGTTCCTGCGCTGGATCGAGCATTCGCGCTCACCGAGATAGACGACATTGCCATGCGCGTCGGCCAGAACTTGGATTTCGATATGGCGTGGCTCAACGACGAACTTCTCGATGAAGACGCGGTCGTCCCCGAAGGAGCTCTTCGCCTCCGAACGGGCGCGCTCGAAGCCGTCGCGCACCTCGACCTCGTTCCAGGCAATGCGCATGCCCTTGCCGCCGCCGCCGGCGGACGCCTTGATCATGACCGGATATCCGATCTCGCCAGCGATCGTTTCGGCATGCGCGGCGTCCTCGATCACGCCGAGATGGCCGGGCACCGTGGAGACACCGGCCGCCTTGGCAAATTTTTTCGATTCGATCTTGTCGCCCATCGCCATAATGGCCTTCGGCTTCGGGCCGATGAAAACGATGCCCTGCTTTTCCAGCTCGGCGCAGAAAGAGGCACGCTCTGAGAGAAATCCGTAACCGGGATGCACCGCCTCGGCGCCGGTCGCCTTGCAGGCGGCGATGATCTTTTCGGCAACCAGATAGCTTTCCGACGCTGCGGCGGGACCGATATGGACGGCCTCGTCGGCCATCTCGACATGCAGCGCATCCCGATCCGCATCCGAAAAGACCGCAACGGTGGAAATGCCCATGCGGCGCGCGGTCTTGATCACGCGGCAGGCAATCTCGCCGCGATTCGCGATCAGGATTTTCTTGAACATCGAGACTCCACCCAGAAATGCGTCCCGGAGTTTTACGCATAAAACACCGGAACGCACAATCGGGCTTGATATCTCAGGCGACGGCGGCTTTCGCGACGGGTTCGTCGTCGACGACGCGCAGCCAGCGGCTGCGCCGCGGTTCGGGACGATCGCGCAGCGTGACGGCGGCCATGATCCCAGCCCAGTGCGGATGGTTGGCGCCCGGCAGGGTTGCTTGCTCGATCTGGTGGAGGACGCCATATTCGGCCGGCGACAGGGCGAGGACGCCGCCTGCGGCGATGCTTCTCAAAATGCGCATCGTAAAATCGACGTCCTGGCGTGTGATGTTCTTGCGGTCGACGGCGCGCGACAGTTGGTAGCCGCCGACGCCGTCGGTGATTGCCAGGCGAAGCTGGTCGAGCGCAAGCGCTCTCAGCTCATCTGGAACATTCGCTGAAATCTCCATGACGTGGAGAATGAGCTCGAGTTCCAGCGCCGAATTGACAACACCGTCGGTCGTGAACATGCGCATGATCCAGGCAACGTTGATTTCATCAAGCGAGCCCTGCGGATAAGTGTAGTGGACGATGAAGCCGGCGATCTGCTCCACGAAGAAAGCGTTCCACTCGGCACATTTTTCGGGACAGGAATTGTTGAGCGCCAACATTGCAACGACATCCTGGGATGTCCGGATCCCCTCCGGAAAGGCATGTTTGCGCAGCAGCACGATATCTTCGGCCGTCAGCCGATGCTTGCCGGCCACGACACAGGCCGGAAAAGCGAAACGGAATTCGCTCATGTTTTAACTCCAGGCTTCGTCATGAAGCCGGAGACAGGTTTAGCGACGGCGAATTGACGATCCCTCAACAAGGGGAGTTAACTCCCAGTTCCGGAAATCACGACGATTTTAGCGATCTTGCCTGCAGCCGCTCGCGCCAGATGATGAAGAGGCCCGATGCGACGATAATGAAGATGCCGATCCACTTGGAAAAGGTGGGAAAGTCGTTGAAGAGCGCGTAGCCGAGCACCGTAGCCGAGATGATCTCGAAATACTGGAACGGCGCAAGCAGCGACAGAGGTGCAAGCCGGAAGGCTCGAACCACCAGCATATGCGCGTACCCGGAGATGGAGCCGAGCGCGAGAAGCAGAGCAAGGCCGAGCCCGGAGGAGGGCAGGGAAATGGTGAAATCCTCATTGCCGGCGCTGCTGCCGACGAGAAGTGCGGCCGCCATGAAAATCGTTCCGCCGATGCCGGCCATCGTCTGCATGGTGAGCGGCGAATCAGCTTCGCCGATTGCGCGATTGAGGAAAAGGTAGAGCGAGAAGAGAAAGGCGCAGGCCACCGGCAGCAACGCCTTCAGGCCAAAAATCTCGTAACTCGGCTGGATGACGATCATCGCGCCGCCGAAACCGACGACGATCGCCATCCAACGCCGCCAGCCGACCTTTTCTCCGAGAAACAAGGCCGATAGGGCGGTCAGCATGAAAGGCTCGACGAAATAAATGGCGAAGACGTCGGCAAGCGGCATATATTTGACGGCGACGAAGAAAAGCAGGCTTGCCGCG